>NZ_JBVHMR010000041.1:0-56037 GCF_055558375.1 Streptomyces sp. NPDC025793 | reverse complement strand
GCTGGTCACACTTCCGTAGACACAGCCAGGCACGAGCCCGCCGCTCCCACTACAAACGTCGAGGGCACAACCCCCAGATGCGGTTGCAGTACTAGTGCCTGTCGTCCACCTGGTCTCCCACTATTGGGGTGCGATCGTTGAGCCAGTCGTCGACGGTGACGACATCCGCCCACTGCGGGAACAGTCGCTCGATGAGGACCCGGTGCATCTCCGGGTCGGTGTCCAGGCAGGCGTCGGAGAGGACGGTGAGGCCGAAGTCCAGGTCGTTCGCCTGGCACAGGGTATGCAGCACCACAGCGCTGGTGGCGATGCCGGTGAGCACGAGATTGTGGATACCGCGTGCCCTCAGCACCACGTCGAGATCGCTGCCCGAGAACGCACTTGCCCGCCTTTTGGTGACCACCACGTCGCCCGGCAGGGGCGCCACCTCGGGGTGGATCTCGGTTCCTGGGGCGCCCTCGATGTAGAGGCGGGCCCGTGCGATGGCAGCGAGAGCCCTGTTGCGCGTGCCGACTTCGGGGAAGCCGGGGCGTAACGCGATGACTACGTAGATCACGGGGATGTTTGACTCCCGGGCCCCGTCGATCGCCCTGCGCAGGCGTGGCAGGTATCCGGAGTCGTCGTCGGCGATGTCCACGATGGCTCGTTGGACGTCCATCACGAGAAGGGCGGTGCTCATGTTGTCTCCAGGTACGAAGTCAGTTCGACATTGAAACGGGTTGGGTTCCTCTGTTCGGACCCTGCGCGGCTGGCAATGGCGGTGGTGCCCGTCGGGCGAGATGAGAAGGGCAGAGGCGCTCAGCCGACAGTTCGTGCGACGCATGGTAGACGACGGCTTCCTGCACGGTCTGGGGGAGAGCCTCGCCGGTCCGGCACACCCTCGATCGCCGGTCGTATGCACCGGACCTGATGGACGGTGCGGCTGTCAGTCGGCGAGTGCGGCGTTGACGAGTGCCTTGATGTACGGGAGGTCGTTGCCGGTCCCCGTCGGGTTGAGGGAGTAAACCAGGCGGTGTCGGAGGTCGCGGGTGGCGAAGACTCCGTTGTCCCAGCCGGGGCGGGAACCGGTTTTGCCCCACGCGTACTCGCCGTTGGGGAGCTGGTAGCGCATGAGTCCGCCGATGCTGTAGCAGGCCGCCGGGCCGGAACAGTTCGTGTTGTCGGTGGCGTTGTTCGCATGCGGCACCTCGAAGACCAGCTTCTGCTGGGCGGGCGGGAGCAGGCGGCCCCGGAACAGCGCGGTGGTGAAGCGGTCCAGGTCGGCGGCGGTGGAGATCATGCCTCCCTCGGCCCACGGGTAGGGGCTCTGCTCGGTCACGTCCTGCCCGTCGACGTACACCTCCGCGTGGGGCGAGGGGATCATCGGGTCGTCGGCGGCGGGCAGGCTGGTGTGGCGCAGGTGCAGCGGCCGGATGATCCTGTGCTCCAGTTCGGCGGTGAAGGAGTGGCCGGTGACCTTCTCGACGATCAGGCCGAGGACGAAGGAGTTGAGCCCGTTGTACTGCTGCTCGGAGCCAGGTGCGGGCGGCGTGCCGGTGGCTGCGGCGAACGAGTCGCGCAGGAAGTCCTCGGGTGTCACGGACTTCAGCTGCCATCCGGGTCCGTCGGCCGGGCCGGGGGTCGGTGCGGGTTTGGGCAGGCCGCTCGTGTGGTCGAGGAGATGGCGCACGGTGACGCGGTCGTACGCCTCGGGCAGCACCTCGGGGACGTATCGCCGCACCGGTGTGTCCAGGCCGATCCGGTGCTCGGCGACGAGCTGGAGAACCACCGTATTGGTGAAGGCTTTGGTGACACTGCCGATCCGGACGTACGCGTCAGCAGTCACCGGACCGGCAGTGGCGCCCGCGCCGTCCCGTCTGACCAGTGCGCCCGCAACGACACCGTCGGGCAGGTGGTCGAGGATGTCCTGGACGCTGGGGTTCGCGGACGCCCGGGCGCTGGAAGCGGGCGGGGCGGCCGCCGAGGGCAGGGCCGCACCGGCGGTGAGCGCGGTGGCCAGGGCGAGGGTGGTGACGGCGAGGCGGGTGCGCATCGAGGTTTCTCCGGAACGGCGCTGATGGGAGTTGCTGACAACGTCAACTCTGCTGCCAATCAGGGACGTTGCCCATCCGTGATCACCCTGATCGCAACCCCAACCTCTCCCTGAGAGACGCGGCTTGGCGCTGCCGCCACAGTGGAAGTCCGGCGACATCTCGATCGCGCCGGACGTGCTCAGTCCGTGCTGGTCCAGCTGCTCGATGCGTCCGGCGTCGAGGTCCGGTTCACGTGCTGTCGTCGCCGTTGGCGAGGATGGCGTGGGCGGCTCCCAGAAGCCGTGCGCAGCGTCGGGTCATGGCCTCGGGGGACTGTTCGGGGTGGTTGATCCACCAGCGGACCAGGGCTGTGCACAGGCCGCGCCATACGTGTATGAGGGCGTCGGCGTCGAGCGGGTCGCTGGCTCCGGCGGTGTGCAGGAGGTCGGCGGTGCCGGTCGCGGCGAGGTCGTCGATGGCCTCCCGGAAGTAGGCCGCGCGACGGGCTGCGTCGCTGTCGGGTGGCAGCGAGGGGTCGTAGAGGACGAACCACGCCTCGCGCTGTCCGTCGAGTGCGGTGAACAGGGCGTTCAGTACGCGCAGGGGTGTGGATGGTGCGCCGGTGTCGTGTTCGGCCATCGCGGCGCGGATGGCGCCCAGCAGTTGGCCGCCGACCGGGTTGAGGCAGGCGAGGTAGAGGTCCTGCTTGCTGCCGAAGTACTGGTGCAGGAGCGGTTTGGTGACGCCGACGCGGGTGGCGATGGCGGCCACCGTGGTGGCGTCGTAGCCGTGGCGGCCGAACTCCTCGGTGGCCGCGGCCAGGACCTGTCGTTCGCGCGCGGCCCTCGGTACGCCCTTGGTGCCGGCTCTGGAGGAGAGCGTTGTCATGCAACCCGATCTTACCCTAGGGTAATTTACCGACGGGTAAATTCCTTGGACCCCGCTGGAGCGCACCCATGTCCGCCACCGCGACCGACCCCCGTACCTCCCGCGCCCGCTCCTGGTGGGGCTGGGGCTACGCCGACGCCCACCCCGACGACGCCGAATGCGCCGCGCTGGGGGCCATGCTGCCGGGCACCCTGGCCCGCCTGCTGCCGATCCCCCGCATCGCGGATCTGCCCATCGGCCGTCCCGCCGCGACGCCCCCGCCCTCCCTGGCGCACCTGGTCGCCGCCGACCCGCAGGCGCGCGCCGCCCACGCCATGGGCAAGGCCTACCGCGACGTCATCCGGGCCCTGCGAGGCCGGCCCGGCCGGATCCCCGACCTCGTCGCTCACCCGACCGGCGACCAGGACGTGGCCGACCTGCTCGACTGGGCCGGCGAGCACGGCGTGGCCGTCATCCCCTTCGGAGGTGGCTCCTCGGTCGTCGGCGGCGTCGAGTACCGAGGCGACACCCACCGCGCCGTACTGTCACTCGACCTGACCTCGATGGACCGCGTCCTGGAGATCGACGCCACCAGCCGCTCAGCCCGCATCCAGGCCGGGACCCTCGGCCCCGTACTGGAAGACCAACTGCGGCCCCACGGCCTGACCCTGCGCCACTTCCCGCAGAGCTTCGAGTTCTCCACCCTCGGCGGCTGGATCGCCACCCGGGCCGGCGGCCACTACGCCACCGGCCACACCCACATCGACGACTTCGTCCAGTCCCTGCGCGTGGTCACGCCCGCGGGAGCCGGCACGTCCTGGCGCCTGCCCGCATCCGGCGCCGGACCGTCGCCCGACCGGTTCTTCATCGGATCCGAAGGCATGCTCGGTGTCATCACCGAGGCATGGATGCGCCTGCGGGAACGCCCGCGCCACAAAGCCTCCGCGTCCGTGGCCTTCACCGACTTCCACCGCGCGCTGGACGCCGTGCGGGCCATCGCCCAGTCCGACCTCGCCCCGGCCAACTGCCGCCTGCTCGACCCCGGCGAGGCGCTGCTGTCCGGCGCCTCCCGCGACGGCTCCGCCGTCCTGGTGCTGGGCTTCGAGTCCGCGGCCTCTCCCGTCCACGACCGCCTCGCGGCCGCCGTGGACCTGGCCCGCACCCATGGTGGCCGGGGCGAGACGGCTGCGGCGGACGGCGACGCCCCGGCCGACGCGGCCGTGGGCGCGTGGCGTTCGGCGTTCCTGCGCATGCCCTACCTGCGCGACGGACTGGCCCGCATGGGCGCCGTCGTCGAGACCTTCGAGACCGCCGCCACCTGGGACACGATCCCCGTCCTGATCGACGCCGTCCGCACCGAGGTCGGCGCCGCCGCCTCGAAAGCCATCGGACACCCCGCCACCATCAACTGCCGCCTCACCCACGTCTACCCCGACGGCGCCGCCCCCTACTTCACCGTCGCCGTCGCCGGCCGGCCCGGCGACGAGGTCGGGATCTGGGACGACATCAAAGCCATCGCGACCGACGTCCTGCACCGCCACCACGCCACCATCACCCACCACCACGCCGTCGGCCGCGACCACCGCCCCGGCTACGACCTCCAGCGCCCGGAGCCTTTCGCGCTGGCGCTGCGTGCCGTCAAGGACGCCCTGGACCCCCACCGCATCCTCAACCCCGGCGTCCTGCTCGACTGAAAGAACAGCGGTGATCGGGCGAGGAGGGCAGCAACTGCCGCAACGACCTTCCCACGCAGGCCCCCGACGGCGAAGCACGGGTGAACGGCGGCATCTCCACTTGGCCGACCGGACGGCCGCAGCACCGATTCGCCGGTGACCCGGCCGGGCAACTCACCGCCTTGCTGGTCGTGCTGCTGTCGGTCCTGGCCGGTCCGCTCCGTCGGTGCGCGCGGATACGTGGCCTACCGGCGGCCGGTGGTCAGCCAGCCGCTCACGGTCACTCTGGCCGGTGCCACGGTCCTGGTCGCCGTGAGAGGGGGACTTTCTTGCGCCACCCTCTTGCGTGGTGTCATGTACGGGTCCAGACTCCGGCTTGCAAACACGCGTGCACCTTGCGCGAACGTCCTTCACCCCCACCACCGGGCGTCCCCGGCTGCTTGAAGGGATGTTCAGTGCCACGCTTCACACTTGACCAAAGACACCGCCGTGCCGCTGTCACCGGGAGTGCGGCCGCGATCGGCGTAGCGACCTGGAGCGGCGAGACGGCTCGAGGGAAGCCGGTGGTGCCGGCCGGGAGCGCGGTGAAGGCGATCAGCCACCGGACGTGAGAGCGCCGCTTGCGGCGCGTCCTCCACGGCGGATCGGGGCCGCTGTCGCGCCCGCGCATCGCGGACCGGGAGTGACGCGCATCCGCCGACCGGTGCCACGAAGGCCGCGCGGAAGGTCCTGGCACCACCCGCGCCACGTCGCGCTCTCACCGGATTCGGCTCTGTCGGGCGGCAGCGGTGGCACCGGGATTCACACCGTCCTGCATCACCAGCGTCTGGCACACCCGTTCACACAGTTATAGGAGCAGTATGTCCAGATCCAGACCGGCAAGAGGAAGAAGACCCCTGCTGATCGGTGTCATGGCCGCGGCCATGGCGTTCGCCACCCCGGCCTTCGCCACTCCCTCGTTCGCAGCCGCCGCTGCCGCGGCGCCCCACACCGCTGCCCCCGCCCTTTCCCAGGTCAGCAGCGATCCGTACACCGACTCGCAGGCCCAGCACGCCACCGAGGTGGAGCCGGACACCTACAGCTTCGGCAGCACCGTCGTCGCCGCCTTCCAGGTCGGGCGGGTCTCGGGCGGCGGGGCGTCCAACATCGGATGGGCGACCTCCACCGACAGCGGACAGACGTGGACGCACGGCTTCCTGCCCAGTTCCACCACGAACACCGGCGGCCCGTACTCCGCCGCCAGCGACGCCTCCGTGGCCTACGACGCCAAGGACGGTGTGTGGATGGTCTCGTGGCTGGGCATCGGCTCCGGAAACAACGTCGACGTGGAGCTGAGCCGTTCCACGGACGGCGGCCACACCTGGAGCGCCCCGGTCACCGTCTCCACCGGCACCTTCGACGACAAGAACTGGACGGTCTGCGACAATCACTCCGCCAGCCCGTACTACGGCCACTGCTACACCGAGTACGACGACGCCAACGCCGGCGACGCCGAGCACATGAAGACCTCGACCGACGGCGGTGCGACCTGGGGCGCGCAGCAGAGCCCCGCCGACAGCCCGAGCGGACTCGGCGGGCAGCCGGTCGTGCAGCCCAACGGAACCGTCGTCGTACCGTTCTCCTCCGCCACCGAGGACAGTGAACGCGCCTTCATCTCCACCAACGGCGGCAGCAGTTGGGGCTCCAGCGTGCAGATCGCCACCGTGTCGCACCACCCGGTGGCCGGCCTGGAGGACGCCGCCGCCGACATGTCGCGGCTGGACACGCTGCGCGAGGGACCGCTGCCGTCCGCCGAGATCGACGCCTCCGGCCGGGTCTACGCGGTCTGGTCCGACTGCCGCTTCCGTACCAGCTGCAGCAGCAACGACATCATCATGTCGACCTCGACGAACGGCACCTCGTGGAGCTCGCCGGCTCGCGTGCCGATCGACGCGGCCAACAGCTCCGCCGACCATTTCGTGCCCGGTATCGGCGTGGACCCCAGCAGTTCCGGCACCAGCGCCCGCATCGCGCTGACGTACTACTACTACCCGGACGCCTCCTGCACGGACACCACCTGCCAGCTCGACGCCGGCTACGTCTCCTCCGCCGACGGCGGCGCCACCTGGACGACACCGATCCAGCTCGCCGGCCCCATGACGCTGGCCTGGCTGCCGAACACCACGCAGGGCAGGATGTTCGGCGACTACATATCCACGTCCGTCCTGTCCGGCGGCAACGCCGTCACCGTCATCCCCGTCGCCCATGCCACCAGCGGCAGCACCTTCGACGTGGCGATGTACGCACCGACCGGCGGCCTGCCGATCGGCAGCGGCCAGCCTGGCGGCAACACCGTCACCGTCACCAACCCCGGTGACCGGACCGGTACCGTCGGCACCGCGGCGAGCCTGCAGATCGCCGCGACCGACTCCTCCTCGTCCGCCAAGCTCACCTACAGCGCGACCGGCCTGCCGCCCGGCCTGACCATCGCCGCCGCCAGCGGCCTGATCTCCGGCACACCCACCACCGCCGGCACGTACCACGTGACCGTCACCGCGACCGACGACACGAACGCCACCGCCTCCACCACCTTCACCTGGACCGTCAACCCGGCCGGCGGCGGAACCTGCACCACCACCGGCCAGAAGCTCGGCAACCCGGGCTTCGAGTCCGGCACCACAGTGTGGTCCGCCAGCTCCGGTGTCATCGGCCAGTACGGCTCACAGGGAGAGGCCCCGCACAGTGGTACGTGGGACGCCTGGCTGGACGGCTACGGCAGTTCCCACACCGACACTCTCTCGCAGTCCGTGACCATCCCCTCCGGCTGCAAGGCCACCCTCAGCTTCTACCTGCACATCGACACCGCCGAGACGACGACCTCGACCGTGTACGACACGCTCACCGTCAAGGCGGGCGGCACCACTGTGGCGACCTACTCCAACCTCAACGCCGCCACCGGCTACAGCCAGAAGACCTTCGACGTCTCCTCCCTCGCCGGGCAAACCGTCACCCTCACCTTCACCGGCACCGAAGACAGTTCCGCCCAGACCTCATTCGTGATCGACGACAGCGCTCTGACACTCAGCTGACCCGGCCAACTACCCCCCGTCCGCGGAGGACTGGCTGTGCAGTAGCGGCAATGAGCGACAGCGCGGCCGTGGTCTGCGTCGCTCGCGGTGTGCCGTACGCCGACACGTCCTCCTACCGGCCTTCGTCCTGTGCTGACATCCGTTTTGGTATGTCAGCACAGGCGCGAGCCGGCTTGCCGCCGAGAACAGGGCTCGTGGCCGTCAGCGTTGCCCGACACGCTGTGGCGAGCACCGGGTTCATGGTGTGGACCGTGGCTCCGAGCAGCGTGACTCCGGGGATGCTCCGCAGTCCTTCGCCGCCTTGATGACTGCCGAGGAAGTCGGCCGGCGTCGTGCCGTGCGAACCCGTCGACGCGGTCCTGACGGCGGCGAGGACGGTGGACCGGCGGCTGCGTCATCTTCCGGCCCGGGTGAGGGTACTTCCTGCTCGCCATGTGCCTGTTCCCTGAGGTCGGCTACCGGCTGGTCCGTGACGAGCTGACGGCTGGTCCGGCCTGGAGGCAGGCCGCCCGCTCCGACCCGTACGACACTGTGTCGTTCGACGGCTCGCAGAGGGTTCCCGACAGCGGACGCGCCCAGGCCGGGCTGGGGCGACATCTCATCACGGCTGCCTCGCACCGGAGTCGATGAAGCTGGTCGAGTCCGGCCGTGCATCGCACCTGCTGCGGTGCGCCCCGGGCCCCGGAGACCCGTGTGGTGCAGGGGCCGGGGGCGTCTGCTCAGCTGTTCAGCTGTTGCTCGTGCCTGTAGTGGGATTCATCCCTGGCAGACGCCACGTGCGTAGTCGAACGTGGCCGTCGCCTGCGAGTACCGCCACTGAGGCGCGAGCAGGTTCGCCTTGAGCTGCGTCGGGGCTCTCCACCACACAGCCGAAGTCCTGGAGCCAGGGCGGGTAGAGGTTTTCCGAGCCGATGTAGAAGGCCGAGTCGTCGACCGACACCAGCTTGTGGTGTGGGGCGTAAGGGTGGCCGTCGGCCCACTTGGCGCTGTCCGAGCTGCGGAAGGTGGCCAGTTGGAGGGTGGAGCACATCGTCGTGCGGGCGGTGTTCCTGTCGCCGGTGAGCAGGGCGAGGCGGTCGCGCAGGGTGTCGCTGATCTCCGAGAGGGACCTGATCTGTGAATAGCCGGCGCTGCCGACCGCGCCCCGGTTGGCGGGGTCGCTGACCACGATGCGCGCCTTCACGCCCGCGGCCATCTTCGCGACGAGGGCGTCGTAGAGCCTGATGTCGTAGCGCGGCAGCGGCGGGCAGGTGGCGTTGAGGTCCTGCTGGGAGATCTCGATGTGGTCGCGGGCGCTCGCGACGAGGGCGCGCAGGGCGCTCTCCTCGGGGTTGACGGTGTCGTAGCCGCGGTCGGTGGTGTTGTCGTGCAGCCCGACGACGCATTTGGTGTCCGCGGCGGTGGGCAGGGTCGGGCTGAACCTCGACGCCGGGTCGCTGCTCTTGATACCGACGCCGAGGCCGCCGACGGCGATCACGGGGAGGTCCCCGCCGGGGCTCGGGGTGCCGGTGTCCCCGGCCGGCGATGGTATGCAGCCCGCACCGTTCGACGAGGCGAACCAGACGCTGGCGATGCTCGACTTGTTCTCGCATGTCCAGGACCACAGTGTGTCCAGGTACTTGCCCGCGGACTTCGCGGCGGGCCCGGTCAGCGCGAGGTCGACGTCCGTCACCGGGTGCACGGTGTCGAGGTAGTCGTTCTTCCAGCCGTTGATGCCGCCGGTGACGACCGACTGGTTGTCGACGACGAGCAGCTTGGAGTGTTCCAGGAGAACGCGGTCTTCGAGGTGGTCATCGATGCCACGTTCAGCGTGATGTCCTCGGCCGCCTTGCCCAGAGGTGTTCTCGGTCATCTTGGCGAGCAGCCGCTTGGTGCCGGGTCGATCGGCGCACTTGTCGTCGCCCCAGCAGCCGGGGGTCTGGAGCAGCCAGTCCGAGGGGTCGGCCGTCGAGGAATCGAACCGGTTGCCCGCAGTGCGCTCCCGGACACTGCCTTCGCGGCCGGGCGAGACCTTGCGCAGCGCCTGCTCCACCGCGTCGAGGTGCGGGGTGGTCGATGGACCGGGGGAGTCCGCGAGGGCCGGAGCAGCGGGCAGCCCCGCGAGGACCAGAGAAGGGGCGACGACGCGGCCCGTGAGACGGAAGCGACGGCGAAGATCGATGCCCCGAAGCGCGGCGGCAGCGCCCGCCAGGCACATGGGCCGGCTGTCGGCCTCGCGGCGCTACAAGAGGCACGACCGCCGATGGAAGCGGTACGAGAAGCAGCTGCCCGGCCACCTTCACCGCGATCGACGACTGCACCCGTCTGCGCGTCCCGCGGATCTACCCGACGCTGAACCAGGCCACCGCCATCCAGTTCCTCGACTGCGCGCTGCAGCGTCTGCCGTTCCAGGCCGAGGTCTTCAACGGCAAACCGCGCGAGTCGGAGGACGGGTACAACGACCATCGCCCCCACGGCGGCCTCGGCGGCCAGCCCCCACGAACGCCTCAGCGGAAGAGTACGACCCGGGCGTGTGCCCGGGCCGGGTCACCGGTACCTCAGGCCCGGGGCAGCGTGTGCCCTGACCCGGGCCGGACGGCTCAGCGTGCGCTGACCTTGACCGTGCTTGTGACCTGAGCGGGTTCGGTGCGCGCGTCACCGCCGAAGACCGCGGTGAAGGTCGTGTTCCTGGTGACCTTGCAGGTGATGACGAGCTTGCCGTCACGGTCCACCGTGGCCGCCTTCACCAACTCCTTCGCACCGCCCGCCGGTTGCGCGTAGACCGAGACCTTGCGCTCCTTCCACGTCTTGCCGAGCTTGGCGGTCAGTGTGGCGTTCTTCCCCGACGTGACGGTCTTGCCGTTCCCGTCCAGGGTCAGCGTCGTCTTGTTGCGCGGGACCGCGACCGTGGCCGTGACGGTCGCGGGGGCATGCGTGTCGTCGCCGGGGTAGTGGAGGGAGTAGGTGACCGTGCCGCCCGCTTCCGGGGTGTCCTCGATCTCGAACTCGCGGTCGCGCGACAGCCACACCGTGCGGGTGCCGAGCGACTTGCCCGTGGGCGAGGCGAGGTCGGTCCGCGTCACCTCGATCGGCAGGGAGTCGGGAAGCGAGGGCAGGACGAGGTCGAACTTGCCGGTCAGGGTCAGCTTCCCGTCCAGCGGGGCCTTCGCGGGCGCACTGACGCTCAGCTTGGTCACCGTCTTGGTGGCGTCGTCGAACGAGCGCAGAACGAGGTTCTTCCCGCCCGCGCCGTCGCTGGTGAGGACGAACAGCGTGCTGCCGTCGGGAGCCCAGGCCAGGCCGTGCGGCTGCACGGAGTTGTAGTCGCCGGTGCTGATGGAGCGGATCGCGCGGTTGTCTCCCGGCCGGTAGACGTACGTGTCAACGCCCTTGCCGTAACGGACCCCCACGGCCAGGGCGCCGTTCGGCGCGTACTGGACGGCGTCCGGCTCGCCCTGGATGTCGAGGGTTCTGGTGTCCTTGCCGCCGGAGAGGTCGGAGCCGAGGTTCGTCACGAAGTCGTCGGTGCCGTCCGCGGTGACGATCTCCTTCCCGTCCGGCGAGACGGCGAGGTCTTCCTGGCCGCCGAGGCTGTCGGGCATGATCTGCTTGCGGTAGGCGCGCTTCTGCGCCGTGCCGGAGGAGACGTCGTAGACGGCGAGTTCCTCCGGGGAGCGGTCCTTGTTCCCCGCGACGAGGACTCCCTGAGCGGTGGTCAGCTGCGGTGCCGACTCCCAGGGCACCCCGCCCGACTGGTTCAGTGTGACGACCGGCTTGACGCCGGAGAGGTCGAGAGAGCCGATGTTGCCACCGCCCTGGGCGTACTCGCCGTAGCTGAACCAGAGCTTGCCGCCGGCGAAGGCAAGGTCCAGCGGGGCGGTGTGCGCGCCGGTGGCGTAGCGGGCGGTCTCCTTGAGCGTGACCGTGTCGACGGCGGAGATCGCGTCGGCATCGGGCAGGGCTATGTAGAGCGTCGACGAGTCCTCGCTCAGCGCCATTCCGGTGCCGCTGGTCTCGCCGGTGATTCGGCCCACGGTCTTGCCCGTGTAGTCGGCGACCACGACGGAGTTGGTCTTCGGGTCGCTGATGAAGACGGAGTGGTGGACCCCATCCACCACCATCTCGCCCCGCGGCCAGTCCGCCGAGATCGGCAGAGTCGCACGGCTGTCCGCGGCGGCGGTCTCAGCGCCGGCCCCGGCGAGGCATACGGAACCGAGCAGGATGGCGAGCCCCGCCGTGCCTGTGGTGGCGGCTCGAGAATTGGCATGACGAACACGCATGGTCTTGCGTTCCCCGTTCACAATGTGCCCGGCCGGTTCTGCAATGGCCGGTATCGGTCGTTGACGAGGATATGTCATGTCTGGCGCACGAGTGCGACCCGGTTCCCGCGGTCATGGGCCATTTCTGGGCGTGAGGGGGCGTGGCAGTCATGGCGTGTGATGATCCTGGCTGAGCCACTGGATGGAATCTTTGACTCAGATCGCTAGGCCGCGGCCGGCAGTTCGGAGACGCTGCCTGGTCGGAGATGCCGCTTGGCCTCACCCGGCGCGCCGTCCGACGCGGAGGACGCTCAGATAGCGGCGTGATGCTCGGTCGTCCATCCGTGTGCGGATGCGCTCGGCGATGGCGTCGAGCAGGGGCTCACGGACGTCCCGTTCGAGCCTCCGGTACAGCGACGTCGAGCGAAGGAGATCGGCGAAGCCGTCCCCGTTGAACCACTGAACGGTCGGGTACCAGCGCACGGTCGTCGGACCGAACAGTCCTCCGGGGTCGTCGACCAGGCCCCAACCCTCGTCGGTGGTGCGCACGTCGTCCTCCAGCGGTGGATGACCCCAGCCGGGGTCCCCGGGGCAGAAGCGCTCGTGGAGATCGGCGGTCTCGGCGTAGACCTCCGGCTCTCCCGGCTTGCGGACAACGACGTTGCCGAGCAGCGCCATCCAGCCTCCGGGATGGAGCACGTCGTACGCTCGCCGCCAGCCAATCGACGGGTCGACCCAGTGCCACGACGACGCAGCCACGAGGGCGTCGAAGCGTCGGCCGCGATCGTCCCACCCCTCAAACGTCGACGTCTCGACTTCGACGTTGCGGAAGGTGGCGATCCGCTGGCGGGTGAGTGCGGCCATGGCTGCGCCGGGCTCGACGGCGGTCACCGAGCAGCCGAGCGCTGCCAGTGAGCGCGTCGCCTGACCGGTACCGCAGCCCACTTCCAGCACCGACGACCTTTCGTCCAAGCCGGTGATGGCGCCAAGGTCCGCGAACAGTTCCTCGGGGTATCCCGGGCGGACCCGGTCGTAGAGTTCCGGCACCTCGTTGAACACTCGGCCGAGGTCGTGTCGATTCGAGGGCACCTTCGGATCGTCGGTCACGAACGCACAAACTATGGGGCCGGTCCATGGAGACGCCACTGGTTTCCGGCAGCCGCTGACGTGCCGGAGGCGTGTGGTGGAGCCGGTTCGCCCGGCACCGACGCCGTCCGGGCCTGTGGCCATGACGGTGCGGGCGTCGGCGCGGTGTCCTGTGAGGGAGCTGTACGCGACGTTGCTGTAGTTGATGGCGACTGAGCTGGCCGTCAAAGGTGAGGACGGGCAGGCCACCACAGACGTGGGGAGAATTCCCCGGTGGCGCTGGGTGCGACGGGCGCCGGTGGCTGGTCCGGGCGCCCGCGGGAAGCGTATCGGCTCTGGTCGGGCGGGTCAGGGGTGGGCAGGCACCGGCATGGGGGTGGTCGGGTTGGCGGGTGGGGTGAGGCGGTCGGCTCCCTCCGGTACGGGGACGGCGTTGAAGACGGCGTCCTGCTGGGCCTGGAGTTCCTTCTTGCGCACCGGGGGAGTGGAGGGCAGGCGCTGTTCTTCGTAGAGCAGGTGGGTGACTTCCTGGGCGTGCTTGCTCTCGGGGGTGTGGAACTGGATCTCGAAGAGCTGGCCCGAGCGCGGGGCGCGCCAGCCCGTGTTGAGGCCCTTGTAGCCGCTGGTACGGCCCCAGGCGTTGGACCACTTGGTGCTGTGGTTGCCCCAGGCCGTGAGGAGGGTGGAGGCGCGGGTGACGCCGGTGGTGTAGGTGGTGCCGGGCAACTGGAGGGTGTAGCGGACTGCATCGGTGAGCCGGGCCAGGACGGTGTCCACGTTCTGCCCGGGGTCGTCCTTGAGGGAGGTGGCGACCTTCCGCTTGAGCGAGTCCGCGGACTTCAGCCGGTGGTCGAAGCCGACCAGTACTGCGCCGGAGACCAGGGCCGCGGTGCGCACGTCCGTGCTGATGGACTGCTCGGCCTGGCGGGCGTGGTTGAGGTAGGCGTCGACCTTCGCGTTGTCGGTGCTGTTCAGTGTGAGCCCGCCGGCTCCTCTCCAGCCGTCGTCGCCGGCCGCGACCGCAGGGCCGGTTGTGAGGGTGAGGGCTGTGGTGAGCGTGGCCGTGAGCAGGCCCTTGCTGAGGGAGGAGGTGGTGGTGACCGTCATAGAGCGTCCGCCTTCACGCCGGTGGGATGCGTTGTGTCAGGCACAACCGCCGGGGCAGGGGGCGGGTTACTGGCGCAGGTGCGGTGGTGCGGCTCCGCGACCGGTCTTGTCCGTGTGTGCATCGGCGCCGCCTTCGTCACAGCCACGCGGCTGACATAGTGATCCCGAGGGCGTGGCGCCCGGGCGGCGATATCTCTGGGGTGCGGCTCGGGTGTGGCTCTTCCGTAGTGAGATCGCCGGTCAGGCCGTGAGCTCGTAGTCGCGCTGGTCAGTGACCGTGCGGATGCGTTCGATGTCCCAGGCGGTGCGGAGGGGCCCAGTACTCCTCGAAGTGACTGTTGCTGACGAGGTGTCGGCAGGCTCCTGCAATCACCCCGCTGGCGATCGGCCAGCCCTTCGCCAAGGCCTGCGGCGGGGTCGGTGGCGGTGTGGAAGCAGCGGGCGGCGCCCCACAGCTTGTCGATCGCGTGGACGATGTCGAGGACGGTGCCGACCTTCACGTTCCGCCGCCGCGCCTCGTCCTGGATCAGCTGCAGCTGGTGGGCGGGCGCCGTCCACCAGCACGATCCAGGGCCGCAGGTGCTGCGGGTCGCGGGCCTGTGCCTGGTCGAACGCGGCCGCGATGGCCTCGGCGGGGTCGTGGGCGAGCGAGCCGGTCAGCCACTTGTTGCGGGCCACCGGGCCCGGTCGAGGGGTGTGGCGGCCAACTGCGGCCGCACGGCGGGGCGATCACGTCGTGGACCCGGCGGCGGGACGGGTGGGCGTCGCAGACCACGGTGGGGGTGGTCATCCGCTTGCGGTTGTTCTTCTCGTCAGGAGCGTGCCATGCGCCGTGGGTTCGTGCGGACCGCGCGGCCGTTACGGGCGGTTTCGATCAGTCCTGCTTCGCGGAGAGCGGCCGCGTGCGTGGAGGTTGTACCGGGGCTGGTACACAGCTGGCCGGCCAGCTCGCTGGTGCTGAGCGGATGGGTGAGGAGACGCAGTGTGTGTGCCCGGGTACTGCCAAGGACCGGGGCGAGCGCGTCCTCGTCTGATGCAGCGGGCAGGATCGGCATGCCCGGACCGGCTGGGGAGACCACCAATACGGGGTGCTCCTCGTTGTCGGCGACCAAGGGCGCCACGGTCCGGTGGAAGGTGGGCAGCAGCAACAGGCCTCGGCCGCCCGCCAGCACGTGCCGGCGGTAGGGCGCGGGCAGCTCCCAGCAGCCCCGTTGACAAGTCGGGAACCGAGGCACAGGCACAAAGCGGTCAGCGCGCCGGCCACTCCGTACTCGGCCGTATTGAGCCCCCTCGGAGGCGGCGACCGTGAAGCCTCCGTGACGAGGGGCGGCCCTCGCGGCCAAGACCGGAAGGACCTCGTTCGGAGAGAGACGTGGAGGCCCTGTACGGATGCTCCCGACAACACGGGCCAGGCACCGGACTCCGGTGGCGAAACATCACCCGCAGCAAAACCCGGTTGGCAACTTCATCGTTCGCGATGGCGTCGTGCCCTGGCGTGAGGCCGCCGACGGGGGCATCCGCGACGGGGACGACGGAGACAGAAACAGTGGTGATCCAGGGGTCTCCCTGAAGGGCAGTCATTCAGGAATTGGTGGCGAGATCGGTGGCGGTGCTGGCTGTCCGGAGGGTACGGGCCAGGGAGACGGCGTGGCCGACCGCCCAGAGGTGGAGGTAGAAGAGGCGGGGGTTGTCGCTCAGAGCGTGATTGTGCAGCTCGACGACCTTGATGCCGCCGTGCCGCAGCGCTCTGATGACCGGCTGGACCTCGTTGGCCGTGATGACGAAGTCCCCGCTGACCGCGGCAGAGCCGCTCCCCACGGAGTGGAAGGCGAAGGAAGTCGTCACACCCATGGCCGACGGCACCACGCAGGTACCGTCGTTGATGGTCTCTCTGCGGGCGAAGGAGAACCGGTAGCCGTCCTCGCTCACGCCCTTCGCGCCGAGCGCGGCGTCGATCGCGGCGGTGTCGAGACCGGCCGGAGGGGTCCTGTCGGGCTCCCGGGGCGCGGGGGTGGCGGTGGCGTCCAGGCAGGCTCGCATGGCGAAGGCCAGGACCGCCGGGTCGGTGGAGAGTCCCCGGACGTGTGTCCACCAAAGGGTGGGCCGGTGGGCGAGCAGATGTTTGTGGATCGCGCACTGTTCCAGGTCGTGGGCCTGGATGACGTCGGTCACCCGTTGCAGCTCGGCCTCGGTGGCGACCACGTCGCCCATGAGCATCGTTCGGCCGTCGGGGTAGCGGGCGAACGCCGCGTACGACGCCTCCACCAGACCGCTGACCCCGTACGAGGACAGGTTCAGGTCGTAGCGGGGAAACGTGGCGCGGTACACGATGCCGTCCGCGCCCAACTGCCCAGCCCCGTCCAGCTTCTTCGCCACAGGCTGCCAGTCAGCCGGGCGTGTCACCACGGGGTGCTGCGGCGCCCCGGGGACTTCACCGCGCGTGTCCCCGGCGCGGGTCAGAGCGTGTGCCACGGGAGTCTCGGTCAGGGCGGAGGCCAGCGCGCTGCCCGTGAGGAGAAAGCCACGGCGCGATGTCGGACGAGTGCTGCGGTCTGGCTTCATGTGTCGTCCCCTTGTACCCCGGCTGATTTGTTCGGGCCAGACCGGGATAGCGGTTTTCGCCGCTCAGGTGCGGGCGACACGACCGAGTTTCGCCTGGTCGTGGGAGGTCGGGGTACGGCGTTCTGCGCCCTTGTCAGTGAGCTGCTCTCGCCCGGATCGGCAAACAACACTCTCGCGCGCGGGCGTGGACCGCGTGGAACTGCTGCCGGCCCACTACGGCTACGCGGAGGCGTTGGTGCCAGTGCGAACCTTCCCCCTGCGGCAAGCGATCGGCGGCCTGGCCGAGCCAGGTGGCAGTCGCTTGTACTCGATGGCTACTGGCTGCGCGACTCCGTACGCCATTCCGCCGGTCGCACAGGCGAGGAACTCAGACGTCGATCTGGCCCGCCCGGATCATGCCGAAGGAGAGGGCCGAATCGAAGTAGGAGGTGCCGGCGACGGTGGTCACCGTCTCCTTCCCGGCGTTGATCAGATCGGGGTGCTCCTCGCCGTCGCACGGGTAGGGGCCCACGCCCAGAATGCCGTTCTCCGAGTGCAGCACCACGTGCACCCCGTCCGGCAGGTGATGGGGGATCAGGGTGGGCAGGCCGATGCCCAGGTTGACGTACTGGCCGTCGCGCAGCTCCCGGGCGGCGCGGGCGGCGAGCTGGTTGCGGTCGAGGGGCATGGTCACTTCTCCTCGGAGTCGGTGCGCAGGACGGCTGCCTGGGCGCCGATGTGCGCCGGGCGCACGGTGCGGCGCTCGATGCGCTTGTGCAGCGAGTCGTCGACGGCGACCACACGGTCCACGTACACGCCCGGCAGATGGACGGCGTCCGGTGGCAGATCGTCGGCGTCGACGATGCGCTCGGCCTCCACCACGGTCATGCGCCCCGCCATCGCGCACAGCGGATTGAAGTTCCGCGCCGCCGCATGGAAGACGCAGTTGCGTGCCGGTCGGCGACCGCGGCCCGCACCAGGGCGAAGTCGGCGGTGATGGCTTCCTCCAGCAGGTAGCGGCGGCCGTTGAACTCCCGTGTCTCCTTGGGCGGGAGGCCACCGCGACACCGCCGTCGCAGGTGTGGCGCCACGGCAGGCCGCCCTCCTCGACCTGGGTGCCCACCCCGGCCGGGGTGTAGAACGCGGGGATGCCGGTGCCCCCTGCCCGCAGTCGCTCGGCGAGAGTGCCTTGCGGCGTCAGTTCCACCTCCAGTTCGCCGGCCAGGTACCGGCGGGCGAACTCCTTGTTCTCGCCCACGTAGGAGGAGGTCATCCGGGCGATCCGGCCGGCCCGCAGCAGCAGTCCCAGCGCCCAGTCGTCCACACCGCAGTTGTTGGACACGACCCGCAGGCCGGACGCGCTCGTCTCGGCCAGCGCGGCGATCAGCGTCGAGGGGATGCCGCACAGGCCGAACCCGCCGACCGCGAGTGTCGCGCCGTCAGGGATGTCCGCCACTGCCTGCGCGGCCGCGGCCACCACTTTGTCCATGCCGTGTTCCTTCCCCACCGGTCCGTTCGGTGGATCTCACCCTCGCGGTGCCGGCCCCCACCGACCATGTGTGCCGATGCCACGACTGGGCCTGGAAGAGCGGTGATTGACCACATGCCGCCCGTCGTACGGCGCTCCTATCGTTCCGGCAATCACGCACCGCGCCCACTGTCAGGAGCCGATCGCCATGCGTTCCAGCCTCACGGACACCTTCAGAAGCAGAAGCAGATCTGTTCGCGCACTCACTCTGTTCGCGGTCGGCGCCCTGGTCGCGGGCTGCTCCTCGGCCGGCACCGCCGGCACGGCGGCCGCCGGCGCGGGCGGCAGGGCCGCCCCCGTGAAGGTGGGGCTGGTGTACTCGCGCAGCGGGCTCCTCGCCGCCTACGGCAAGCAGTACGAACAGGGCTTCACGGCGGGGCTGGCCTACGCCACGCACGGGACGGACAAGGTCGGCGGCCATCCGATCGAGGTCACCGAGCAGGACGACGCGGGCGACCCGGCGAAGGCCGTCGCCGCGGCCAAGACCCTCGTCGGCAAGGGCTGCAAGATCCTCGCCGGCACCACCGACTCCGGTGTGGCACTGCAGATGGCGCCGCTGGCCGCGCAGAACAAGGTGCTGTACGTCAGCGGCCCCGCCGCCACCGACGCGGTCACCGGCGTCAACGCCTACACCTTCCGCTCGGGCCGGCAGTCCTATCAGGACATCCTCGCCGCCGGAACACTCCTCGGCGACGCCAAGGGCAGGAAGGTCACGGTACTCGCCCAGAACTCCGCGTTCGGGCAGGCCAACGTGGCCGCCGTGAAGTCGGTCCTCGGCAAGGAGGGCGCGCACGTCGGCTCCGTGTTGGCCCCGCCGAGCGCCACCGACCTCACGCCCTTCGCCCGGCAGACCAGGGCCGGCAAGCCGGACCTGGTGTTCGTCGCCTGGGCGGGCGCCACCGCCCCCGCTCTGTGGACCGCGCTGAACCAGCAGGGCGTGCTGGACGCCAGTAAGGTCGTCACCGGACTCGCCGGCACCGCCTCGTACCCGGTCTTCGGACCGGCCGGCTCCAAGGTCGCCTTCCTCGCGCACTACTTTCCGGGCGCCGGGGGCGGCAACCCGGTGGAGAAGGCCATGCTCGACGGCATCACCAAAGCCGGTGGAACCCCTGACCTGTTCAGCCCCGACGGATTCACCGCCGCCCAGATGCTCGTGCACGCGGTCGAGTCCGGCAGCGCCACCGACACCGCGGCCATGGCCAGGGCGCTTCAGGGCTGGAGCTTCGACGGACCCAAGGGCAAGGAGCAGATCCGCGCGACGGACCACGCCCTGCTGCAGCCCATGTTCACGGCCCGGCTCAGGGGCACCGGCAGCGCCGCGCGGCCCGAGCTGATCGGCAGCATCCCGATGACAGCGGTCGCACCACCGGCCGCGAGGACGGCGGGCTGAGACGATGTCCTCCTCGAACACGACGTCACCGGGCGCCGCGGGGGTCCCGGGCGCCGGGGAGGCCCCTGCCTTCCCGGCCCCTGTGCTCCGGCTGCGCGACATCGGCTGGACAGTCGGCGGTGCGACCCTTGTCGACTCCGTCTCCTTCGACGTCCGCGAAGGCGAGTTCCTCGCTTTCATCGGCCCCAACGGTGCGGGCAAGACCTCCCTGTTCAACCTGGTCAGTGGGCTCAGTCCGGTCTCCCGGGGCACGATCGAACTGGACGGCCGCGACGTCGCCGCGGAAGCCGCCTACGCCCGGGCCCGGCGTGGCCTCGGGCGCACCTTCCAGACCTCCAGCCTGTGGCCGGGCATGACGGTCGCCGACCACGCGAGGCTCGCGGCCCAGGCTGCCGACGGCGGCTCGTACCGGGTCTGGCGCCGTGCCGGCACCTACCCGGAGCGGGTCGACCGGGTGCTGGCCCGCACGCAGCTCGCGCACCGCGCCGACACTTGTGCCGACGCCCTCACGCACGGCGAGAAACGCAAACTCGAACTCGCCGTCCTGCTCGTCGGCGAGCCCCGGCTGATGCTGCTGGACGAGCCGATGGCGGGCGTGAGCGCCGAGGAGGTGCCCGCGCTGACCGACCTCATCCGGTCCCTGCACAAGGAGGAGGGGCGCACCGTGCTCATGGTCGAGCACCACATGGACGTGCTGCTGGACCTGGCCGACCGGCTGGCCGTGATGCATCACGGCACACTACTGGCGCTGGACACCCCGCACGCCGTGATGGCCGACCCCACCGTGCAACAGGCCTACCTCGGGGAGGAGTTGTGAACCCCACTCCGGTGCCCCTGCTGACCGTACGCGATCTGCGGGTCGTGATCGGGGGCGAACACATCCTGCACGGCGTCGACCTGGAGGTGGCCGCTTCGGGCACCACCGCTCTGCTGGGCCGCAACGGAGCGGGCAAGACGACCACCGTACGCGGCATCCTCGGCCTGGTCCCTCGGACCGGCAGCGTCCTGCTCGCCGGTGAGGAGACGGTGCGCCTGGCCACCCACGCCCTGGTGCGCCGGGGCATCGGCTACGCCCCCGAGGACCGCGGTGTCTTCGCCGCTCTCAGCGTGGCCGAGAACCTGCGGCTCGCCGAGCGGCCCGGTGTCGGTGAACCGGCCTACGACCTGGTGCACGAGCTCTTCCCGGAGCTGAGACGACGCGCTCGGCAGGCCGCCGGAACCCTGTCCGGCGGCCAGCAGCAGATGGTCGCCATCGCCCGGACCCTGCTCAACGGCAACCGGCTGATCATCGCCGACGAGCCCACCAAGGGCCTGGCGCCCAAGGTGGTCACCGAGGTCGCCCAGGCGCTGGAGCGTGCCGCCGAGGCGGTACCCGTCCTGCTCGTGGAGCAGAACCTCGCCGTGGTGCGCCGTATCGCCCGCCACTGTGTCGTCCTCGCGGACGGCCGCACCGCGCACCGGGGCCCCGCCGCCGACCTGCTCGCCGACGCGGCGGCGGCACGCCGGCTGCTCGGCGTCGGCAGCGCCGGCCACGGCAGTCCAGTGAACGGTTCCGCGGACCCGTCCGTTCGCACCGCGGCGCGCCCCGCCGCCCGGACCACGGAGGCGGACGCCTGATGGCCACCGTCGTGCTGCTCACCTTCACCGGACTCGGCCTGGGCGCCCTGTACTTCCTGGTCGCCGCCGGCCTGTCGCTGATCTTCGGGCTGATGGACGTGCTCAACTTCGCCCATGGCGCCCTGCTGTCCGTGGGCGCCTACGGTGCGTGGTGGGCCGCCTCCGGCCACCTGCCCGGCGCCGGTTCCGGAGTCGCCGGATTCGCCCTCGCCGTGGTCTTCGGCACCGCGGTGGGCACGGTCGCCGCCGTGCTGCTCGAACTCGCCGTGATCCGCCCGCTCTACGCCCGTCCTCGGGAGCAGATTCTCGCCACGGTGGGGGTGGGTCTGGCCGTGCCGGCGCTGCTGGCCGCGATCTGGGGGTCCGACGCCAGGCCCTTCTCCGGGCCGAAGGCACTGTCCGGAACCTTCGGGCTGCTGGGTGCCGAAGTGCCGCTCGACCGCCCGGTGTTGATCGGCGCGGCCCTGGTGGTACTGGCCGCGCTCAGGCTGTTCCTGGGCCGCACTCGGCACGGGCTGGTGGTGCGCGCGGGGGTGGAGGACCGGGCGATGGTCACCGCGCTCGGCATCGACGTGCGCAGGGCCTTCACCCTGGTCTTCGCCATCGGCGGCGCGGCAGCGGCCCTCGGTGGTGCCGTCGGCGGCCTCTACTTCGGCTCCGTCGACCCCCAACAGGGCACCTCGCTGCTCATCTTCGCCTTCGTCGTCGTCGTGACGGGCGGGATGGGCTCGCTGACCGGCGCCGCGCTGGCCTCGGTGGCCGTCGGCCTCGTCCAGCAGTTCGCCAACTACTACACCACCGCCGGGCTCGGCGACCTCGCTGTCGTCGTCCTGCTCGCCGCCCTGCTGCTCGTCCGGCCGCGGGGGCTCACCGGGAGGCTCGCATGACCACCGCCACCCAGCCGCGCGACCGTGTCCGCACGGCGAACCGCCGCGTCGCCACCCGCTCCGAGAGGCTGCGGCGAGCCACCCGCTGGTGGCCCGTCCCGCTGCTGGTGGTGCTCCTCGCGTTGCCCTACAGCGCGTTGCCGTTGCCGGGCCTGCTGGACGGCCCGATCGGCAGTCCCGGCAACCTGCAACTGCTCGCCCTGTGCCTGCTGTTCGGGGGCTTGGCCACCGGCTACGACCTGCTGCTCGGCCGTACGGGTCTGCTGTCCTTCGGGCATGCCCTCTACTTCGCCGCGGGCACGTACGTCACCAACACCGTGATGCTCGAAGCGGGTCTGCCGTTCGCCGCGTCCGCGCTGTCGGGACTGCTGGCGGGAACGGCGCTGTCCGCGCTGCTGGGCGCCGTCAGCCTGCGAGTCAGCGGCATCGGGTTCTCCATGGTGACCCTGGCCTTCGCGCAGGCCGCGTCGATCCTCGTGCAACGCGATCCGGGAGGCGTCACCGGCGGCGAGGAAGGCAGGGCCGCGCCCGCGGACGGGCTGCCGGCCTCACTGGTGGGCATCGAGCACACGGCCAACCTGTACTGGATGGCCCTGGCCTACCTCGTGGTCGTACTGGTCGTCGTGCAGTGGTCGGTCCGCTCGCCCACCGGCCGGGTCTGGGAGGGCATCAAGGAGAACGAGCGCCGGGTGGAGGTGCTGGGGCTGCGTCCGTACGGTTTCAAACTGGTCGCCTTCGTCCTGTCCGGCACCCTGGCCGCGCTCGGCGGCATCGTGTACCTGCTGCTGACCGGCGGCGCCACGCCGCAGACGACCACGTCCGACTTCACGCTGTCCCTGCTGGTGATGGTGGTGCTGGGCGGTTCGGGGACCCAGTGGGGACCGATGATCGGTGGCATCCTCTACACCTGGGCCGATCACCGGCTCGGCGACCTGGCCGGCTCGGGTGCGGTCACCTCCCTGCCCTCCGTGGTCCGTGTGCCGCTCTCGCAGCCGCTGTTCCTGCTCGGCGCCCTGTTCGTCGCGGTGATCTACCTGCTGCCCGGCGGCGTGGCCCGGCTCCCGGCCCGGCTGCGCACCGCCCGTACGTCCCACGCCACCGCCGACCGCGAGGAGGTCCTCCAGCCATGAGCCGCACTCCACGGAACGAGCCAACGGCCCATCAGGGCGCCGCTGTTCCCGGGCACGAGGAGTTCCAGGTGCCGGTGGCCGGCGGGGAACTGGCCGTGTCACGCTGGCCGGCCGCCGACCCGGGCGCGCCGGTGGTCCTGGCGCTGCACGGCATCACCGCCAACGGCCTGAGCTGGGCGCGCGTCGCCCACCACCTGGCCGGCCGGGTCACCCTGGTGGCGCCGGACCTGCGTGGCCGGGGCCGCAGCGGGTCACTGCCCGGCCCGTACGGCATCGCGGCCCACGCCGACGACATGGCCGCCGTGGTGGAGGCACTGGGCGTGGCGCGGGTGGTGCTGACCGGCCACTCCATGGGGGCCTTCACCGCGGCCCTGACCGCGGTGCGCCATCCGGACCTGCTGACAGGCCTGTTGCTGGTGGACGGCGGCGTGGGCTTCCCCGTCCCACCCGGCCTGGATCCCGACGAACTGATCACTTCGGTGATCGGCCCGGCCATGCGGCGGCTGTCGATGACGTTCCCGGACCGGGAGGCCTACCGCACGTTCTGGCAGCGGCATCCGGCCTTCGCCGGCTCCTGGTCGCCGTGGGTGGACGCCTACGTCCAGCGCGACCTCGTGGGGGAGGAGCCCGAACTGCGGTCATCCTGCAGCCTGGAGGCGGTCCGCACCGACGGCGTGGACCAACTGCGCGGGGAAGTGTCGGGGGCGGTGCACCGGCTGCCCCGCCCCGCCGTGCTGCTGTGGGCCGAACGCGGTCTGATGGACGAGCCGCAGGGCCTGTACGACGAGCAGCGGCTCGCCTCCGCGGGCCTTGCCCCCCGCCTGGTGCGCACACAGCTCGTACCCGGCACCAACCACTACACGATCATCGTCGGCGACGAGGGCGCCCAGGCCGTGACACAGCATCTGCTGGCCGCGGCCGGCGTGGCGGGGGCCGGGAGCGGGGACGGTACACCGTAACGGCGATCGTGTCGGCTCCCGTCCGGGCGTCAGGTGCCCGACAGCAGGTGCAGACGCAGGGCGAGCTGGAGTTCCAGGGCCTGTTCGGGGGTGTTCCAGTCGGGTCCGAGTAGCGCCTGGATGCGGTCCAGGCGCTGCACGACGGTGTTCACATGGACGTGCAGCTCCTCCTTCGCCCGGGTCAGGCTCCCGCCGCAACCGAAGTAGGCGTGCAGGGTGCGGACCAGTTGGGTGCCGCGCTGGGCGTCGTACTCCAGCAGCGGCCCCAGGGTCGCGGCGATGAAGCCGTCCACATCGTGGTGGTCGCCCAACAGCACGCCGAGGAAGCCGAGTTCGGCGGCGCTCGACCCGGCCCCGGCGCGGCCGAGGACGTGCAGGGCGCGCAGGCAGCGAGTGCTCTCGGCGTGTGCGTCGGCGATGGCCCGCGGCCCGGTGGCCGGCCCGGCGCCGGCCACCGTGACCGGCGTGCCGGCCAGCTGGCCGAGCTGCCCGGCGGCGACGCGGGCCGCCTCACCCGGACCGGTGCCGTCGTACGGCAGCAGCAGTACCACGGTGTTCCCGTGTTCCGCGCTGACGCCGCTGCCCCCGAACAGGCTGCGTGCGGCGGCGTCGGCGAGCCGCTCCCGAGCCGCGGCACCGGACCGGGCGACGAGCAGGACGTGGGGTCGGTCGAGGTCGATGCCCAGGCGACGGCCGCGGGCCACCAGCCCGGCCGGGTCGCGGTCGGGTGCGGTGAGAAGATCGGTGAGCAGGTCGCCGCGGACGCGGTTCTCGGTCTCCGCGACCGAACGCCTCAAAAGGAGCAGCAGTGAGGTCACGACGCTGCTGCGCTCGAACAGGCGCCGGTCGGGGCCGTCGAGCTCCGGCCGCCCGTACAGAACCATGCAGCCCAGCAACTCCTGCCCGGCCAGCACCGCGCAGACCCAGCGCCCGTCGCGGAACACGGCATGGGCGGCCGCACGCGAGCTCTCCGCCGCCGCGACCAGCGCCGCCGCCTCGGCGTCACCTGCGTCGCCCGTGCCCCGGGTGAAGGCTCCGCCGTCCCCGGTGACTGTGGTGAGCGGCCACCCCGAGCCGTCGTGGACCGCGACGTCCCCCTTGAGCAGACCGGCCACGGCGGCGGCCACGTCCGGGACGTCACCGCCGCGCAGCACCAGATCGGTGAGCCGGTCATGGGATTCCTCGGCACGCTGCATGGCGGCTGAGTGCTCCCGGATCACGGCGTTCGCCTCGGCCAGCTCGGCCAGCGCGACGCGGGTGTCGGCCATGGCTTTCGCGGTGTCGATGGCGATGGCGGCATGGTCGGCCAGCGAGCACAGCAGGGCGACCTCGTCCGGGGCGAAGGCGCGCGGCGTGCGGTCCGCGGCGAAGAGCGCACCGATGACCTGGCCGCCGCTCCCCGACCCCAGCAGCAGCGGCACGCCGAGGATCGCGACCAGGCCCTCGTCCAGAACCCCGGCGTCGATGCTGCCGGTGTGGAGGAAGCGGCCGTCGGTGCGGTAGTCCGGGGACGCGTAGGGGCGCGCGGTCTGCGCGACCAGGCCGCCGAGGCCTTCCCCCAGCTGGAGGCGCAGGTTCTGGAACAGCTCCGACACCGAGCCGTCGGTGACCCGCATGTAGGTGTCCCCGGCCTCCTCGTCGGGCAGCGTGAGGTAGGCCGTGTCGGTGCCCAGGAGCATTCTGGCCCGCCGGACGATGGAGCGCAGCACGGCGTCCAGGTCGCGCAGGGCCGCCAGATCGCCGGCGGTGTCGAAGAGCGCGGTCAGCTCCGTTTCCCGGCGCCGGTGCTGCGTGAGTGCGCTCTGTACGCGCAGCGCCGCTTCGGCGGCCTGTTCGACCTCCGCGAGGTCCGGGGCGGAGGCACCGCTGCGTCGCGCCTCGACGGCGACGGCGCCGATCTCCTCGGCAGGGGCGCCCGCGGCGAGGAGTTCGAGCAGCCGGCGCAGGTGACGGGCGGCGGAGGTGGGCTGGTGCGGCATGGGCGGGCAACCGTTGCGAAGTCGGGGACAGGGGAGTCGGCGTACGGCCGAGGAGGGCCGGGGTCATCCCCGACCGGGAAGACCCTGACCCTCCGGCCGGGCAGTGGTGCCGGCCCGTCAGGCGGAGGCGGCCCTCTGCTGGTCCGGGGCCGGCCGCGCCGCGGAGCCCTCCGGCTCGATCGCGGCCAGGTCTCTGCCACGGGTCTCGCGCGCGGCGACGACCGCGATCACGGTGATGAGGGCGGCCAGGCCGACGTACACCGAGATCGGCGTGGAGGTGCCGTAGGAGCCGAGCAGGGCGGTGGCGATCAGCGGGGCCGGGGCGCCGGCCGCCACCGAGGAGAGCTGGGCGCCGATGGAGGCGCCGGTGTACCGCATCCGCGTGGCGAACAGCTCGGAGAAGAACGCCGCCTGGGGTGCGTACATGGCGCTGTGGAAGATGAGGCCGACGGTGACGGCAACGACCAGCGCGGGAAACGACCTGGTGTCCAGCAGGGCGAAGAAGGCCCACGACCACAGGCCCACGCCGACCGCGCCCACCAGGTACACCGGCTTCCGGCCGACCCGGTCGGAGAGGGCGCCGAACAGCGGGATCAGGCAGAACTGCACGGCCGAGCCGATCAGTACGGCGTTCAGCGACGTCTGCTTGTCGATCTTGAGGTGCTCGACGCAGTAGGTGAGGACGAAGGCGGTGATCACGTAGTAGGAGATGTTCTCGGCCATCCGGGCGCCCATCGCGACCAGGATGTCCCGCCAGTGGTTGCGCACGACAGCGACGAACGGCGGCTGCTCGGCCCGCTGTTCCGCCTTGCGCCGCTCGGCCTTGGCCAGCGCCTCCTTGAACAGCGGGGACTCGTCGACGGACAGCCGGATCCACAGACCGATCATGACGAGCACGGCGGAGAGCAGGAACGGCACCCGCCAGCCCCAGGAGGTAAACGCGTCGTCGCTGAGCACGGTGGTCATCAGGGAGAGCACTCCGACGGCGAGCAGGTTGCCGGCCGGTGCGCCGCCCTGCGGCCAGGACGCCCAGAAGCCGCGTCGCTTCGCATCACCGTGTTCGGAGACCAGCAGCACCGCCCCGCCCCACTCACCGCCGAGGGCGAAGCCCTGGACCAGGCGCAGGGTGGTCAGCAGCAGGGGAGCCGCGACACCGATCGTGTCGTAGCCGGGGACGCAGCCGATCAGGGCGGTGGAAAGGCCCATCATCAGCAGGCTGATCACCAGGAGCTTCTTGCGGCCGAAGCGGTCGCCGTAGTGCCCGAACACCACGGCGCCGATGGGGCGGGCGGCGAAACCGATGGCATAGGTGAGGAAGGACAACAGGGTGCCGGTCAGCGGGTCCGACTCGGGGAAGTACACGTGGCCGAAGACCAGGGCGGCGGCCGAACCGTAGAGGAAGTAGTCGTACCACTCGATGGTGGTGCCGATGAGGCTGGCCGCGACGATCTTGCGCAGGCCGCCCGGTCTTGCGGAGGAGTCCGGGTCGGTCACGGCGTTGTGAGCGCTGGGCATGGTTGTCACCGTTTCGGAAGGAGAGGGGAGCGGACCTCCGGATCCGGCCGACGCTGGGGGACGAAAGGAGCAGGTCCGGGGGAGTTCGATGGCGGGTGCGCCGGGGCAGTGGCGCGGGTGCCGTCCCGGCCGACCTCAGCCGGTCGGAACCTGCATGGGCGGCAGGACGACGGGTGGTCGACGGGCGGTCAGTGGGCCGTCCAGCCGCCGTCCAGGGGGATCGAGCCGCCGGTGAGGTAGCCGGTGCGTTCGGTGCACAGCCACAGGGCCGCCTCGGCGACCTCGGCCGGCGCGATCAGGCGCTTGATCGCGGTGCGTTCCAGGAACACCCGGTCCATCACTTGCGCCGCCGGGATGCCGTGGGCGAGAGCCTGGTTCGCGATCTGCTCCTCGACCAGTGGCGTGCGGACGTAGCCGGGATTGATGCAGTTGCTGGTCACGCCGTGCGAGGCGCCCTCCAGGGCGACCACCTTGCTCAGGCCCTCCAGTGCGTGCTTCGCCGCTACGTACGCCGACTTGTAGGCGCTGGCCCGCAGGCCGTGCACCGAGGAGATGTTGACGACGCGGCCCCACTGCCGCGCGTACATGTGGGGCAGGGTACGGCGCAGGATGCGGAACGGCGCCTCCACCATGACCCGCTGGATCAGGGTGAATCGCTCCGGCGGGAACTCGTGCACCGGCGCGACGTGCTGCAGACCCGCGTTGTTGACCACGATGTCGGCGTCGTCCGGCAATGCGTCCACGGCATCGGCCTCGGAAAGGTCGGCCACGACTGCGATGCCACCTATCGCCTCGGCCACCTCCTTGGCGGCCTCGGCGGCCCGGTCCACCACGTAGACCTCGGCACCGGCCGCGGCGAAGCCCTCGGCGCAGGCCCGGCCGATCCCGCTGGCGGCACCGGTGACCAGAACCTTGCGGCCGGTGAGGAATCGGGTCGAGGCCAGACCGGACGCGGTGACGTCACCGGCCTCGGGATGCTGGGTCGAGCCCTCGGCGGAGCTCTTGGCGCTGTCCATGGCCGAACACGGTAGGTAGGAACCATGAGGTGAGACACGTGGGTCGCCACCACATTTCCGAAGCATGAGATGGGTTCGGCCACCATGGCCTGGTGCTCGGTGCTCGGTGGTGGGTGGTGACCCGGCGGGCCCCGAACGCCCGGTACACCCGATAAGCGCGGGTGCACCGGCCCGTGCGGCCCGTCGCATGTCACAGCGCCACCGCCGACACCATGGGTGCGCGAGCCACGCCGGGCGCCGCAGTCCTGGCTGTTCCTCACATGTCGAGGGTGGGCCGGCCGGTCGTACGGTCCGCTTTCAGTAAGCCGGTACCACAGCGGGCCGGTGCGGCCCGGTGTCGCACCGACCGGTCACAGGGACACGCGCGGGGCGGCGCCGGGCGGGGTGGGACTGCCGGGCGGCGCGCCGCGTCCGCGCTCCCTTCCCTCTCTCCCCACCACTCATCGGAGTCGCACCATGCTTCACTCCACCTGGCGCAGATTCTTCCGACGCGGCGCAATGGCCGCCGCATTCGGCGTCTTTGCCGCGGGCCTGACCGTCGTCGCCCCTCTCGCCTCGAATGCGGCGGCCGCCGGCACCCTCCAGCAGGTCACCGACTTCGGCTCGAACCCCGGCAACCTGGCGATGTACGAGTACGCGCCGGCGAACCTTCCCACGAACGCCCCGCTGGTCGTGGCTCTGCACGGGTGCACCCAGTCGGCGAGTGACTACCACACGCACTCCGGCTGGCAGAAGTTCGCCGACGAGTGGGGCTTCGCCGTGGTCTACCCGCAGACCAGTGCTGCCAACAACAGCCTGTCCTGCTTCAGTTGGTTCGACTCCACGAAGGACACCCGCGGTAACGGCGAGGCGGCCTCGGTCAAGCAGATGGTCGACACGGCCGTGGCCCAGTACGGTTCGGACCGCAGTCGCATCTTCGTCACCGGCCTGTCCGCCGGTGGCGGCATGACCGCGGATCTGCTCGCTGACTATCCGGACGTGTTCGCCGGCGGCTCCGTCGACTCAGGCATCCCCGCGCAGTGTGCCACCACCCAGACGGCCGCCTCCGGCTGCCAGTACAGCAACCAGAACCTCACCCCGAAGCAGTGGGGCGACAAGGTTCGCAACTCCTACCCGGGGTACTCGGGCGCATGGCCGCGGGTCGCCATCTGGCAGGGATCCTCCGACACCACCGTCGCGCCGGTCAACGGCGCCGAACTGCGCGATCAGTGGACCGACGTCTGGGGCATCGGCCAGACGGCCTCCAGCACCCAGAACCTGACCGGCGGCACCACCGAGAGCATCTACAACGACCCCGCCGGCAAGCCGGCCGTGGCTCTCTTCTCGGTCTCCGGCATGGCGCACGGCCTCGCCGTCAACCCCGGTTCGGGCGCCGACCAGTGCGGTACCACGGGCACGTACTACCTCAACTCCATCTGCTCCAGCTACTACACCGCGAAGTTCTGGGGCCTGGACGGCAGCGGCGGTCAGGGCGGCACCGGTTCGCTGCCCGCCCCGTCCGGCCTCACGGTGACCGGGACCACCGACACGAGTGTCGCGCTGTCCTGGAACTCTGTCAGCGGCGCCGCCTCGTACAACGTCTACCGCGACGGCACGAAGGTCGGCTCCGCGACGGGCACCACGTACACCGACACCGGCCTGTCCGCCGGCACCGCCTACGGCTACACCGTCGCCGCGGTCGACTCCTCCGGCGCCGTCGGCGCGTCGTCCGCTTCGGTCACGGCGACGACGACAGGCTCCGCACCCCAGTGCTACACCGACAACAACTACAACCAGGTGGCCGCCGGCCGCGCCCACCAGAGCGGCGGATACACCTACGCCAACGGCTCTGACCAGAACATGGGCCTGTACAACGTCGCCGTCACCCACACACTGAAAGAGACCTCCCCGGGCTACTTCGTCATCGCCGACTCCGGCTGCTGAACCGGCAAGAGCCGCCACGCCTGCGCCGGCTGGTCAGAACAGCCGGCGCCGGCGACGGACTGGCCGGTGAGAGCAGCCTCGCGGAAGACGCGCGCCACCAGCCTTCCTGGAGGCTGCGTCTGCAGGCGCTGACGGGGATGAAGCCGACGGGGATGAAGACGTGCCGGATCCTGGGATGGTCCCCAAGCCATGTGCGGGTGGACAGGCTGTTGTGCGAGGACAGGTTGTCGGTGGCGACGTTTCATGTCTGCCGCGTGCCCGCAGGGCGCCGTGGACCAGGTCTTCTCCGGCCCGGGGTCGTGGTCGACCTCGGAGTTGACGTGCTGGCCGTCCGGCGACCAGCCCGGCCCCGGCGGGAAGGCGCGGGGGAGCACGGTCCGGGTTCGTCGGCGCAGGCGATCCGAGGACTGAGCCGCTTGAGGTACTTGATGATCGGCAGCCCCAGGCCCAACCGGCGTGAGACCAAGGGCCGGTCTTCAGCAGGGCCGACATGGGCCGCCTCCTCCTCGACGGCGGCGACGAGCAGCGGGTGGTCGGGCCGCATTCGGTCCAGCAGCCGCGTGGACGCAAGGGGGCGGCGGCGATGTCGATCGCCGTGCCGTCCAGGCTGTCGGCACGCGCGGTGGACCTACGGCACCGTGCACACCCGCTGCCGGGGCGCGGCAGCGGCACGAGATGCCGTCCGTGCCCGAAGAAGTCTCGCCTCGGCCAGGAGTGACCAGGTCGAGGGGGTGGCCCGGCAACTCGCTAAAGTGATATCACTTTGATGGTGACCGTGGAACGAAACAGCGCTGGAGCACGGACCCAGGCTCCCCCCTCCGGGCCCGCGATCGTCGTCGACGGGCTGACCAAGCGCTTCGGCGAACGCACCGCGTTCGCCGACGTGACCTTCTGCGTCGACTACGGCGAGGTGTTCGGCTTCCTCGGGCCGAACGGGGCCGGGAAGACCACCACCGTCAGGACGCTTGGCACCCTGCTCGCCCCTACCGCCGGCTCTGCGACAGTCGCGGGCCTGGCGCTGAACGCCGCCAACGGCGTCGAGATCCGCCGCCGGATCGCCGTCATGCCCGAGTCACCGGGCCTGTATCTGCGCCTCAGCGTCACTGAGAACCTCGACTTCTTCGCGGGCCTGTACGAGCTCGACAACCGGCGCGCCCGCATCGAGCACGCCCTGCGGGCCGTCAACCTGCTCGACCGTGCGGACGATCCGTGCCGCTCACTCTCCAAGGGCCTGCGCCAGCGCGTCGGCCTGGCCCGCGCCCTGTTGAGCGACCCTCAGATCCTCTTCCTGGACGAGCCGACCTCCGGCCTGGACCCGCTGGCCGCCCGCGACGTCCACGAGCTCATCGACGGCCTGCGACGCCGCGGCGTCACCATCTTCCTCACCACGCACCGCCTCGCCGAAGCCGAGGCCCTGTGCGATCGCGTCGGCATCATGAACACCACCCTGCGTACCATCGGCCGGCCCGACGAACTGCGCGAGCGCATGTTCGCCAAGACCCTCCAGGTCTCGACCCGGGCGCCGCTCGCCGAGCCTCAGCGCGTCTTCGCCGACCTGCCCGGGGTGGAGGACTGGCACCCGAGCACGCGCGACGAGAACGGCGCCGGCTACGTGCTGGCCGTCACCGATCCGGACCTGGCCGCGCCTGCCGTAGCCCGAGCCGTGGTCTCCGAGGGCGCGGACCTGCTCACACTGAGCCCCTCGCGGCACTCGCTGGAGGACGTCTACCTCCAGCTCATCGACGAGGACGTGGAGGCGCAGGCGCGATGACGAACCAGACAACACTCCGGCCCACCGGCCGGTCCACGAGCCGACCGAGCTGGACCCGGATCCGAGCTCTGGTGCGCAAGGAGCTGAACGACTACCGGCGCAACCATTTCATCGCCACCACGATGGCCGTGATGCCGCTGCTGTTCATGATCGAACCAGTGATCACCGTTTTCAAGCTGCCCGCGAACGCTCCGGCGTCCAAGCTGGACGCCCTGGTCGGCGTCTCGTCACTGGAACTGATGTTGATCCCGGCCCTCGTGCCGGCGGTGGTCGCCTCCTACGCGGTGGTCGGCGAACGCGAACAGGGCACGCTCGAACCGGTGCTGACCACCCCGATCCGCCCGGCCGAGTTCCTGGTAGGTAAGGCACTGGCGGCCTTCCTGCCGGCGCTTGTGATCGCGTACGCGATGTACGGGCTCTTCCTCGCCGCCGTCGGAACGTTCGCGCACCCGAACGTCGTGCACGACGTCTTCCAGGCCCCGAGGATCCTCGCGCAGCTCCTGTTCACCCCGCTGCTCGCGCTCTGGTCGATCTGGGCCGCCATCGCCATCTCCACCCGCGCCGGCGACGTCCGCGTCGCCCAGCAACTCAGCTCGCTCGCCAGCCTGCCACCGCTCTCGGTGACCGCCCTGATCGGCTTCAACGTCATCCAGCCCACCGTCGGCGTAGCGGTGAGCCTCGGAGCCGCCCTGTTCCTCATCGACACGCTCGCCTGGCGGCTGGTGTCCACCCTGTTCCACAGCGAACGCCTCGTCACCGGCGTCAAGGCCTGAGGCCGAGCTCCAGACGCCCTCGCCCGGCATTCACCGAGCCCACGAAGCGCGTGGCCGCATCCGTACCGTCGGCGAACTCCAGGAGCACCCGCCACCGGTGTATCGGCCATGGGCCTGACTCTGATTCAGGAGGTCCCGTTCGTGTGTGTGGTTGTGTGCAAGGAGGTGGGGTACGGGTTCGACCCGATCCGGGGGGCTCCGGCGTCGAGGTGAGGACGGCAGAGACGAACGGCCACCGGCTGACCTTCGAGGTGTCGAAGCTCGAAGGAGATCAACACGACGACCGCACCTGACAGTGTGCCCCTGCACGCCCTCGCCGACGACAACCTCACCGTGGCGAGTCCGGCGGCGACACCCGACGTCAGCCTCCAGCAAATCGCCCTGGCCTGGCTGCTGACCCGCTCCCCGGCGGTGATCCCGGTGCCGGGCGCTGAGTGCCGCCACTTGTCGGCCGGTTGACGGATGAACCCGACGCCCGACCACCACAGGTGAACACCTTCGACCCCCGGGGGTGCCTCTATGTCTTTCGTCAAGTGAGGCGTGGGGTTCGGAGTTCGGGGTTCGTAGAAGGTGCCGTCTCGGAGCATCGCGAACAGCACGTTGATCCGCTGACGGGCCAGGCGGAGAAATGCCTGGGTGTGGGTTTTCCCGCGGGCCCGGCATCGGTCGTAGGAGGTGCGGGAGGCCGGATCGTGCAGGGCGGCGAACGCGGACAGGAACATCGCCCGCTTGAGCTGCCGGTTGCCGCCTCTGGGCGCGTGTTCTCCATGGATCGAGGTCCCCGACGACTTGGTCGTCGGGGCCAGGCCGGCGTAGGAGGCCAGGTGAGCGGCGGTGACGTACGTCGCCCGCCGGAGCAGCTGCCCCCCACCGAACCCAAGCTGCGGGTGTGTGCCGACGACGTGGTTGGCACGGGTGAGCGCGGTGCTCTCGAGGGCTCGGGCGATGCCGAAGTCGATGACCCGAGGACCTGTGCTGGAGATGATGGTCTTGCTGGGTTTGAGGTCGCGGTGGATGATGCCGCAGGCATGGATGCGCTTGAGGGCGTCGGCGACGCCGACGGCGAGGGTGTGCAGGGTTCTTGTGGGCAGGGCGCCCTGTTGTCCGAGGACGTCGTGCGGTGACGGGCCGGGGATGTAGTCGGTGGCCAGCCAGGGCGGGTCGCGGAGGGAGTCGGCGTCGACCACGGGCGCGGTGTGGCATCCGCCGACAAGACGTGCGGCCTCGATATCGCGAGTGAACCGTTCCCGGAATGTCGGATCCGCAGCGAACTCCGGCCGGATGACTTTGACCGCGACCAGGTGCTGCCCGGGGGACCGGCCGAGACAGACGGTTCCCATCCCCCTTGGCCCAGCAGAGCCGTCAAGTGGTAGCGGCCGATACGCCGAGGATCGTCCTGCCGCAGCGGCATGTGTCCGGGTGTGGGCCCGGCCTGCACAGGCGACTGCGGCTTGCTGCGCGTCGCTACGCTCCTGTCGGCGAGGATGGCGGCCACTTCGCGTTCGGTCTCCGCTTTCGGCAGCGCGGCCTGTTTCTCGCCATCTGCACGCAGGATGGCTTCGCGCTTCTCATGGTCGGCGCGCGTCTGCTTCTCCATCGACTCCTGGATGGAGGTCGGGGGCTCGCCGGCGTTCTGCTCGACGCGGTTGACGCGGATCCCCCACTTGCCGGTGGCCTCGTCGCGGACGTCTGTCGAGCGACGAACAGAAGGCAAGGGGTGTGCCCCGGTCACTGGACCGGGGCACACCCTGCGCACGAGAGGTGCGGCCTCTCAGGACTCCTGCCGCGGCTCCGGAGCGTCCAGGACGATCCCCCAGGACTCGTCGGCGCCGATCCGCACGGTGAGTTCCTGGGTGCGGCGCGGCCCGGTGAAGTGGAGGACCACGTCCTGGCGTACGGAGCCCTCGTCGAGGAAGTCGGCGGTCACCTCGGACCGGGCCGCCTTGCCGTAGGCCTTGATCCAGGCCTTGGCCGCCGGACCCGCGTCGCCGGGTTCGGTGTGCAGGGCGGCGAGGCCGTCGGCGTCTCCGTCGGCGAGGCGCCAGACTACCTTCTGGACGGTTTCGAGGCTGCCGGTGCTGGGGCGGCCCGTGACGCGCAGGGGACGGTGGTTGGTGTAGTCCGTCTGGTAGTCCAGGTGGCCGTCGTCGGAGCAGGCGGTCAGGGCGGCACCCAGGGCGAGGGCGAGGGCGGCAGACCGGATATGGCTTGGTTTCACGGTCAGTTCCTCGCCTTCGGGCGCAAGATGATCACGCGCTCGATGTAGTTGGCCTTGTGGCGGTAGCGGGCGATGGCGGCGCTCAGCGTGGTCTTGCTCACGCCGCCGTGCTGGCGCAGCTGGATCTCACGGCCGTTGTTGCCGACGACGACCGCGGCATGGTTGTACACCTTCTCCTTCTTCCACTTGAACATGACGATGTCGCCGGGTCGGGCGCCCTTCTGCGAGACCGACGGCGCGCCCCTGTACTTGGTCATGTGCCGGCGGAAGTTCTCGGCGCCCGACCAGGTGTAGCTCTTGTTCTTGATCGTGCCGAACAGGTAGTACTGCTGCCACCAGGCGCGGTCGTGCTTGCGGCCGCCGGAGCGGGTCTTCATCTTGCCGCCGTGGTAGAGGGCCTTGGACACGAAGTTGGTACAGTCCTGCCCGTACTCCCACTTGGTGTTGATGTTCTTCGAGGCCCACGCGGCGGTCCCGGAGCCTGACACTGCCGCGGCACGCAGGGCCGCGGGGGACGCGGCGGTCCGCTCCTCGACCGGGAAGCCGTCGGCGTCCAAGGCGATGGGTTCGTCCGGGACCTCGTCGGCGTCCCGGGCGTCGGGCGGGGCCACGTCCAAGCCGTTCCAGGCAGAGGGTGCCTCGGTCAGCACGGTCTCGGCGGCCGGGGCGTCGGTCGCCAGGTGCAGGATGGGGGCGCCACCGTTGCTGCTGAATGTGAACCGCTGCTCCTGGAGCCCCTCGTCCGGCTCGGCGGCACCATCCTGCTTCAGCTGGGCCGACTCGGCGACCGCCGCCCGCAGAAAGACGGTTCCGTCGGCGTCCGTGCCGACCAGGACGTCGGAAAGCTTCGCCGAGGCGTCGGTGTAGGTACGGCCATGCCGGGCAAGGAGCTCGCGGGATTCGGCCAGGGCGGGGGCCTGGGCGTTCAGCAGGTCCGCGAAGGACGCCCCGCGGGAGCCGGCGGCGAGTGCCGCGGCGGCGGTCGCGTGCCGGCCGGTGAGGATGCCGGCGCGAGCGTCAAGGTACTGCTGGACGATCTCCCGGTAGGAGGTGGCGCCGCCGGGGACGCCCGCTGTGGTCACCGGCTCGGCGGTGGCTTCGGGGCTGGTGCCGTGCCCGGTGCGGGCCTGGACGGAGACGCGGTAGGTGGTCTTGTCCGCGAGACCGGTGACGACGGCCCGGGGGGCGGTCGTGGTCACGCGGGCGGCCTCGGTGCCGTCCTGCCTGCGGACAACGACGGTGTACTCGGGCCCCTCACCGGCCGACCCGTCGTCCTGCGGCGGGTTCCAGGTGGCCAGCAGTCCGCCGTCACCGGAGGTGGCGCGGACGTCCTGCGGGCGGCCCGGGGCGGCCGAGGGGACGTAGTCGATCACCAGGCGGGGCCGTTGGGCGGCGTCCTGGGCCCGGGAGGAGTGGTACGCGACGGTCTCCCGTTCACCGGATGGCAGCCGCAGCGCGAGGCCCTCGCCGCTCTCCTGCTCCAGCCAGGACTGGACGACCGGGGCGAGGTCCTGGTCGCCGGGCCGGGCGGCGTCGGCGAAGGGAGCCTCATCGAGGAGGCCCGAGAGGTCCTTGCCGTGCTGCGGGGAAGACCAGGGGTCGAGCAACTCATAGATCTCGACCGGCCGTTCGGCGCCGCTCATGGGCGTGAGTTCGAGCCGGGCCCGGGCGATCCGCGCACCGGCAGGCACCTTGGTGAGGTCCGGTTTGAGCCAACCGGTGTGGTCGGCGTCGAGTACAAGTCGGCCGTCCCGCGTGGCGGGAGCGTCCTCGCGCACAGGGGCGGTGGCGTCGTCCAGCGACGGGCCGCTCAGCGTCAGCGACTTGGTATCGGGGGCTTTCGGGCCGGGCTTGTCGGACGCGGTGAACTCCTGCTCGTACGACCAGGCCGAGCAGCCGGTGTCGGTGCAGGCGCGCATTGCCCAGAGGTACGTCGTTCCGGATCGCAGCGCGCCTGCCGGGACCTGGGCGGCGGCGCGCCGGCCGCTGTCCACCCAGGCGTCGGGCACACGCACGCCGTCGAGCGGCTTGCCGTCCTCGTCGCGCAGGGAGAACTCGGCGCGGACACGGCCCTGTTCGGGGCTGGAAGCGACACCGGACAGCAGCGGGGTGAGGGTGTCGGTCGCACCCTGCTCCAGCGCCTGCGGCATGTCGGGCAGCCCACCGGGCCGGCGGCCGGTCTGCACGGTGAAGGTGGTCCACTGCGACCAGGCGGTGTTGTAGTGGCTGCCGTCGTAGGGGCTCGTGCGGAAGCGGTAGGTGGTGCCGTCCCTCAGCAGCCCGTCGGGCAGGGTGACGGCGGCGGGGCGGCCGGAGTCGACATAGGGCGAGACGAGATGGTTCCCGACGCGCTTGCCGGTGGCGGCATCGACGATCTCGAAGGTGCCGTTGACCCGGTCGCCGTCCTTGTCGGAGAAGGTGTCACGCAGCGTCGGGGTCGTGGTGTCGACCTGCCAGGTGGCGGAGGCGTCCTTGACGAACGGCGGCCCGGCCTGCCGGTTGTTGCCGCTGCGCGGACGGAAGTTGTACGTCACGGACAGCTTCGGCGGGTTCGCGGTGGAGTTGGCCGAGTTGACGCGCTTCCAGGGGGCGACGGCAGACTCGTCCGCGGCCCGCAGGCCCATCGTGGCCTTGGGGGCCTTGGCGGAGGCCCAGGTCTGCACGAGACCGGTCACGTCGGCACCGATCCAGCCACCGGCACCGCAGGCCGGGTTGCCCTTGGTCTCGGTGGAGGTGGCGTACTTGTTCTGCATCGTGGGCTGGCTGGTCCAGCGGCTGGCGGTGCTCGCCGCGTCGGCCGACCAGACCTCCCAGGCCTGCGGCTTGCAGTCGGTGTTGGCCGAGTGGAAGTTCCACAGGCTCAGCTTGGCGCTGCTGACCAGGGCGTCCGCGATGGGGGCGGTGCCCCAGGTGATGTACGAACGGGCCGTACGGGGCGTTCCGTTGGCGTTCTTGGTCCCGGGATTGCCGAAGTCCAGCTCGGTGTCGGTGGACCAGTCGCGGGTCTCGCCCTGTTGGACGTAGGTGTCGAAGACGTTGCTCAGCGCCGAGGTGGACGGGTCCACGGTCACCGGGAAACGGGTGTTCGGGTCGGCGAGGAAGCCGGCGTCGGGCGTCACCACGAGGTCGAAGGAGTCGTCGCCGTTCTCCACGACGTCCATGCCCACCGGCACTCTGCGGGTGTGCTCGCCCGACCGCTCGTCCACGGTCGCGTCCCACATCACCGGGGCCGGCATGACGGCACGCTCCTGGCCGGTGCGGCGGTCGGTGAACAGCACGCTGCCGTCGGTCTGCTGCCTGAGTTTGAGCCCCTCGGCCCGCAGCGGCAGGGTGTACCGGTAGGCACCCTCGCCGTCGAGCTGTCGGGGCCGCTTCTTGATCTCGACGTACTGCTCGAAACCGGTCCGGGTCGCCTCCACGACCACGTCGGCACCGGGCACGGCTTCGACGTACTCGGCCCGGTTGCCGTCCAGCAGGGGCTTGGGCAGCCCGCCCTTCCACTGGAGGGTGACCTGCTGCTCCCCCTCCCCGAGGGTGACCAGGTCACGGGGCTTGGCGGTACGGGTCGCGTCGAGCGAGTCGGCCGGCTCGCCACCCGGGCCGCCCAGGGTCAGCTCGGCGGGGTGCGCCTTGGGGGCGACGGAGCCGTCCGGCCGGACGGCCAGGTCGGTGTCCACGGCCACCCAGCGGCCGTCCCGTTCGAACCGGACCGGACCGGCCGTCAGTTCCGTGGTCAGCGAACCGTCCGCGTGCACCCAGGTGGTGGAGGTCTCGGTCCGCTCGGACAACGCCTCGACGCGATCGCCGCCACGGCGGGCAGCGGCGAGGGCGGAGGGAACGTCGGGGGCCGTCGTGGCGTCCGGTACCGGACCGCTCTGCTGCGACGGCGCAGCGGCGTACGCCGGTGTCGCCGGCACCAGGACGGAGAGAAGAACCAGGCCGGCGACACCGGCCTTTGGTATGCGCATGTGCTTGTCAATTCTCGGGTCAATAGAAAGTAATGCGGTCGTAAAGTCTAGGGTCTGGGGCGATTCTCGCGTGAAGGTGCATGACCGTTTTGTTGCTATGTATCCATGGATCCGGCCTGCCGTCCCACAGGTGACATTGATCATCGATCATGTTGGAACGCTGAGCTTCGAGAATCCGTCCCTCTCCGAGTAGTCCCTCCCGGCCGAACCGCGCACCCCTGCTCTCCGCGACCCGCTTGACATCCGCCAGGGCCTGGGAGCGCCGGATGACTTGGTCCCCTGCCTCGTGCCGGATGCAGGGCTGGGACGACCTCTGCGAGGTGTCGCTGCCGGCCAGTCCCCGAACACCCCGAACGGACCCCCTTCCGAAGCACCCGGACCACACCCTGATCACCTCGCGCGGGACGGGCGACGACTGCACGAACTTCGACGAGCTGAAGTGCCCGGTGGCGTGGACGCCTCGTCGTGACTGCACGTGCGGCGGCGAGTCGGCAGTGCCGGAACGGCGCCTGGCCGAGCCTGATCCCGTCGACAAATGACTCCGACGTCGACTCCACCGCCATCGCCGTCATGACTCTCGCCTGGCGGACCGTGACGCCGTGGGCGCGGGCCAGATGGGAGCCGTGGGACAGCCGGCCCGTCGTCGGCAGGCGCCGACCGGTTGGAGGTGAGGCGAACCCGGCGGCGCCAAGGGCCATGCCCGCTACGTCCCCCGACCGCCGCCACCCGCACGCGCGGGAAAATACCGCCATGAAACCGGAAGAGATCGCGGAACTGCGCACCATGTTCGTTTTCACCCCTCCTCAGGGCCAGAGCTGGGAACTGACCTTCGAGGGGCTGGAAGCACGGCTGCGCGAGCGCGATCCAGACACGTTCATCCGCCGTGACGGCGGGGGAGACGGACCGGTCCGCGGGGCGTCGATGATCTTCGGGACCACTCTCGACGAGGAAAACTTGGAAGGCCTGGCCAGCCTGGAACCTGAGGGCGTTTGCGTACTTGACTGCAACGCCCACTTGGCGGCGCGCTTCGCGCTGTGGCTCCGCAACAACCTGGCACCGGCCGACATCCCGGTCATGTTCAACACGGAATGGGGCATCGAGGAAGGCCTGGAACGCGCGCTCGTGCCCGACGCCGCCCGCCCCCGGATCACCGCGGCCTTCGTCAAGCATATTGAGGAGACCGGGGGCCTCGACTGACAAGTCTCAAGAACGTGGCGGACGAAACCGCAGATCCGCACGAGCGGCTCCACGCCCGGCTATGTCCAGCGCGTCTGGAGCGCGGGCCGGAGCGGTGTCCTGGCCTGCGGTCTAGGGTCTGTCGTCGATTGATCTTGACTGGTGGATCATGGTCGGGTGATGCGTCGCCATGAACTGTCCGATGCCGAGTGGGAGTTCGTCCGGCCGTTGCTGCCCGTGTCGTCGCGTGGGCGCAAGCGGCTGGACGACCGCAGGGTCCTCAACGGGATCGTGTGGAAGTTCCGGACCGGGACGGCCTGGCGGGACGTGCCCGAGCGGTACGGGCCGTGGGCCACGCTGCACACCCGTTTTCGCCGGTGGGCGGCGGACGGCACGTTCACGCGGATGCTCCGCGCCGCCCAGGTACGGGCGGACGCCGCCGGGGACATCGACTGGCTGGTGTCGGTCCACTCCACCATCGTCCGCGCCCACCAGCATGCCGCCGGCGCCCGAAAAGGGCGGCTCCGCAACCTGGCGCTCGGACGCTCCCGAGGCGGCCTGACCAGCAAGATTCACCTGGCCTGCGACGGCGCCGGCTGCCCACTCGCCTTCACCGTCACAGGCGGCAACACCAACGACCGCACCCAGTTCATCACCGTGATGGACGCGATCCGGGTACCCCGCCCAGGCCCGGGACGGCCCCGGGTGCCGCCCTCGCACGTCCCGGGCGACAAGGGCTACAGCTCCAGGGCGATCCGCAGTCGGCTGCGAGGCTTGCCTGGCGCAACCGTCGAGGCCCGACCCGCGGTTCGAAGCACACGGTCGACGGCCGCCTCGAGCGCTCGGTCGGTCTCCAGGGCTTCTACCGGCTGACCTCCGAGTCCGCCGACGCGTTGGCGGAGTTCGTCGGCAACAACATCCCTCCACCCTGACGACTGTCACTGCTGGCCGGGAGGCCTGAGGAGCCCTGGTCTTTCCGCTCTTGGAGTGTGGCAGTCGCGCGAGGTTCTCATTCAGGCGCGCGTTGCCGCGTGTGGGACGAGCCACGCCGACGGCTCAGCGTGCGGCGCGCCCGGGACGGAGCTCATCAGGGTCGACCGTCGTCAGCGCCACGCTCAGCGGCACGCCGGTGCCGGCCGCGGCGGCCAGCCGCTCGCGTACCTCGCGCGGCGTTCGAGGCCGCCAGCCGGGCCCGTCACAGCAGCCAGAGTGGAACGTGACACCCGCATTCAGCAGGGCGGTCAACGTCCGCCACCCAGCGGAGTCGCTCCGCTTCGGCACAGCGAGGTCCTGGCCCGCGTCGACCAACTCTCCACCGCAGCGCGGGCATCGGCTTGCCCACGTGCCGCGCTTCTTGAACGAAGAGCGACAGGGAAGGCACACGTAATGCCGGTGAGGAGTCCCTCCGCGAAAGCACATCGCATCAGTATGGCAAGGCCACTTCGCCTATCCCAGCGATTATCGATGCAGAAGAGTCGGCATTCTGACTTACCGCCAGGGCAGCTGTCCTGCCTCAACGACCGCTGTCGTTCGCGTTGCGGTCCCGCGCAACGTGGTTGTGTGACCAGACCATGCCCAACTGCTCCCACCGCTGGATGCGTTCGGCGTCGCGGCGTTCACGGGCGTAGATGAGGGCGGCTTCCACGCCGCGTCGCCGATACTTGCTGCGCTGCCTGTCCATGGACAGGCTCGACAGCGCCCCTCTGTCGACCGCCAAGTAGCCGTCCAGGCAGGATAATCGGGGATGTTTCCCGGTGGGATCACGTCTATCGGGTGATCCTGGGATCGGTTCGACCGAGGAGGAACTTTGCGTCAGACGATCATTGCCGTACTCACGACGGCCGCCCTGGCTGTCGCCGTCGCCCCTGCGGCGGCCGCTGGACCCGTCGCCCGTCCGTCCCTGGAACCGCTGACGAGGCTGTCCGCCGAGCGGGTCCTCATCGCCGACCAGGTGGCCGCCGCCAAGTACCGCACGGGGCAGCCCATCGACGACCCCGCCCGCGAGCAGCAGGTACTCGACGACGTGACCGCCCAGGCCAGGGCACTCGGCACCGACCCGGATGAGGTGGTAGCCGTATTCCGGGACCAGATCGAGGCGAGCAAGATCGTCCAACGCGGGCTGTTCCACATCTGGGACGCGGATCCGTCTGAGGCGCCGACCGGCAGCCCCGATCTGTCAGTGATTCGCGTCGAGATCAACCGTGTCAGCGGCGAGCTCGTTCAGGCCATCGCGGACACCGAGGCGCCCCGTACCAGCCCCCGGTGCGGAGGTCGGCTGCTGGCCGCGTACCGCAACACCGACCGTACGATGCGGCTGGACATGCTCCACTCGATCGCGCTCGGGCGTTCCCTGCCGCACGTGTGCGAGGCGAAATAGCTCCCTCACTAGTGCCGTCGGAGCGCCGGGGAGCGGTCAATCGCGCGACGTCTGAACACGATTCAACGGGTGATGTTCGCTTTCGCCGTGCGCAGGGCGTCGATCCTGCTTCGCGGCAGGGCATCCGCGGCTGCGCCCTCTGCCGCGCCGCGCCGCCCGGATCCGACCCCTCCCCGGGCCGGGCACCCGTGCCTCGTCCGTGACCCCTGGCAGACGGTCTGGTCGCTCTCCCCGACGCGGTGGACGGGTCCGGCGATCGCCGCTGTGTGATCGAGGAAGATGGCGAGACCGCCGCGCCTGTACGTTCCGCATCCCGCCTCCCTGGCCCTGGAGCGCTGGGGTCTGGCCGGTGGATCAGGACGTCGGTGGCATCCAGGGGGTGAGGTCGTCGCGCCAGTCCTCGAAGTGTTCCAGGGCGACGCTCAGATGGGAGTTCGCTCGGTACAGGGTGCCGAGGATGTGGTGCGGGTCGACGGTCGGGAGCAGGGACTCGCCGTCCTCCTCCGAGGCGGCGACAGCTTCGGCCTCCCGGTCGGTGAGGCGGTCGTAAGGGTAGGTCACGGCCGGACACGACCGGTCCGGGCTGGGGCAGGGAGTGTCGGGCGGCCACACCCAGACCGCGCCGTGGTGCCGTACGAGGACTTCGCCCACGTACCAGCCGACCGCGCGCAGGAACGGCCCCCGTCGGTCGTCGTACTGCTCCTCCCAGGTGGCGTAGCGGTCGAGGACGAGGCGTTCGAGGCGGGGGAGGGAGTCGGGGGCGAAGTCCCAGGATCCGCCTGGCTGTTCGACGAGGGCGGTGAAGTCGGCGCGGGCGGCGTCCAGCCAGGCGTTCAGATGTGGGTTGTCCTGGTAGGAGGGGTCGTCGATGGGGCGCATGCCCGGCACTCTACGGCTACCGGGGTGCGCCCGGTTGTGTCGATCCTGTGTGCGCGGCGAGTTGACGAGGGCGTGTCAATCGTCTCGTCCGTAGGGTGAGGCTTCCGGCGGCGCCACAGATGTCACGGGGGCCCCGTGGCGCCGTATGCGAACCGAGTGGTCTGGGCTCCCACTGGAGAAGCCTCGTGACTCAACTGATACCTGCGCCCCGTCGGCGCGTGTGGCTGCGGGCCGCGCTGACCCTGGCCGCAGCCGGGGTGCTGACCCTGACCGGGCTGCCCGGCCTGCCGGGCGATGCCGCGTACGCGGCCAAGGGCAAGCGCTGCGACAGCCTTCCCGACGTCACCGCGACGAATCCGGGTACGAACGATCTGCCGTGGGATCACAACATCCAGGTCCGCGCCCCGGGTGACGTGGACACCTACACGTACAACGCCCCGCGGCAGACCTTGGACGGTCTGACGCTGCCGGGGGACGCGGAGAACCCGACTCCGGAGCAGATCAAGGAGCGGGATGCGTTCCTCGACAAGTTCGACAAGAAGTACACCCAGTATCCGGAGAACAGCGAGGAGCGGGCGTTCGCCCGCTACAAGCAGTATCTCCAGGACAATCAGGGCAAGACGCCGAAGTACTCGACGTTCGCGAAGTGGCTGTCGGACGGCTACATCCTGCCGAACAACAACAACAGACGCGGCGCTGCCTACGAGACGAAGGTGATCAACGATCTCGGCCTGGTCGGCGAGGACTGGCTCTGCCAGGAGGAGATCGAGATCAAGGACAAGGACGGCAACCCCGTCATGGTCAAGGACCCCAAGACCGGCCGGATGAAGCCGCTGGTCCGCAAGTTCGACGCCGTGAACTACAAGAAGGGCGAGTTCCTGGAGTTCAAGGCCGGTCCGGGCCGCGACACCGGGCAGGACCTCGCGAATCAGAAGTTCCTGGAGGACCCCCGCTTCAGCGAGGGGAAGATCGCCTATGTCAACGGGGAGTCCAAGGACTCCGCCACCACCAAGTACGTCAACAGGGTGGCCGACGAGTACAAGGACGCGAGCGGCCAGCCCCGCATGCGGGCGTACGAGCACCTGTCCGACGACGTCCCGGAGTACAAGTCCGTCAACTACCGCAACGTGTCCGGCTCCACGCTGGAGGATCCCGACTTCGCGGTGAACGGCAACAACCGGGCCGCCGGCGGAGCCTCACGCGTCATCGACCAGTCGCCGCCCACCCCGCTCGACATGGAGAGGCAGCTCCAGCGTATCGGGAGGAACGGCGCCACCAACTTCGGTGTCCGCGGGCCGGGCGGCATCGACTTCTCCACCCTCGACCTCGCCTATGTCGGAAAGCCCGTCAAGGGCAAGGGCCTGCCGTACGCGTTCTCCGCGGACAAGATCCAGGACGAGAGCAAGGACTACGGGTGGGGCGGTAAGGCCAAGGCCGCCCTGATCTCCGACAGTTTCTTCACCTGGCTCGCGCTCACACCGGACAAGTTCTGGGTCAACCTCAACCCGGACCAGCCCGACAAGATCATGAACCCGGTGTTCGGGAAGACCGACGCGGGACGCGTCCTGCTCCAGGCCGACCTCCAGCTCAAGCACGACTACGCCAAGGACATGGATCCCCGTCAGGGCGTCGGCAAGACGTTCTGGGACGCCATGAAGGTCGCCAACGTCCCCTGCTCGCCGTCGATCCGCCTGTGGATCGAACCGAAGACCGCCAAGGTCCGCGCCGACGACAACGGCCTCTACATCCTCGACGCCCCCCTCAAGGTGAGCGTCGCCCACCTCGTCGTCAAGCACCCCAACCCCAACGGCAAGTGCGACCTGAGCGACGCCCAGGAGAAGACCGGCGAGGCCCTGGTCCGGCAGTACGTCATCCCCGACGTGGAGCAGAAGGTCGACTCCACCGCCGACTTCGCCGACCTGCGCCGCGTCTACAGCGCCCGCGTGGCCGCGGAGTACGTCCGCCAGCAGGACGCGCAGAGCCCGTCGGACTACCACTCCGTCATCAACAGCGGCAACATCGGCGCGTGGCCGCTGCGCGCCCCCAACCAGCACTGGACGCCGAAGCAGACGTGGGACGACTACATGACGTCCTACACCAAGGGGGACTACTCCTACCCGTGCGAGTACGCAGGCCAGCAGAAGGTGTGCGTCATGGGCGGCGTCGACTTCTCCAAGGCGCCCAAACGGAACATCACCTCGGTCGAGTTCCGCGTACAGCACCCGTACCTGCCCAAGTCGGCCAGGACAGCCGCCAAGACACAGCCCGATGACGCCGACAACCCGAAGCTGACCCTCCTCGGCGGCGACGGCCGGTCCACCGGCAGCGGCGGCGGCACGCCGACGCCCACTCCCACCGGCACTCCGACCAGCACGCCCACCCACCAGCCGACCACGCCCCCGGCCAGCCACACCCCGGCCCCGGGACACTCGACGCCGGCGGCCGGACACACGCCGCCGGCCACCCCGCCCGGCGATGACAACAACGGCGGCGGCCTCGCGCACACCGGCACGCAGGTCCTCGGCATCGCCGGCATCGCCGCCATGCTCGTCGCGGGCGGAGCCGCCCTGGTCTGGTTCAGGCGCCGACACGGCGCGCACCGCTGACAGCACCGACGGCACCAGCGAAGCGACGCGGCTCCCGCACCCGCCTTCCGGGCGCGGGAGCCGCGTCGTCATCGCGCGCCAGCGGCCCGACGCCACATCGCCGTTCTCTTACCGAGCAGCCCCGGAGGCGAGGCGAGGCGAGGCGTTGCGGAGCGCGAGGTCACATATCCCGTGTGCGGACCACTGTCGCATCACCGGGGCCGATGCTCTTCATCGAGCCGGTGCGGACGGGCGAGGAGCGGCGCCGCCTTCCCCGGAGCGGTCGTGCCGTTCCGGGAAAGGCGGTCGATCGGTGTGCGGTGCTGTTGTGAGGTCAGCGGACGACGTGGACCGTCACTGGCCTGGAGGTGCGATCCGTCTTCGCGTGCTGGTGGTGCTTGTCGGTCGAGTACAGCACGGAACGGAACTGCAGCTCGCCCGTGTGCGTGGCCTTGACGTCCGCGCGCGCGTCGCTGCTGAAGCTCCGTGTGACGGCGTGCCAGTGGCCCCAGTGGCCGGGTTCGCCGGACCGCTCCTGTATGACGAGCGTGGTGTACCGCTCGGCGTCGTCATCACCCTGACCGCGTACCTTCACCACGTGGCCGGCATGCACGGTGTGAGGAGCGGCCTGAATCGAGATGTCGCCCTTCGCGAACGCCGGGGATGCCGCCAGTGCAGCCGAGGCCACCCCCAGCGCGCCGACCGCCGCGAGCCGCTTCATGCCAAGCTTCATACTCGGGTCTCCTTCATCTCTTTGCCCCCTTTGCGCCAACTGGACTTCGTTACTCCCTAATTGACGCTCTTTCACCGGAGAAGAGTGGTTGCCGTGCCAAGAAGTTGGCCCCCGATTGTCACTACCTCGTAACTGCAGTGGGCCGACCACCCGCGCTGCCTCACCGCGTACAGACCAAAGCGGGCTGCCTGACAGCCAACCTGGGCGTCGACATAACTGATCGACACCCTGATCTTGATCGGGTTGGCTGGGTGGCATGCCAGAACTGCGAACCGATCGTCTTCTGCTCCGCCGCTGGCGGGAGTCCGACCTCGAACCGTGGGCGGCCATGAACGCCGATCCCGAAGTCCGAGAACACCTGGGGGAACTGCTGACGCGGGAGCAAAGCGATGCCTCGGTGGCACTCATGCAGGCCGAGTTCGACGAGCGGGGTTTTGGGTGGTGGGCGCTCGAAGCACGGGAGACCGGTGAGTTCATCGGCCGTGTGGGCTTGGACGAGGTGAATAGGGACATGCCGTTCGCGGGAGTGGATATCGGTTGGCGGTTGATGCGTTCGGCGTGGGGTCACGGTTACGCCACCGAGGCCGCCCTGGCCTGCCTGGCTTTCGGCTTCGAGGCCATCGGGCTGCCGGAAGTGGTGGCGTCGACGACCGTCCACAACCTCCGATCCCGGGCGGTGATGCGCCGGATCGGCATGACCCGGGATCCGGCCGACGACTTCGAGGATCCGAGCGTGCCCGAGGGGCCGCTTCGCCAGTGTGTGCTGTACCGGATCCGATCGTGCCCTCGCGAAGTGGTGTAGTCACCGGCCGAGCTGATTCGGTTCTGGCGGGAGAGGCTGCCGGTCGATGTCGGCGGGGGTACCGGTGAAGAGTTCAGCCGTGGAGCCTTCGGAGAGGTAGCGGCGGTCGCAAACCTGCCACTCGCCGTGGAGCTCGGCCAGGACTGCGGCTGCGAGGCGGTCCGGGCCCGCAGGGTGGGGAACATCTTCACGAGTGGGCCGGCGGGAAGTCCGCGAACGCGGTGCTATCCGTCGAATCCTCCAGCAGCAACGTCCTAACCTGCGGGAACTCCCGTCCGAGCATGTCGGCGACGACGTCCAGCTGGGTGCGGACGGCCTCTGCCGTGGCATGCGTACAGATCGTGCGGATATCACCAGCTGGACATCCTCCAGGCCACGGGCCCGTAAGGAACGCAGGAACTTTGCCCAGAACGGCTTCGACTCGCTGTGACCAATCAGCCCGAGGATGTCCCGGTGGCCGGTTGCGGAGATTCCCGTGGCGATGACCACGTCCTGGGGCACGATCTGATGGTGCACCCTGGCCTTGCAGTAGGCGGCATCCAGGCAGACGTAGGGGAAGACGGTGTGGTCCAGGCTGGGCAAGAACGTCCCGGCCACACCTTCGGGATCTTCAGATCGAGGTCATCGGCTTGGGTGGTCAGCCCCCGCTTCCGGTGGCCGTTGCGCCAGGTCGTGCGCCTCTCGGAGTGCTCGCCCGGGGCGGCACAGATGACCTCCGTGGCCTCGGCCTCGATGAGCCAGGCAGAATGCGCTCGCACGGCACCCTGACCGTCTCGACTCCGTCAGCCGTACGTGGTGACTCCGGCATCCGCATCAGATCGGTTTGGGACAAGGCCGTCGCGCGCTCCTCCGGTCGAACTGCTCGTTCACCAGGGAGACTTACGCGATGGCCTGCCACTGTTCAGAGAGCGGTCACGGACAGAAGGTGCAGGCCCCGGGCCGATACCAGCGCGTTCACGTCGAACGACCGGCTACAGTTCCCGCCCGGCTGGGTGAGAGAGTCGGAAGACCTCCCGCGACCCTGACTACGCCGCCAAGAAGACCAGGGTGGAGCACCTCCACGCCATCGCCGACGGCGAGGTCATGACCCCGACCGGGAACCGCGCCCCCGCCGGCGGGCGACCTACACCCGCCCGCACGGTTTCCGCCACCTCTTCGCGGCGTACGACCCCGCACCTGACCACAAAGGAGGACACCCGCGTCGGCATCCTGGTGAATGGCGGGAAGTCCACCAGCTCTGTCTCCGGCGTCACGTCCACCTTCGTGGGCCTCGACTCCCGGCATCCGCTGGGCCTGACCCTGGAGAACGTCAGCCTGGACGCCACGGCGTTCACGGCCTCGTACGTGAACATCGGCCTGTACAACAGTGACATCACCCCCTCCGGCACGGGCGTGACCGCCGGCTCGGTGAGCGGCAGCGGTTCCGTAGCGTCCTGCACGTTCCCCTCCTTGCCGAGCCTGTAGCCCGCGCCCCGGATCACCGCACCGCTCGACGGGGTACGCCGTGACATCGCGCGTACCCCGTTCCGTGATCCGTCGATCACCGGTCTCCCGGCAGCACATGCTGGTCGACCTGCGTGAACGACCAGGATCCGGACCGGCGGCGGAAAACCCACACGAGGTCGAAGCGGTCCGGCCAGGTGGCCGGCGTTCCTGGGGCGTCCGCCGCGCCGAGCCCGGCCACGACGGCGGGGATCCGGCTGTGCTCCCAGCAGATCAGTACGGGGCCCGGCGCGGTCAGCGCGGCCTGTGCGAGCCGGCGCTCGGACCCTTCGGCGAAGTCGGTGTCGACGGCCAGTCCGAGGTCCTTGGCCAGTGGGGTCACCGTCTGGCGCATGCGATGGGCGCCCGCGTTCGGGCCCTGGTCGGAGGCGGCGAACACCGTTGCCGGTCGTGCCAGTCCCGCCCTGGGCGGCGAGAACAGCTTCGGGAGCGCGTGTGCCCGCTCCCAGCCCCGAGCCGTCAACGACTTGCTGTCCGGTCGCCCCGAGTCGTCCATCCCGCTCAGCCCGGAGGCGGGCTTTTCACCGTGCCGGATCACCATCACCACGGTCCCGTCAGCGGCATTCACCGTGAGTGAACGGGCCGCTTTGGGTTTCTTGTGCGAGTCGGCGCATCCGACGCCGAATGGGGCGACCGACACAAGGGCCGCGCCTAGGAGCAGACGACGAGCCACAGGGGCGGAGGGCAGCGAGGGGGGTTGACCGACTTCACGCACGGGCCGACCTTACGCCGACGACGGCGGGGTCTGCTCGCGCATACGAGGAGATTGCGAGGAGTTGGCGGGCTGTTGGCCTGTGCCGGCAGCCCGACGGCCCGGCTCTATGCTGCCGACGACGAACGCCCTGGCCGGGGCGGCGTACGTGAACAACGTGTTGTTGCCGCGACAGGTGCCGATCGGCAGGCTTCGGTGACTCGGCTCGCTGGAGGCGCCGTGCGCGCAGGAGGTCCAGTGCAGGACGAGGTGATGTTCTGGCCCGCGGTGGCGGTGTCGGCCGTCACGCTCACGGCCCGCGCGGCGACGGCCAGTTCGTCCTGGAAAAGGGTCTGGGTGTACGTGCCCGGCCTCAGCACCGGGCTGCTGAAGTTGCCCGTCGACGCGTCCGGCGTGCACCAGTACTGCGCCGTGCTGTCGGCGAGGCCGACCAGGGCGGTGGAACGGCTTGCGACGCCGGATGCCTCGCACTCGCCGGTGGCCGGGGCGCCATACGGGTGCGGAGGGGCCTGTGGTGGAGCAGGTCGGCCGGTGACGTCGGCGGCCTTGGCTCCTTGACGCCGCGGAGCAGGACTTGGGGGAAGCCGATCGGGACCAGGGGGCGAGCGGGGGCGGGCGCCTCACGGGACGACCGGTCACTTGGGCAGTTCGGTACCGGAGGGCGGCCTTCACTGGGCGATGGCGATGGCGGTGACGGTCGCATCTCATCGTGTAGGGGCGTCGGGACAGCGCTGTTGTGATGTGTCGAGGTCCAACACCGTGCTGTGCCAAGGCTCCCAGGGCTGCTCTGCTTGGCCATGCGGGGATGGTCCCGTGTATTTCGTGTAAACGTGAACAGTACTTTCGCTCGGGCCGGTCTAGGTCGGGCAAAGGGATCTACCCGCATAGAGGGATTCGCTGATGTCATGCACGCGTCCGCCCGGAATCCCTGCCGGGCATCCCCACCGGGAGATCCCCCATGTCCCCCCTGCCCCACATATCGCGCCCTCTGGTGACCACCCTGTCGGCCTTCGCGCTTGCTGCCGCGGGCCTGACGGTCACCATGGGCACCGCCCATGCGGCCAGCTGCAGCCAGTCCTATCTCCCCCTGCCCGACTCCAGTTGCACGCCGGGCGCCCTCAACCCGGACGTGACGCAGGACACCATCGACTCGACCATCTGCGTCTCGGGCTGGACCTCGACCGTCCGGCCCCCGAGTTCGTACACCACCGCGCTGAAGAAGCAGCAGATCGTGGAGTACGGCTACGCGGACACGAGCCTCTCCGACTACGAGGAGGACCACTTCGTCCCGCTCGAACTCGGCGGCAGCCCGACCAGTGAGCAGAACCTGTGGCCCGAGCCCCGCTACGACACGGGCACCGGCTACACCTCCGCGGACAAGGACACCGTCGAGAACAAGCTCAAGACGGCCGTCTGCGACGGTCAGGTGAACCTCTCCGACGCGCAGAACGCCATCATGACCGACTGGACGACCGCTCTGTCCAACCTCGGCCTGAGCTGACGTCGGACCGGAAAGGGGCGGGGCCCTCCGCGCGGGAGGGCCCCTGCCGAGCGCCCATCCGTTGTGTCGAACCCCGCGCTACTGCGTGGCCGGGGTTGCCAGTCCAGGCCGAGGCCGGCCACCCGCTGCGCCGACGGTGGCGGTGAGAGGGCCGGGGCGTGCCGCCTCAGCGGTCCTTCCTGCTCCCCGGCGACATCGTCGCCGCCGGCCAGGGCGCCCCCCGTCTCCTGGGGCCGCGGCTGCCAGTCCGTGTCGAGGCCGTCGCTCAGCCCGACTGGCCATCCATCGGCCACACCCTGCCCGCCGTCCGGTATGACGCACCGCCCGCATGTGGGGAGGCAGCTGACGGCCCGGAGCATGCGACAGCATGCGCGGCCACGTGGCCCTGGGGCCGGGCCCGCGCACCTGTGCGGCCGGGCCTCGGCGAGTACAGCGCTCCACGGGTGGGGGAGCTCTGCGCAGCTGCTGCTCGTCCGTGAGGGGATCGTCATGAGTCGCTTCGTCGGGCTGTCCTGTAAGTTGCTTCGGTCTTCAAACGGCGCGGCCCGGCATGGCAGTTGCTCTGCGGCGTACTGCGCCGCACGACCGGTTTCTCCCTGTCCCGCACTCGTGCCGCACGCCATCTCGGTCTGCTTCTCGCCGCGGAGTTGACATGCGCTCCCTGACTACCCGGCCCCGGCCCGCCCGCACCGTACGCCTGCTGCTCGCCGTACTGGTCCTGGCGGGCGGCCTGTCCGGCTACGCCTTCGGCCCGCATGCCCTCACCATCACAGCCGACGACACTGTCACCTGGGTCAACCAGGACCGGCCTCCACGACGTGAAAACCACCTCCGGCCCGCAGTCGATTCACTCGCCGACGCTGAGCAAGGGCGGCAGCTGGAGCCACACCTTCACCACGGCCGGCACCTACGGCTCCACCTCACGGCTGCACAGACCACGCGGTCCGTCCCCGCACCGGCTCCGACCGCGCGCACCGGCCCCAGTCGCTCGGCCGCCGCGCCCACCCAGCAGGCGGCCCCGGAGGCCGACAGCGCCGCCTCCGCGTCCCGCCCGCTCGGCCCGATCCCTCCTTCTCACCGGAGTCGTCGCCTGGGTCGCCGTGCTCTGCCTGCTCCTGGTCGGATCACGCTCGGCCGACACGGGCACGCGCAGCAGCGGCTCGGCCAGGTACCCACGCCTCGGAGCGCACTGACGAGGCCCTCGGCAAGCATGACTGAGCAATGGTGGCGTCCGAGGGTCTTGTCGCCGCAAATCCCTGCGAGGTCGTGTGGACGAGCCCGGTTTCGCTACCCGCGTGGGTGCCGGCGGGCGGCTGTCCGTCCGCGGCTGGAGGCGTCGCCGCGAGGGCAGGCCTGTCCACGGCGTCGGTGTCGCTGGTGCTGCGTGGTGCGCCGGGACCTGGTGAGCGCACCCGGCAGCGGGTCCTGAAGGCCGCCGCCGACCTCGGCTACGGTCCGGACCGCACCGCCAGCGCCCTGGCCAGCTAGCGCAGTCGGCTGCTCGGCGTGATGATCGACGTCCACGGCGCCTTCCAGGCAGAGCTGGTCGAGCAGCTGCATCACTGCCTCCGAGGAGGTCGGCCCCGACCTCGTCCTGAGCGCCCAGACCCGGACCCGGACCCGCGACGAGAACAGGGCCATCAAGAGCCTCGTTGCTTTCCGCTGCGAGGCGCTGGGCCGTAGGATCACGGGGTCGGCCAGGTGATCGGCCATCAGGTGGGCCTCGGTCACCGCACGATCGCGTGCGTCATCGCCATCGGCATGCTCACCGCCCTGCGGGGAGGCGGGGGGCGGTTTCCGACGATGTCTCCGCCGTCGGCCATGACGACGACACCCTGTCCCGGCAAACATCGAACCGCCGAGCACCACTTCGCCTCGGCCCCCGTCCAGCACAACGCCGGAACCGCCGCGTCATGGAACTCCGCCGGCTGGTGGCCGAAGGTGTGCCCTGTGAATCCACGGCTTCTGAGCGGCGTGTTTGGATGTGTTGGTGATCATTAACGCACAGGAAACTTCCGAGCTGCGGACGTACGTGGACCGGATTCTGGAGCACTGGTGCAAGGACGAGGACACCGAGGCGCTCGTCCAGGGCGCGCAGCGGCTGACCAGGAGGGAGGCTCGGCGGCGGCTGTTCAGGTTGGGGCATGCCCTGCGTGGGCAGGTGCTCGCGCCCGGCGACGGAGTGGGGCTGTTCCTGGCCAATCGCGTGGACTCCGTCCTGGTACAGCTCGCCGTTCATCTCATCGGCTGCCGCGTGGTGTTCCTGCCGCCCGAGCCAGGGCCGGGCGAGCTCGCCGCGCTGGTCCAGCAGTCCCGGGCGCGCGCCGTGGTCACCGACCCGCTCTTCGCGCAACGGGCCGCCGATGCGGCCGGTCGCAGTGTCCATGCCCCTGTACTGCTGAGCCTCGGGCCCAGTGAGCAGCGGTGCACGGACCTGCTGGCCCTGGCGGCCGAGTGCCCGGCCGTGCGCCCCGACGGCGTGCCCGCCCCGGGAGAGGACGAAGCCGTCACCGTCCTCTACACCGGCGGAACTCTGGGCCGTCCCAAGCTCGCCGCGCACAGCCACCGGCTTTACGACGCGCTGGTGGACCTGCTGGAAGACGCTCCGCAGAACTCCCGCCCCGCGGTCTTCCCGGCCATGGACCAGGGCACGGACAGGGTGCTCGCCTCCACGCTGCTCACGCACGGCAGCGGCCACCTCACCTCGGTCCAGGCTCTGGTGACGGGGTCCACCCTCGTCGTGCTGCCCGAGTTCGAAGCGGGCGCGGCGCTGACGGTGCTGCGCGAGGAGCGGATCACCGCCACCATGTTCGTACCGCCCATGCTGTACGCGGTTCTCGACCACCCGGCGTGCGAGCCGAACGCTCTGCCCGCGCTGCGGCGGATCGTCGTCGGCGGCGCGGCCACGTCGCCCAGCCGGCTGCAGCAGGCGGTCGAGGTGTTCGGGCCCGTGCTCAGCCAGGGCTACGGGCAGTCGGAGGCGCTCGGGATCACCGCGTTCGGTGCGGAGGATCTCGCCTCGGAGGGAGCCCGCCGCCCCGAGCTCTGGCGCAGCTGCGGTCGCGCGATATCCCGCGTCGAGATCGAGATCCGTGGGGAAGACAGCTCGGCGGCACTGCCCGTCAGGCAGGTCGGCGAGGTGTGCGTCCGTGGCGAGACGGTGATGCTCGGCTACTACGAGGACCCGGAGCGCACCGCGGCGGCGCTGCACGACGGCTGGCTGCGCACCGGGGACATGGGCTATCTCGACGCCGAGGGGTACCTCTATCTCGTCGATCGGGCCAAAGACATCATCGTCACCGGCAGCACCAGCGACAACGTCTACTCCAGGGTCCTGGAGGATTTCCTGCTCACCCTGCCCGGTGTGCGCAACGCGGCGGCGCTGGGTGTGCCGGACGAGGAGTACGGGGAGGCCGTCCAGATCTTCCTGGCCACGGCCGAGGGCGCTGACGTCGACCCGGAGGCGGTCGGCGCGGCGGTGACCGCAGAGTTGGGCGCGTTGTACACGCCCAGGAGGACAGTGCTGCTGGACCACCTGCCGACGACCAAGGTCGGCAAGGTGGACAAGAAGGCGCTGCGCGCCGCGCGGACCAGCGGGGTCTTGGACATGCCGTAGGTTCCGTCGCTGTGGAGGCACGTCGGCCGATGCGACGTCAAGTGCGCCCGGAGGACAGGATGATCGTGACCCACCTCTACCGGCCGCCCTTTCCCCTGTGGAAAGGGCGAAGAAATGCGGCATGGTGAGGTGGTTCGGCCCAGATCCCGCGAGCCGCGATGAGTCCTGTGGCGTCCGGCGGTCGTACTGTCGAACCCGTCACCGAGGAGGGCTTCTGATGCGCAGCGTGACCTATTCGATGAACGTCTCACTCGACGGTTACATCGTCGGGCCGGACGGCGACTTCGACTGGACGGCGCCCGACGAGGACGTCTTTCGCTTCTGGATCGACGAAATCCGAGAGGTCGGCGTCCACCTATTGGGACGACGGCTGTACGAGACCATGCTGTACTGGGAGACCGCCGATCAGGATCCATCACTCGACGACTCCATGCTTGAGTGGGCCGCACTCTGGAAGCCGCTCCCGAAGGTGGTGTTCTCCACCACGCTGCCCGCGGTGCAGGGCCATGCCCGCCTGGCTTCCGGTGGTCTGGCCGAGGAGATCGAGCGGTTGCGAGCCGAGCCGGGGGAGGGCGACATCGCGATCGGGGGCGCGACCCTCGCCGCGGAGGCGGCCGCATTGGGTCTGATCGACGAGTACCGGGCCATGGTCTACCCAGTGCTGGTCGGCGGTGGCATCCCGTTCTTCCCCCGGCACGAGCGCCGGGTGGATCTCGAACTCGTCGAGACCCGCACCTTCAGCTCAAGAGTCGTCTACCTCCGCCACCGCGTGGCGCGCTAGGTTCTGTCGTCAAATGTCACGCCCACATCAGCAGGGCTGCGAGGGTGACGGTTGCTTGGTAGGACTCGGTGGTCTTGTCGTACCGGGTGGCGATGCCGTGCCACTG
>NZ_JBVHMR010000040.1:0-58748 GCF_055558375.1 Streptomyces sp. NPDC025793 | reverse complement strand
CGGCGCCAGCCTCCTGCTGAAGCCGGCTCAGGATCCTTTTCACTGTGTGTCGCTGCTTCGGCGGAGCATCCAGGTCGTCGAGCAGCCACTGGTCGATCGTCTTCTTGAACGGCTCCAGCCTGGGCGAATGCCGTCGCGGCGTCCGACGCGGCGCGGGCACGGTCGAACACAGTGCCTCGCGTACCAGCCGGCGGTGGACCCGGTACTTGCGCGCCAACGCGCGGACCGACAGGCCCTGCTGCCACGAGTCCCGGCGGATCAGCAGGAACAGTTCTTCCTTCGAGGACGCCACCCGGCATCGCCTCCTCACGGCGACCTACCGCGAGCGTCCCAGCCCCAGCTCCAAGGTGGGGCCAACTCAAGCCGGAACAACCCCGAACGCTCCCGCGCGCCCCGCCGGTGGGGCCAGTTCGGGCCGGAAAAGCGGCACCAGTTGGGACCGTTAACGCCACACTTCGTCAACGAGGGCATCGAGACCGCGCTCGACCAGGCCCGCGGCGCCGCAGGCGACCGCGACATCCGCATCGCCGGCGGCGGCACAACGATCCTGGAGCACCTGAACGCCGGCCTGATCGACGAGTTCTCGATCACGCTGTCCCCCGTGCTGTTCGGCTCCGGAACCCGCCTGTTCGACGGCGTGGACGCGTCCAAGGTCGCGCTGGAGCCGATCCGTTCGGAGCCGTCGTCGCGGGTGACACACCTGACCTGCGCCGTGCACCCACGGTAGCCCCGCCACCACTCCACCCCAGCGACGCGAGCACCCACGGCGCACACGTTGGACCCTGGGTATTCAGCGCAATTGGGCTGTCTGACGCCCCGATAACAGAAAGGTGCCGTTTGACCCGCAAGGATGTGAGTGTCGAAGTCAAATCCGCTGCGGGAGCAGGCCCCCCTTCTGGTGGTTGAGCGTACAGGGTGGGACCGTCGGCTTTCGATGGCTGAGGGAGAAGGCTGATCGAGCATGCCGGGGCGGTGCTGCTGCGCCGGTGCGGCGGACCGCACGGGCCCAACGGATGCGCTGGCCGGGGTGCTGCCGTCCAGCATGGTGGCCGGCTGGCGGGACCGTGCGGCGGTGCTGGTTCACCTGGCGGCCGCGATCGTACTCCATCGTCGCGATGGGCGACTCGTACTCCTCCGGTGAGGGCGTCAGCGCTCCGGGTGGCGGGGACTTTCTACCCCGTACCCCAGACGGGCACCCGCCCCGCAAGCTGCGATGCTCACACTCGGCGGGCCCCGCCCAAGACGGACTTGGGCGGGGCCCGCCGGCTCCGGAAGGGCCGGTTCAGTCGCTGCGGTGGGACCACCAGCGGCGCCGCTCCGGGTCCGGCTCGTGCCCGTCGGTCGGCAGCTCGGTCCCGACCCTTGTTGGAAGCGTCAGGACCAGCCTGCGAGGGGGTGTGAACGAGCAGTCGGACGCACTGTGCGTCAGGCGCAGTAGCCTCCGCCTGCGTTGTTCTGCCAGCCGCCGTCGCTGAAGGTGTGGCTGTTGCCGGAGATGTAGCAGGGGTGGGGACCGTAGTTCAGGCCGCCGGCCTGGTCGATCTGGGCGACGGTCAGGTCGACGCGGGGGTAGAAGGCCTTCGGGGCGGCGTAGTTGTTGCCGTTCGGGTCCTTGTCGATGGTCACGATCTGGGAGGTGGTGTAGGAGCCGTTGGCCGTCATGTTGAAGGGCACGTAGCCGAACATCTTGCTGTTCTCGTCCTCCAGGTAGACACGGCCCTCGACATGCGCGTCCAGCCATGTCGCGCCGGTCATCGGGTTGCGGTCCTCGGGGCTGTTCCAGTGGATCTCCGCGTAGACGCCGCGGCAGTCGGGGAAGTAGCCCAGGTAGAGAATGCCGAGGTCGTCGCCGATGTTGGTGATCGTGCTCAGCGTGAGCGGGTGGCTGACCAGGGTCGGCCTGGTGGTGCTGCCGCAGCCACTGGCAGGGACGGCACTGGCGGTTTCGGTGCCGGCGACGCCGAGGCCTGCGGCCAGGGCGAAGGCGACGGCTGTATAGGTCATTTTGCGGCTGAGGGCGCGTAGACGCACGGTGTTTCCTGACTTTGATGTTGGTCTGACGTCGAGCCGCTGCTTGGGCCGGCCTTGCGTTGAGCGGCACGACCAGGCTGCCCGGGACAGCTGGGCGAGGTCACCTTTCCCGTACGAACCCGTACAGCCGACTCGTGGATCCTGGCTGTCAGGGAGACGGTGGCTTCGCCGGTGAGACGGCGGCCATCAGGTCGGTCATGGCGAGGTGGATCGTGGCTTCGGAGCGAGCGGGAAGGGTCTCGTGGTCGCGCGCCAGGCGGCGGTGGAACATCAGCCGTCCGTAGGTCCGCTCCATAGGCCGACCACGCCGCGTTCATGCCGGCCTCGGCGGTTGGCCGCCGTGGCCCGACGGTTGCGGGGCCGGCTGAGCGACGAGGGGAACGGGTCGTCATGCGCGACGACAGTGACGTCGGCCCCAGAGAACGATTCCGGCGGACACGTCCTGACCGCATCCGGTCGGCACCGACGTCATCCGCCTCAGCCAGCGACCCGACCCGCGGCACCGCCCCGGCTCACCCTTGCACTGGCTCTGCGAACGGCCCGCAAGTTGAAGATCAGCAACAGCATCCGGAACTCGTGCCAGTGCTAGCAGACATACTCAGAGGGCGAGTTGTACTGCAAGGTCCCGTTGTTGACCCAGACATCTGCCTGCCCCTGGACATAGCAGGTGTTTCGCCAGTTGGTGGACTGTCCCCAGAGGTTCGTGATGCCAGGGTTGACGGTTCCGGACGGGAGCAACTTGTAGTCGCCGAGGGCGCCGCCGGAATTGATCCACTGCTGGTCGCCCACGGAGCCGACCGCCACTGCCGAGTCGGTGTCGTTCTCGACCCGCACGTACGGCTGCCAGTAGCCGTTCCCTCCCAGGTGTATGCACTCGGCTACCCAGACGTTGGCCTGAGGGTCATACGGCTTCGAGCAGTAGTAGCTGTCAGCGGCCGAAGCGGTGCCCGTTTGGACGGAGCCTGCTGCCGCTGACGCCATGATGACCACGGCGAGACCTGCAATACGGCGTTTGCTCATTGCCACTCCCTTGTGAAGTTCCTGACACTCAGCGCCGGCTCCGGACGGCAGCTGGAGACGGCCTTGCCCGCAGGGGCCTGACCAGGCTGCCCGGGGGTCTGGAGCGGAATCACGCTTTCCACGCAAGTCCACACACCCGAAGTGGGGCCCCTGGTGGGCTTGATCCGCTTTGCCGGACATCGGAGAGCAGGGGAGGTCTTGACGACCCACCGGAGCACAGCCCTCGGCGTGACGGCGTTCGATGGTTTCAGTTGCAGACACCCAGGGCGCCGCCCCTGAGAAGGGCGGGGTCGTAGACGAGCGCGCAGATCTTGTGGCCCGGTCCGTCGTACCACCAGCCGGAGCCGGCGCCGTTGGAACGCCAGATCTCCGCGCCGTTGTCCGTCAGAATGAACGTGCACTGGCCGTTGTCGGTAGCAGTCGGGTTGAGCTCCTGCTCGTCATGCCACGCGCCATTCACGTACTGCAGTTGGATCTCCTGATCGGCGGCGCAGTTCGGCGTGTTGATCCAGTGGTCGCCCTCGTCGGCTGCGAAGGCGGGCGTGGACGGGAAGCTCAGAGCGATCGCGGCGCCGACGCCGAAGACGGCGAGAGCGGATCGCAGGGACGTGCGGCGAGTCATCATGAAGCGGACGCCTTTCGAAGCAGACGCATCCTGACGGCTGGCGTCGAGCGTGAGCTGGACCGCCGCCGTCAGCGGCGCGGTCACATCCGTCGGGATGAACGCCAGGGCATGGGGGATCGATAGCCCGTCACGAACAGAGCGGTCGAAATCGACACGTACTCGTCTACCCCCCCCGGGCGAGGTGGTGTGCCGATGCGGGGCGGGGTTCCGTGAGGGTTCCTGTTAGTTGATGAACATCGCGATGTCGTTGTTGTAGGCGGCGCTGGGCAGACTTCCGGCGTATCGCGGAGCAATGGGTATTCCGCAGTTCATGTTGTTGGGCGGAGCGGCGGGGACGCAGATGTTCCAGGAGTAGGAGGTGTTGTTCACCACCGAGGCCGCGTTCTTGTAGACGCTCTGGCCGTAACCCGAGCCGTTGCCCCAGTTGCTGAAGGTGAACTGGCTCAGGTCGCTGTACGAGCCGGGACTCCAGTGCTCGAACGACCCCCAGCCCGCGCCGGGTGAGTTGTAGTACAGGCAGAAGGAGCCACTGGGGCAGGTCTCGGCGCCGCCCGGGCCGGCGGCGTACGCGGGAGTGGTCGCGCCAAGCAGCGTGACGGCAGCCGCCGCGACTGCGAGGGCCGATGCAAACCTGGTGGTGCGACGGTTCGGCTTCATGCTGCGCATATCTCCTCCGGAGGTGTGGCAAATTGCGCTGGGTGGCTGGTGTCCAATTGGTCGTCAGCTGCTGATCCAATGGGCGATAAAACCGGCGGCGACTTCACCCCTGGCCGCGAAGTTGGTCGCGGCCAGGGCAGCACCCCGCCTCACTCACGCAACGGGCTCCGCGCGTGAAAGCGCGTCAGCCCCACAGGTAGGTATCGTGGTTCGCGACTCCGTCTCCGAGCGGTCCTGCATAGTTCGGGACGAAGCCGACCCACACGTTGGCATCCGTTTTGACCTCCACGTATTGGCCGGTGTTGTTGACGATCGAGGCGGCGTTATCGGCGACCACCAGGCCGTAGCCGGAACCATTGGCCCAGTGAGTGAACCTATTGCCGGACAGGTCGGCGCTCACAGGAAGAGTCCAGTTCTCAAACGAGCCCCAGTTGTTCCCCGGCGAGTTGTAGTACAGGCACACGCTTCCGCTCGGGCAGGTCTCGGCACCGCCCGGACCCGCGGCATAGGCGGAGCCGGTTATCCCGATGAGCGAGGTGGCCGCAGTCGCCACGGAGATCAGGCCATACACGAGCTTGCGTTTCATTGCTCCTCCTGAAACACATTCCATGTGACAAGGCTGCGTTGCCGCCGAGGCGGACACCGCGGCCGGAGCCGTTGCCCCAGCTGCTGAACATGAACCGGCTGAGGTAGGGTGGCCGTCCGGGCTCGGGTGTACGCAGTAACCCCGGGCGTTCTGCGGCGAGTTGTAGTAATGGCAGATGCCGCTTCTAGGGCAGGCTTCCCCCCTTGCGGACAGTGGTGCAGGCCGATTCGGTCATTCCGACGAGCGTGACCGGCGCCGTTGCCATGACAACCCGCATAGAGGCCCGTCCGGGGTGCCGCAGTCGACCTGTCAGTCGCCGCAGAACGACCACGCGCCGTTGTAGAGGCTGCCGGTCAGTTGGCCGGACGTATGGGGAGCGAAGTAGGTCACCGCGGGGTTCGGGTTGTGGGACTGCTCCGTGCTGCAGTTGGTGCCGCTGTAGACAGCGACGGTCTGACCGGTGTTGTTGACTGCAGCGGCGGCGTTACCACCGACGGTCTGTCCGTAGCCGGAGCCGTTCCCCCAGTTGCTGAAGGTGTCCTGGCTGAGATCGCGGTCCGTGGCGGGGCTCCAGTGCTCGAAAGAACCCCAGCCTGCGTTCGGCGAGTTGTAGTACAGACAGAAGCTGTTGCTGGGGCACGCCTCCGAACCCGTGGGGCCGGCGGCGTACGCCGATCCCGTCATCCCGGCAAGCGTGGCCACCAGGGCCACTGCGACAACACCGAGGGATGACGCCCGCTTCCCGGCCTTTCCATTCATGCGCAAGTTCATGTGATTCCCTTCGAGTTGTGCCGATGGTGGCGGTGCGAGTCAGCCCACGAAAGTAAGGACCTCATCGCGGGTGAAGACGGTGGAGGCAGGACTCCGGAATATCCCGGGCATCGGCCGCGTCGCGTGGTGCGTGGCGAGGCGGTAGACGATCACGCGGTTCTGTTCCGCTCGCTGTGGCGTGCCGTATGCTCCTGGCGGGCGCGCACTGCGTCCTTTCGGCAGGAGCAGCCCCGTCCCCCCGCTCCCGGTCGGTCTCTCTCAGCCCGTGGACTCCATCGCCCAGTCGGCATTGTGCAGGAAGTCGGGCAGAGCTCCGGCGAATCCAGGGCCGAACTTCTGACAGTCGTTCAGAGCCGTATCGGAACAGATTATCCAGTCCTGATCGGTATTGTTGACAATGGAGGCGGCATTTCCGCCGACCGTGACTCCGTAACCGGAGCCGTTTCCCCAGTTCTTGAACTGATAATTTCCGAGATTTCCGTAACGGCCGGGAGACCAATGCTCAAATGATCCCCAGCCGTACTGCGGCGAGTTGTAGTAGAGGCAGAGGCTTCCGCTGGGGCACGCCTCGGAACCTCCAGGTCCTGCGACGTACTGTGCGCCCGTCACGTAGTGGACATACTGCCGGTCGGTCATCGGGTTGGTCCCCGTATGGTCCGCCGCGCCGGCCGTCTGCGCCGTCGACAGGCCGACGACGGACGTGGCGATCGCCAGTCCTGCGGACATGAGGAGACTCGAACCCCTCCACCGTATGGACACTTTCGCATTCTCCCTTCGCTCAGGTTGAGTTCGGTCGGAGGACCGGTTGCAGCCGTGCGCAGCCGTTTGCGCGTCAGGCCGATGGCGGGGTTGCAGGGTGGCCATGGCGCTGGGTGGGCTGCCGGTCTGGTGTGAGGCGAAGCTAGCCTCACGAGTCCTGGGCTCGTCCTAGGGTCGTCCTAGGGTCTGTGTGATGTCGTGATCAACCGGCTGCTTGCACAGACGACGTTGTCGGCCAACGCTCCGCCGCAGGAGGCCCGTTGCCGTTCCAGTGCATCGTGCGGGCTCCCCTCGTGGCGTCTGCGATGCGGGCATGCCCTACTGGTTCATGAGCTGTCCATCGACCATTCGGCGTTCGCGATGCCGCCGGGGAAGGCACCCGCGTAGCCCGGAGGAACGGGGTACAGGGATGTTCCGTGGAAGTTGGTGCCGTTGTAGATCGTGACCTGGGTGGCGGTGTTGTTGACGACGGACGCCGCGTTGCGGCCGACCTGGATCCCGTACCCGGATCCATTGCCCCAGTTGCCGAAGGTGAACTGGCCCGGGTCGCTGTGGGAACCAGGTCTCCCGTGCTCAGAACTCGGCCCTGTCGGGTGCTCACGGCTGACGCATCGGGTATGGCCCCCGACACGTTCACCCATGCAGGCGGGAACGCCCCGCAGGTGCCTGTGGCCCCGGCAGAGCCCGCGAACAACGCGGCCGGGAGCCCGGTCAGTCGTAGACGTTGCCGCACTGGACCTGGGACCCGAGGGGCATGTCCTGGACGCAGACCTGGACTTCGAGCAGACCGCCGATGTCCGTCGGCCCATGCCACCACGTAGGGGAACTGGCGCCGGTGTTGGGGGCGTGGGCATCGGCATTGCTGTAGGACGAGCCGGCGCCCGGAGTCCCGTAGGCGTTCCACTGGATGATCGTGATGCGGCAGTCGTCGTAGGCGTGGTCCCAGACATGTCCCGTGACGTGGTTGGCGTCCCACGTTGTCCAGCCGTAGCAGTTCCCCGACCAGGCAGCCCAGTTGGAGCCGGCCGCGTGGGCGCTCGGCGCCACCGTCACCCCGGCGGCCAGCGCCGCCAGCGTGCACAGGGCGCCTGCGGCTACCCGGCGTCCGCCACGTGTCGAACGCCGACGCGGTTGGCGTTGCATGTATTCCTCCCATCAAGGTCTCGCCGCTTTCGGCGAGGGTGTCCTTCAACGAGCTCAACGGTTCGCTGATCACCGCCCAGCCGAACGCGCTGCTTTGACTCCCTTGCGTGGAGCGGCACGATCACAGTGCCCGGGGCACCTGGGTGGAGTCCCGTATCCCGCACGAATCCGCACGCCCCCTCATAGACTCTGGCTGTCAGGAACACGGCTGAATGTGCGCGAGGGGTGTTGTGGTCGAGCAGCGGGGGATGCCGGATCCGAGCGGCGCGACCGATCTGACCGAGTTCATCGGCCTGCTGGGCGAGTTGCGGGCATGGGCAGGGATGCCTTCATACCGGGTGCTGGCCAAGCGGGTCGGAGTGGTGGTACGGCCGGCACGGGTCGTGTCGCCTTCCACGATCGTGGACGCGTTCAAGGTCGGGCGCCGACGCCTCGACGTGGACCTGGTGGTGGCGCTTGTCCGGGCGTTGGGCCTGGACGATGCCGGAACGGCCCGCTGGCGTGAGACCTGCATCAAGGTGCACGGGTTGGCCAAGACCGGTGGACCGGCCGGGGTGTTCGGTCAGCTGCCCGCCGACCTCGCGACGTTCACCGGGCGCCAGGAGGAGCTCGCGCGTCTGATCGCCACAGCGACCCGTGATGACGACGGCGGTGGCGCGAAGACTGTCGTGATCTCCGCGATCGAGGGCATGGCCGGAGTGGGCAAGACCCAACTCGCGGTCCGCGCCGCCCACGAGCTCGTCCGGGCCGGCCATTTCACCGACGTCCAGCTGCACGTGAACCTGCGCGGCTTCGACCCTGAGCTCCCCGCGGCCGATCCGGCGGCGATCCTGGAGGCTTTCCTGCGACAGCTGGGGGTGCCCGCGAACGGGATCCCCGCGAGCCGGGATGAACGCGCGGCGATGTACCGCGACCGCATGCGGGAACGCAGCGCGTTGGTCCTGTTGGACAACGCGGCGGACGAGGATCAGGTCCGCGACCTGATCCCCGCCGGCCCCGATTGTCTGGTGCTGATCACCAGCCGGCGCAGCCTCGCCGGCTTGGACGGTGTCACCCCGTACCTGATCGACGTCTTCACCGAAGCCGAGTCCATCGGCCTCCTCGCCCAGATCGCCGGTCACGAACGCGTGGCAGCAGAACCGGAGGCTGCCGCCCTGATCGCCGAATACTGCGGTCACCTTCCGCTGGCCGTCTCCCTGGCGGCCGCCCGCCTGCGCTCCCGGCCCACCTGGACCCTGCAGCACCTCGCCGACAAACTGCGCGCCGGGCGCCTGACGGCCATCCGCGCCGGCAGCCGCGCCCTGCGCCCGGCGTTCCATCTCTCCTACCAGGAACTCGACGAGCCGCTACGCCGCATCTTCCGCCTCCTCGGTCACCACCCCGGCCCCGATACCACCCCCGGCCAAGTGGCGGCCCTGGCCGACGTCTCCGCCGAGGAGGCCGAGGACGCCCTGGAACAGCTCCAGGACGAGCACCTCGTCACCCAGCCGACCGCAGGCCGCTACGAACTCCACGACCTGCTGCGTCTGCTGGCCCTCGAGCTGGCCACCGCGGAACCCGAACCGGACCCCAGCGCCCCGCTTGCCCGGCTGCTCGGCTACTTCGAAGCCGCTGCGCGGAACGCCGACCAACTGCTGGCCCACCAGAAGCTGCCGTTCCCGGATGCCGCACCGCTGGCGGCGGTTGACATGCCGGACCGGGGCGCGGCCATGTCGTGGATGCGCGCAGAGCGTGAGAACATGCTCGCACTCGCTTCCCACGCTCGCGGTGTCCGGCCCCGACGGTGTTTGTCACTCGCTCTGGCCATGAACTCCTTCCTGCAGCAGGACGGCCCATGGCTGCGCGCCATAGCGCTCCAGCGCGACATGGTCTCACTGGCCCGCGAGCGAGGTGAGCCACTCACCACGGCCAACACTCTGTGGTGCCTGGGCCGCCTGTACTACGCCATCAATGAGTATCAGCAGGCGGTGGAACATTTTCGCGAGGCGGTTGACGTCTACCGGCAGATCGGCGAACGCCGAGGCGAGGCCAACACGCTCTGGGATCTCGGGCGCGCCACGCAGTTCACCACGGGACTGCGTCAATCAGGCGCTCTGTACGAGCAGGCCAAGCCCCTGTACCAGGAGTTGGGCGACCACAACAGCGAATCCAATGTGCTCCACGACTTGGCCCGGGTCCGCCACCTCAGCGGCGACAGGCAATCCGCGCTCGGTCTCCAGCAAGAAGCCCTCGAGGGCTACCGCAGGGCCGCGAATCCTCTCGGCGAGGCAAACGCTCTCGTCGGACTGGCCCGCATCCGTCAGGCCGACAACCAACTCCACACCGCCGCCGCATTATTCGAACAAGCACTCGACATCTATCGCGAAATCAGCAACCCTCTGGGACAGGCCAACGCCATGGCCGGAGTCGCCCGCGTACGCCACCGCCTGGGACAACTCGACAGCGCCACGGAGCTGTACGAGTCGGCACTGGCGCGGTACCGCGACATCAAAGCCCGCCAAGGAGAAGCCAACACCCTCCACGACCTCGGGCGCGTCCAGCAAGACCTCAGCCGTCCGGACGTCGCAGCAGACCTCTACCAGCAGGCCAGAGACCTCTTCGTTCAACTCGGCGACCCGCACGGCACCAGTCAAGTACTCAACAGCACCGGCACACTTCTCACCGACATCGGCAAACCGCACGAAGCCCTGCCCCTCCACCGACAAGCCCTCGACCTCGCACGCATGGCCAACACCCCAGCCGACATGGCCACGGCGCAAGAAGGCATCGCCCGCGCGCTCGACCTCGCCCGGGAGTGTCCAATCAACGGCGGATCTGATGATGAAGGAAGTTGCGTCATCTTGAAGTAGCTGGTCAGGGACCTGGTGTGACCCCGTTCAGGGCGCTCGGACTGGTCGTGGGCGGGTGTCCAACTTGTAGATCGTTTGGCAGCGGTGGCGTCGAGGGTCGTCAGGACGAGCAGGGCCCGCGCGAACCGCACGTGCCCCGGGAAGGAATCAGTGCCAGCGAGGCATCGTTCATGCCTGCATGACGACCTTCGTTGCAGCTAGGGCGCGCACCGAGGCGTGACCAATGAGCAGCGCAGCTTCCGGGGCGGGTGCCTGTCCGGGGTACGGGGCCCGGCGATCTGCGGCTGCGCCGCGCGGTCGTGCGTGACCGGAAGCGATGCCGCGGGCAGGCAGCGGCGGGGGCCCGAGGACCCCGGTTGCGTGCCCGCCGGGATGGTGTGTCAGAGCACGGTGAGGCGGTCCACCAGTAGTTCCACTCTCTGCTCGGTGTACTCCGGCGGGAGCCGTCCCGCCCGGGTCAGGGTGGCGATCCCGTGCAGGGACGCCCAGAACGTCTCGGTGAACAGCCCCTGGTGGACGCCGTCCCCGGCGGCCTGACCGAGGCTTTCCAGCAGGGCGGCGAAGGCGTCCTTCAGCGGCTCGGGGGTGTCCTCCTGCGCGTACGCGAGGCCGCCGTCGAGCTGGAACAGGGCGTCGTAGACCGCCGGGTTGTGTGCGGCGAAGTCGAGGTAGGCGCGGGCGAGGGCGGCGACCCGCTCGCGCGGGCTGTCCGCGGCGGAGGCAGCGGCCCGTACCGCGACGGCCAGCTCGGTGGCGCCTTCGAGGGCGACGGCCCCGATGATCTCGCGTTTGCCGCGGAAGTGGCTGTAGAGGACGGGCTGGCTGTATTCGATGCGCTCGGCGAGCCTGCGGGTGGTGACCGCGTCCCAGCCCTGCTGCTCGGCGAGTTCACGGGCCGTCGCCACGATGAGGCGTTCGCGTTCCACCCGTTCGCGTGCCTTGCGTTCCTGTACCGACATGAGTGCGATCCTAGCACCGCTAGACAATCGAGCGGCAGCAGTACTAGCGTTGCCTCATCATCTAGCAACGCTAGATCCCAGGAGGGGTCGTCATGCTCAATGCACTCGAGGTGTTCACCACCGTGGTCGTCGGCGTGATGGTGGGGGTGGAGTTCTGTGTCGCCGTCGTCATGAAGCGGATCCTCGACGCACTCCCCGGCGACGCCGGCCAGCTCGGCCACGCCCACGGAGGCAGGATGCTCGGCGCCGCGATGCCGGTCTGGTACATCACCTCGCTCGTCCTCGTCGGCATCTGTGCCGTCACCGGACGCCACCACCACGGCACCGGCCTCCTCGTCACCTCCGGCGCACTGCTGATCCTCAGCGTGGTCATGTCGCTCCTGCTGCTCGTCCCGATCAACAACCGGAACAAGACGTGGACCCCCGAGAACCGGCCCGACGACTGGCAGCAGCAGCTGAACCGCTGGCAACGCCTCCACTACGTCCGCGTCGCCGTCCTCGTCGCCGCCTTCGCCTCACTGGCCGCCGCCCTCGTCTGAGCCGGGACCCGGACACCGACACCCGGACACCCACACCCTCGAAGACACCCACTGACCGACAGCGAGAGGAAGTACCGAAAATGGCCAAGCTGCAGAGTCTCGACCCGAATACGTCGATGTTCGCGCAGTTCAAGGAGAAGACCGGGCCCATCGTCCTGGCCAACACCTTCGTCGTCCCGAAGGGGAGGACCGAAGCGTTCCTGGCCCTCTTTCACAGGCAGGCCGAGTTCATGAGGGCTCAGCCGGGATTCGTCTCCCTGCAGATGCACCAGGGAACGGCGGGCAGTCAGCTTCTGATGAACGTCGCGGTCTGGGAATCGACCGAGGCGCTCGCCGCGGCGTTCGCCAGCCCGGAGTTCCAGCGCATGGTGGCCGAATCCCCCGATGACATCGCGTCGTACCCGCACATCTTCGAGCACATCGACGTATGACACGGCAGCCGCAGCCGGGGGAGGACAGCCGGAGAAGCCCCGCCCTCCCCCGGGCGGTCACGCATCCACGCGCCATGCCGGGTCGCCAAGCCCGCCGAGCACCCGTAGCCCCGTCCCTGAAGAGGAGCCACCATGACCGTGGAACTGAATCACACCGTCGTCTCCGCCCGTGACCCGCAAGCCTCGGCGCAGTTCCCGGCCGACATCCTCGGCCCGAGTGTCGATCCGCCGGTGGCACACTTCACGCCGGTCACGCCGGCCAACCACGTCAGCCTGGGCTACGACCAGCGGGAGGACTTCGAGCCACACCACTACGCGTTCATGGTCAGCGAGCAGGAGTTCGACGCCGCCGTCGCCCGCATCCAGCACGGCGGAATCACCTACTACGGCGATCCCGCATGCCAGGAGATCGGGCGGATCTATCACAGCAAGCACACCGAAGGCCGCAGGGGCACCTACTTCCACGACCCTGACGGACACCTCATGGAGATCCCTACCCCAGGCGGCGCCGGGTCGTGAGGCCGATGGCGGCCCAGACGATCATGGCCTCGCTGGTGGCGGGATCGCGTTCGTAGTCGCGACCGACGCGGTGATGTGCGCGGATGGTCCGGCGACGTCACTGGTCGACCTGACGTCGCTGCCCGAACACCGTCGGGGGCACGGCGGGCCGTACGGCGAACTCGACCGAGGCCGCATCGACGTCGACCGACTGCGTGTGCCGCCGGCTGGGCTGCCACTGCCCCGCCATGCGGACGGCCGACTGGTCCTGGACATCAATGTGTCACCGTGGCTGCGCCCGACGCGCCGCGCTCGGCAGAGCGCGCCCGCCAACCACGTAGCAGATGATTTGGCAGCTCCGCCTACGGCGCGTCATGCCTTCTCCTAGATCACGGCGTCCGCCCCGGGCACGCGGTCCCACATCGTCGTCCGAGCGCGCCGACGGCACCGTTGCGCCTGTGCTGACAGGGGCGCCGCCCGCCCTGCTCAACGTCTTCTCAATGTCTTCTCAACGTCTTCGGCCACGTCCTCGTGCAGGCCGGCCGAGGCCAATGCCCGCTTGGCTTCCGTCGCTCCAGCGCCACGGACACACGGCCTTATGTGGAGGGGTAAATACGGCGGGTTTGTCAAATATTCATATTCCAGCCGCTGTTGGGACAGGACCGGCGGCTACTCATGTCCCGCATCGCCGCCCGCGTCATCAGTAGCAACTGGAGTTAGCTGTGACCCGCCGATCCATACGACTGGCCGCCGCCCTCGGTGTCGCCATGACCCTCGCCGGAGGTTCGCTCGCTGCCGCGTCGGAGCTCACCGGCTCCTCCGCCGCGCCGCGGAAGCCCGCAGCCGCCAAGCACGTCCTCCTGCTGTCCGTCGACGGTCTGCACCAGTCGGATCTGGCCTGGTACATCGCCCGCCACCCCGGCTCCGCGCTGGCCCGGCTGGTGAACAGCGGCGTGCACTACACCAACGCGCACACCACCACCCCCTCGGACTCCTTCCCCGGCATGACCGCCCAGGTCACCGGCGGCGGCCCGGGTACCACCGGCATCTACTACGACGACGTGTACAACCACGCCCTGCTCCCGGCCGGCACCACCCACTGCAAGGGCGTCAAGCCCGGCGCCGAGGTGGACATGACCGAGGACATGGACAAGAACAAGGCCGCCCTCGATGCCGGACAGGGCCTGAAGAACCTGCCCGGCAGCATCCTGCAGATGACCGGCCGGCCGCAGAGCCTGCTCGACCCGAGCAAGCTGCCCGTCGATCCCACGACCTGCAAGCCGGTCTACCCGCACTCGTACCTCCAGGTGAACACCGTCTTCAACGTGGCCCGCAAGGCCGGCCTTCGCACCGCTTGGTCGGACAAGCACATCGCCTACGACATCCTCAACGGCCCTTCGGGCACAGGCATCCAGGACCAGTTCTCCCCGGAGATCAACAGCGACGCAGGCGGCTACCCGGCCGGGAACGACTGGACCACCGACAACAAGGCGACCGAGCAGTACGACAGCTACAAGGCCAAGGCCGTCCTCAACGAGATCGACGGCTACGACCACAGCGGCAGTCACAAGGTCGGCGCCCCGGCGATCTTCGGCATGAACTTCCAGTCGGTCTCCACCGCGCAGAAGCTGCCCTCCTCCGACGGCCTCAAGGGCGGCTACGCCTCCAAGGGAGTCCCCGGCCCGCTGCTGCAGAAGAACCTCGACTACGTCAACACCGTGATCGGCGCGATGGTCAAGGAGATCCGGTCCAAGGGCCTGGCCTCCAGCACGGACATCGTTCTGTCCGCCAAGCACGGCCAGTCGCCCACCGACCCCACGGCCCTGACCCGCGTCGACGACGGTCCGCTGCTCGACGGGCTCAACGCCGCCTGGAAGAACAAGCACCCGGGCGCCGGCGACCTCGTCGCGCACTCCGTGGACGACGACGGCATGCTGCTGTGGCTCAACGACCGCTCCGCCGAGGCCACCTCGTTCGCCAAGCAGTACCTGCTGTCACAGAGCGGCAAGGGCACCGACATCAACGGCAAGCCCACCAGGTCCTTCACGAACGGCGGGCTCAGCAGGCTCTACGCGGGCAAGGAGGCAGCCGCCTACTTCGGCGTCAAGCCCGGTGACGCCCGGGTCCCGGACCTGTTCGGCATCGCCAAGTACGGCGTGGTCTACACGGGCGGCACCAAGAAGATCGCCGAACACGGCGGCGCCCACGCCGACGACCTGAACGTCCCGCTCGTCATCTCCGGCGCAGCCACCCCCGCGGGCGTGACCGAGTCCGCTCAGGTCGAGACCACCCAGATCGCCCCGACGATCCTGTCCCTCCTGGGCCTGAACCCCCACAACCTGCAGGCCGTTCAGAAGGACCACACCCAGGTCCTGCCGGTCCGCTGACCCTCGACCTGTGACCCCGGCACGGGTGAACCGCGCGCAGAACAACGCGCGGTCCACCCGTGCTCATTCGCGCCGTCAAGTGCTGGATGTGCCACGGCCTGCCAGCAAGCCGGAGCCCACCGGAAACCCTTCCCTCTGGTGGCACCGCAGGTGAGGGGCTGCTTCGGTACCACTTCCTTCTTCTTGCCCTGGCTACGCCGTGGCAGAGCAGCCTCTGCACCCTGGCGAGATCGGTGGTGGCCGGTACGTCCAGGGCCACCATGCCGAGTTGTTCCATCCCCTCGCCGTCAACGCCGAAGTCGCCGGAAATGCGTTGATCACGCTTTGCCGTGCAGACTCTCGCCGGCCACCTGTCCCTTCCACCCCGGCGACTGACTCGCTCTCCGCACCAACGGCCTGGTCGAAACCCGAACCGAGCCCCTCGACGCCCGCCCGGACAGCCTCCTCCACACGCTCGATGCCACACGTGGCCAGGTCCTGAGCGAGATCTGTGACCGTGTTCCGGAAGTCCTTCGGCTGCCTGGAGGCGAGGGTCAGGGGGCGATGGCAGGTGCTGCAGGTGCCGGTCCAGTCGGCCGGCGCGGAGCGTCCGGCGGCTCAGGTCACAGCAAATCCACACCAACCGATGGGAACCCGACCGGTCGGGAGGAACGTCCTCCCCTCGGGAGCGATCCGCACACAAGCGAACAGCTGAGGGGGAGGTGGGGAACGTGCCGTTGCGAGGCACCTGGCATCGGTGGGCGCTCGGGCTGTGGGCGCTGGTGTGGCTGCTCGCGTACATGCCGGGCGGCGGCTACTCGTGGCACTACTTCGCCCACGGCAGCGCGCTGCTGTTCGACGGTTCCGGCGCGCGCCCGGCGGGCGGCCTGCACCTCTACGCGAACTATCCGGGCCTCCAGATAGGTCCGGTCGCCTTCGTCGGCGCCCAGATGCTGCGCTCGATCGGGTCGGACAACGGGATGGTGGCGGGCCAGCTGGCGATGACAGCCGCCGGCCTGCTGGTGCTGCACACCCTGGAGCGCTGCGCGGTGCTCGCGCGCCCGGACCTGCTGCGACGGCCGACCGCCCTGCGGCGGACCGTGCTCCTGGGCGGGAGCGTGTTCCTCGTCGTGTGGGAGTCACTGGCCGTGCACTACGGCCACCTCGACGACGTGCTGGCGCTGCTCTTCGCCGTGCTCGCGGTCCGGGCCTTGATCGCGGACAGCCCGGCGCTGGCGGGTCTCTGCCTGGGCCTGGCCGCCGACTCCAAGCCCTGGGCACTGGCCTTCCTGCCGCTGGTCCTGGCCGCGCCCCGGATTCGGCGGCGGCACGTCGCCGTCTACGCGGCGGCCACCGTCCTGCTCGCCTGGCTGCCCTTCGTGATCGCCGACGCGGGCACGCTCACCGCCGCGCAGTACACCATCGTCAACGAGCCCTCCTCCGCCCTGCGCGCGCTCGGCGTCGCCACGGCCGGGACGCCTTCGTGGGACCGCATGGCGCAGCTCTGTCTGGGCTGCGGCCTGGGCGTGCTCGCGGTCGTGCGACGCCGCTGGCAGGCGGTGCTGCTGCTGGGGGTCGGCGCCCGGCTCGTGCTGGACCCGGGCGTCTACGACTACTACACCGCCGGCCTGCTCCTCGGCGCTCTGTGCTGGGAGCTCCTGGGCCTGCAGCGCCCCGTCCCGGTGTGGTCTCTGGCCGCCTTCACGGGCCTGCATCTGGCGCCGGGTGTCATCGGCGACGCGTCCCTGCTCGGGACCCTGCGACTGTGGACCGTGGCGCTGCTCACGGCCGGCGTCCTGCTCCTCCCGCGGCGCTGGTGCGCGGAGGAGGAACTGCCAGGGTCCACCGCCGACGCGATCGCCGATCCGGCAATGGTCTCCGGTGACGTCCATCGGCTCCCGAAGCGGTTCGAGACGGTGTCGGCCGGGCGCTCCGACCAGAGAGCGTGTGCCGGAAGTGGATCTTGAGGTGGGATGATCTGGTTCTGTGGCACGTGGAGATCTGACGGATGCGCAGTGGGCCCGCCTGGAGCCACTGTTGCCTCAGGGCAAGAAGCCGGGGCGCCCGCCGATATGGACCATGCGGCAGCTGATCGACGGCATACGGTTTCGCACCCGCACCGGCGTCCCCTGGCGGGACGTACCAGAGCGGCACGGCCCATGGGCCCGGTCGTACGGCCTGTTCCGGCGCCGGCAGCGGGACGGCACCTGGCAGCGGATCTTCGCCGCGTTGCAGGCCCAGACCGACGCCACGGAGCTCATCACCTGGGACCTCACCATCGACTCCACCGTGTGCCGGGCCCACCAGCACGCCGCCGGGGCGCGAAAGAGGCGGACCTGCAGAAGGAGCCGCCCGGTGGCGTCGCCGTCGAGCCGGACGGCCATGGGCTCGGACGCTCGCGCGGTGGCCTGACCACCAAGCTCCACCTGGCCGTCGAGCAGGGGCAGAAGCCCATGTCCATCGTGATCACGGCCGGGCAGCGAGGCGACTTTCCGCAGTTCGAGCCCGTCCTGAACAAGGTCCGCGTCGCCCGCCAGGGGCCGGCCGTCCGCGCACCCGGCCCCGTCGGGTCCGCGCCGACAAGACACCTCCTCCCGCAAGAACCGGGCCTACCTGCGACGTCGCGGTATCCGCTGCGCCATCCCGGACAAGGCTGACCAGGCCCGTAACCGCAAGAAGCTCCGCTCTCGGGGCGGGCGGCCGCCGAAGTTCGACGCGGAGGATTACAAGGCCCGGCACGCGGTTGAGTGCGGCATCAATCGCCTCAAAAGGCACCGTGCCGTGGCCGCGAGGTACGAACTCAAACTCGCGGTCCGCTACGAAGCAACCGTGCTCATCGCAGCGATCATCGAGTGGCTCTGACCGCGGTAAGCCCTTCGGCAGCATCACCTGGCGGGCCTTTCTTGCCCCTGCTCGGGTACGTCGACCTCTACGACGGCACCGTCAGGCGAGGTTGTCGGTGACGTGCTGGAGTACGGAGACCGCCGTCGCGTAGTCCTCCTCCGTGATGTCGCCGAGGAGCTCCGAGCGCACCCGGTCCATGTGTTCCTTCGCCGTCGCCAGGCCCTCGTGGCCCTGTTCCGTGAGGGTCAGCCGGCCGTCCGCGCCGACGCCGAGCCAGCCCCGGTGCACGAGGACGTCGGCGGCGTGGACCATCACCTGGGCGTCCATGCCGTAGGGCACGTCCAGGGCACGGATCTCTTCTTCGGTGAGGCCGTGCTCGGCCCGGACGATGTTGTTGAGCGCCCACCACTGGGGCTGGGTCATGTCGATGCGCGCCAGGGCAGCCTGCGAGTGCCGCAGGATCGCCTCGGTGGCGCCCCAGGCAACCAGGGCGATCGGCCGCTGGTCGAGCGCGGTGGTGTTGTTCCGCGGGGTGCTCATGGTCGTCATGATCGCGAGGCTAGGACCTCAAGCGCAGTTGAGGTCAAGGCCGGTTCAGACCAGCGGCCGTCGCGCAGCCGCCACGAGATGCGACGAACTCGCCGTGCGCCAAGAGGCAACCGCACTGGTCGCAGTCCTCAACAAGTGGCTGTGACCAGCACTTTCGCAGCAGACCCTAGCTCCGGCTGTCCGCCCCGTCCCGTGGGGATCCCGGAGTCTCGGTGCGTCCCGCCTGCCGCGCGGCCGGAAGGGCAGTCGGAACACCGGCCTGGGTGAGGAGGCACAGCGCTGCCGCTGACGTGGTCCCGGCGTCGGCGGTCGCCACGACTATGCGCTGGCCCTCCTCCTGCGGGACGTTCAGGGTCTGGAGGTTGAGCTGCATGCGGCCTACGAGCGGATGGTGCATGCGGTACGTCGCAAGATCCCACTTCCTGACCCGGTGTTCGGACCACATCGTGGTGAACTCCGCGCTCTTCATGGCCAGTTCACCGATCAGCGCGGCCAGCCGCGGGTCGTCCGGATGCTGTCCGACGGCGAGCCGCAGCTTTCCCACCACGTCCCTGGCCTTCTTCGGCCAGTCCACGTCGTAGAGGTCCCGGGTGTGTGCGTCCAGGAAGACCAGCCGGGCCGTGTTCGGGCGCCGGTCGGGTTGATCGGGGATGTGCGGGTCCAGATGCCCGGCGAACAGGGCGTGTCCCGTGCGGTTCCAGGCCAGTACGTCGCTGCGGCGCCCGAGCACGACCGCGGGTGCGTCGCCGAACGCGCCGAGCAGCTGCTGGGTCGTGTCGCCCGCCCGCTCCGGCGCGGGCCTGCGCCGGGTACCGGTGCGGCGCGAGGCGCGGGCCAGGTCGTGCAGATGAGCCCGCTCCACCTCGTCCAGCCCGAGGGCACGAGCCAGCGCGTCCAGCACCTCCGGTGAGGCGTTGAGCGAGAGCCCCTGCTCCAGCCGCGTGTAGTAGGACAGGCCCACCCCGGCGAGCTGTGCCAGCTCGTCGCGGCGCAGACCCGGCACGCGACGGCGTTCTCCGAAATCCGGGAGTCCTACGTCTGCCGGCTGCAACTGCGACCGGCGGGTCTTGAGGAACTCCCCCAACCGCGGCTTCTTGTCCATGCGCCGAGTATCGATCACCAGGACGTCAGCCAGCCTGCCCCTGGCAGGGGCAGGCTGCGAGCAGCCGGCGCCAGCACACTCGGAGCCACGAGCAGGACGCAGGTCCGCCCCGCAACGGAACACGGGCGGGGGGGGGTGGGTGACCGGCGTCACCGGCCCGGAACCCGGTACGGCGACCTCGTCGTCGGCGGGGCCCCGGCTTCGGCTCGGCCCGACTCACTTGGCCACGGCATCCCCGCCCACCACGTCCCGGACGCGATGCCCGGCGTACCGGCCGGAACGCGTCTCACGAAAGGGAAACAACATGTCTACGCTGTACACCACCGAGGCCCTGTCGACCGGTGACGGTCGCAACGGCGAAGTCCGGTCCCTCGACGGCGTCCTGGACGAAGTGCTGGCGGTCCCGAAGGAGATGGGCGGCCCCGGCGGCGACAAGACCAACCCGGAGCAGCTCTTCGCCGCCGGATACGCCGCCTGCTTCCACAACGGACTGCGCCTGCTCGCGCGCGGGCAAGGGGTCGAGCTGTCGGCCTCGACCGTGCAGTCGAAGGTGAGCCTGCTGGCGCGGGAGGCCGGCGGTTTCACCCTGGCCGTTTCGCTGACCGCGCACCTGCCGGGCCTGGAGCAGTCCACCGCCGACCAGTTGATGAAGGCCACCCATGAAGTGTGCCCGTACTCCAACGCCACCCGGGGCAACATCGAGGTGACCCTCACGGCCACGGTCCAGTAAGGGACTTCGGGCGGCTGATGCCCCGAAGAGACTCAGTGGCTGTCGCCACCGCGTGGTGGCGACAGCCGTGCCCACCATGCCCGTTGGCCACAACAGCCGGGGAGCTGTTCGGCCGGTGGGACTCTCCCCGTCGGGCCGCCCGGCACCCCCGGTTACACACTCCTTGCTGTGCTCCTGGCGCCTGCAGCCTGCCTGATCGACGAGGACACGTCGGCGCCGAACAGTCTCACTTCCGCCGGCGAAGCCCTGAACCGCCGCCCCCACTTCCCAGACACCGCGTGCCCGGTGACCAATATCGGACATACCGCGGACGGCGGTACGAACGCGTGAAGTCCAGGATCGATCCGCTGTCCATGGCGGCGATGGCGGCATTGGCGTTCTTGGCGCGCCGTGCAGTGCCCAGCACCGCTTTTGCTGCGGCGACCGGCGGCTCGGCTCGGTCCTACTCGGTCCGCAGCGCGGTGGCGGTCCGGGTCCGTGCCGCCCAGCCGGCCGGGAGCAGTGCCCCGAGCAGGGCGATCACGATCCCGCCGGCCAGCAGGGGGATGAGCAGAGCGGCGGTGTAGGTGTGGGACACGCTCGGCGGCAGGTGCCGGCCGATCGCGTTCCCCATCGGGGTCAGCGTCGCCTTCTCCACCGCGACCCCGAGCGGGACCCCGATCAGCCCGGCGATCAGGCCGGTGAGGGACACCGAGGTCAGAACCATCGCGATGGTCTGCTTGGGTGTCATCCCGAGGGCCTTGAAGATCCCCAGATCATGAACCCGCTCCCGGGTGTCCTGCACCACCATGCTCAGCACCCCGAGCGCGGCGACCGCCACCATCATCAGCGTGAGCGTGGCCACCAGGGTGCCCATGATGATCACCACGATGTTCTTGCCCCCGTCCGAGTTCGGCTGGACCGAGGCGTTCAGCGGGGTCAGCGCGGCGGCGGCTGAGGTGGACCAGTCCGGTCCGCTGACGTTCGGGGCCAGCTCGACGTTGAACTGCTCGATGTGCGGGGCCAGACCGGCGGCGGTGAAGGTGGCCGCATCCGTCATGACCGTGTAGTCGCCCACGTTGGTGTCGAAGTTGATGCCGACGACCTTCAGCGGCAGTTGCTTGTTCTGCTGCACCACGGTGACGTTGTCACCGACGTGGATCCCCACCGTCGTGGCCAGCTTGTCGCCGACCACGGCCTCGCCGGGCGCTGAGAACCAGCGGCCGGACAGCAGCTCCATGTTCGTCCAGGAGAAGTCGCCGGTGACCGTGAACACCTTCGGCGGTTCGCCGCCGGGCGGGGCGCCGACGATGGTCGCGCCGCTCTCGCCCCAGCCGAACGCGGCCCTCGTGCCCGGGGTCTCGGCGAGCGCGGCGGCCACCTCGGCGGCATCCAGGTGCGGCCTGCGCGGGTCGTTGGGGCCGTACAAACCCCAGGTCACGCCTACGTCGGCTGTGGGTTCCACGAACTTCGACGCGACGTTGAAGCCTGCGGTGCTGGTGTCCAGGTACTTGTTGAACCCGGTCTCCAGCCCCACCGCGAACGTGGCACTCACCACGCCGAACAGCACCGCCGCACCGACCAGTACGGCCCGGGCCGGCCGGGCGAACGGCTGGGCCAGCCCCAACGACATGGCCCGGGGCAGCGGCAGCCGCGCGGCCAGACGCTGCGCCGTCTGGCTGCCCCCGGCCTTGGGGGCGCGGCCGACCACCAGAGCGCGCACCGTCGGCATCCGGCCGGCCCGCAGCGCCGGGATCAAAGCCGTGACGCCGACGATCAGCAGGGTGCCCAGCGGCACCACGGCGCTGACCCACAACGGAATCGTGGCACTGGCCGCGCCGAGTTGCTTGGTGGCCCCGCCCAGGATCGGCACAGCCAGGAGGTCGCCGAAAACCGCGCCGAGCACCACGCCGAGTGTCGCCGGGATCATGGCCTGCGCGGTGTAGGCGCGGGCCACCTGTGAGGGGGTGAAGCCCAACGACTTCAGAATCCCGATACGCCGGATTCCCGAGGCCACAGCCCCGCTGACCACGATCGAGATGATCAGCACCGACATGAACAGCCCGAGGATCCCGAAGCCGATCAGGAACGGCACGTAGGCCCTGGCGTTGCCGCCGGCCTGCTGCTTCGCGGTCAGGTACGACTGTCCGCTCTCGACCGCGCCGGCCGGCGCGGCGGCGGCCACCGCCCGCTTGTCGGTGGCGATGTCGGCGTCGGTCCCGGCCTTGGCGAACCGGTAGAGCATCTGCTCGTCGGACTTGGCACCGGCAGCGGTGAGCCGCGCGAAACCGTCGGCGGTGGCGAAGGCGGTCGCGCTGTTGGTCACCGAGTCGGCGAAGCCGACGACCTTGAACGACGGCTTGCCCGGCAGGGAGGAGAACACCACCGAACTGCCGAAGCAGGCGGTGGCATAGTGCTGCCACGGCAGGGCGATCTCGCCCGGGCTGGTCGGCCAGCGCCCCTGGGTCAGCGCCAACTGGTCCATCCCGGAGGTGCTCCCCAGGTCGGGCCGGGTGGTTACGGTGATCGGATGGTTGTCGTGACCGGCGAAATCCTTCTTGGGGCAGTCCGTGCCGACGGTCGTGTCCAGGGCGGCGGCGATCGGGTACGGTCCGGCCGCCTCGGTGACGCCGGCGGCGTGCGCGGTGGCGGTGGCCTGCGCGGCCGTGACCTTCGAACCGTCGAACTGGACCGCCAGGTGCGCCCCGTTCCGAGCACTGAAAGCGTGCTCGAACGGGGCCTGCACGACAGTCAGCAGGCCGAGGGAGAGTACTGAGGACGTCACCGCGGCGAACGTTGTCAGGGTCATGACGAGAGACTGGACCCGACGCCGGCCCACGCCGGAGCGTACGACCTTGCCCAGGGCGCTCACCGGCTCACCGCCAGCAGCAGGCGGGCCATGGCATGGAATCCGACCTCGAAGAGGCGCCGGGGCATCGGCGGCTTGCGCAGTGTCATCCGACCGCTCCCGACCGACGGGTCAGCGGCGTGCGGGCGGCCGGGCCGGCACCGCTGCCGTCGTGGGTGACGTCCCGCTCGACCGCGCCGTCCACCAACTCGATCGTGCGACGCGCGGTGCTCGCGGCCAGCCGCACATCGTGGGTCACCAACAAGATGGTCTGACCCTCGCTGTTCAGGTCCAGCAGCAGCCGGCGCACGTCCTCGGCCGAGTTCGAGTCCAGCGCGCCGGTGGGCTCGTCGGCCAGCAGCAGCGCCGGCTTGTTCATCAGGGACCGGGCCACCGCGACCCGCTGCCGCTGACCGCCGGACAGCCGCTGCGGGTAGGCCTTGGCATGCCGGTCGATGCCCAGCGAGCCGAGCAGCTCGATGGCCCGGCGCTTCGCTTCGCCCTTGCCCATCCCGGCCAGCTGCGCCGGAACCATGACGTTGTCCAGAACTGTCAGATCGTCGAGCAGGTTGAAGAACTGGAAGATCATGCCGATCGAGGCCCGGCGGTACTTCGCCGAATCGGCCTCACCGAGCTGGTCGACGCGGGTGCCGTCGACGGTGACACTGCCGCTGGAAGGCTTGTCCAGACCCGCGACCAGGTTCAGCAGCGTCGACTTGCCACTGCCGGAGTGCCCGAGGATCGCCACGCACTCACCAGCCGCCACGGACAAGGTCACACCGGCCAGCGCGGGCGGGCCGTCATCATATTTCTTTGTCGCGTCTTGGAGATCGATCATCGGTGCATTCGTCATGGCCATGAACCTAGGAACGGATCGTGATCCCTCGCGTCGGCCGGCGGATGTCACCTCCCCCGCGGGCCATCGGCCCGGAGGTGTACCCGCGTACATCCCCGGGGCGACGCGCAGAGCCGACGCCACTGAATACGATCTCCGTGTGGAAGAGCTTCTCCAGCGTCTCTCGACATCGAAGCGCGTGACCTGGCTGATGTCACACGCCGTGGTGCTGGCCATCGCCGGCTTCTACGCGCTGATGCTCGCCCTGACGACGCCGAGCCCTGACGACGGCCTGTTCCGGTTCCCCGACCTCGGGCGCTACCAGACGACGGGTCTCTGCGTCGTGCTCGCCCTTCCGATCCTGCTGGTGCGCCGTCTGCCGGCGGCCGTCTTCGCGGCGGTCCTGGGCGAATCAGCCCTCGGCGACATTTTCGGCGCGCGGCCCTTGGTCGTGTTCATCCTGCTCGTCGCCTTGAGCGGGTACATCGCCGCCCGGCGGCCGAAGGCTGCCGCCGTCGGCTCCGTCGCGGGCGTCGCGGCCGCGTTCGTCAACGACATCCACGTCAGTGTCGGCGACGCGGTCCAGTGGGCCGGGTGGCTCGCGTTGTGGTTCGCGGTCGCGTGGGTCTTCGGGGGGGGTGTATCGCAAACGCCGTGAATACCTCGAATCCCTGCACGAGCAGACCGAGGCCCGCGTCGTCATGGCCGAGCGGCTGCGGATCGCCCGTGAACTGCACGACAGCGTCGCGCACAGCATCGGGATCATCACGGTGCTGTCGGGAGCGGCGGCGCGGGTCGTGGAGACCAAGCCCGAGCAGACGCGGCGGGCGCTGACCGGCATCGAGACCACCAGCCGGGAGACGCTCCTCGGGCTGCAGCGCATGCTCGGGGCGCTACGCCGCGCCGAGATGGACGACGCCATGCCGCGGGCCGCTCCGCTGGCGCCGGCCGGCAGCCTGGCCGACATCCCGCTCCTCGCCGAACGCACGGCCGACGCCGGAGTGCGGGTCCACGTGACCTGGCGGGGCGAGCAGCGTCCACTGCCGCCGGAGATCGAACTGTCGGCGTTCCGGATCATCCAGGAGTCGGTGACGAACGTGGTGCGGCATTCCGGGGCGCGAACGTGCCGGGTCGCGGTCGATTACGAGCCGGAAGGAGTGAGCATCGAGGTGGTGGACGAGGGGGACGACGGTCTCGGCGGGCCGGGCCGACCGAGGTCCTCGGCGGCGACCGGCGGGAGCGGCTTCGGCCTGGTCGGCATGCGCGAGCGGGTGACGTTGCTGTCCGGCCAGTTCAGCGCGGGCCGGCGTCCGGAGGGCGGATTCCGGGTGGCGGCGAGGCTTCCGGCATGAGCGTGCGGGTGCTGCTGGTCGATGACCAGCCACTGATGCTGGTCGGGCTCGGAATCCTGATCGGCGACACCGACGACCTGGAGGTGGCCGGGGAGGCCGGCGACGGCCGCGAGGCGGTGCGCCTGGCGCGTGAGCTGCGGCCGGACGTCGTGGTGATGGACATCCGGATGCCGGGCATGGACGGGATCGCGGCGACCCGGCAGGCGACCGCCGAGCCGGACCCGCCCAAGGTGCTGGTCCTGACGACCTTCGACGACGACGAGTACGTCTACGGCGCACTGCGCGCCGGGGCCAGCGGATTCCTGCTCAAGAGCATGGCCCTGAACGCGATCCTGGACGCGATCCGCGTGGTGGCGGCCGGTGACGCGTTGATCGCGCCGAGCGTGACCCGGCGGCTGATCGCGGACTTCGCCGGAACGTCCGGCCCCGCGGCCCCCGAACCGGACGCCGAGCCCGCCGCGGACTCAAGTCTCATCGCGGGGATCACCGACCGGGAGCGCGAGGTGCTGGCGCTGGTCGGACAGGGACTGTCGAACGCTGAGATAGCCGAGCGGTTGGTGATCAGCGCGGCGACGGCGAAGACGCATGTCGCGCGTCTGTTCGCCAAGCTCGAAGCTCGAGACCGCGTCCACCTGGCGATCACCGCCTTCGAGGCCGGACTCGTGCCGCGTAGACGGTAGGACTCGACATGCCGGTCGCGGTCGGCGATCGCCGGGCTCACCGGCCTCTTCTGCCTCGGTAAGCGTCACGGACCGTTGGCAGTACCGGCCGCATTGCGGTTCATGGTCATCTCGCGGGCGTCTCCGCCCGCCGGGTCAGGCGTTGATGATGCCCTCGCAGGTGCGCATCGCGCCCCGGTTACCGTACGGCCGGCTCAGGGGTGAGGGCGTTGTCGATGTTGTCCTCGACCCAGGCGCGGAGCGCGTTGAGCGGGATGGCGGCGCTCTGGCCGAGCGGGGTGAGGGCGTACTCGACGTGCAGGGGGACGGCAGGGTAGATCGTGCGGTCGAGGATGCCGAAGTCCTCCAGGCGGCGCAGCGTCTGGGTGAGCACTTTGGGGCTGACGCCCTGGAGTGTGCGCTGGAGTTCGCCGAACCGCTTGGGGCCCTCTTCGAGGGCGCCGATGGCCAGCGCGGACCATTTGTTGGCGAGAAGGTCGAGCAGGGCGCGGCAGGGGCACTGGGCGGCGTAGACGTCGTGGTGCGCATGCTGGCCGCTGGGGCAGGTGGTCGTCATGATCACTCTCCTCACCAGGTCACTTCCCAATGGGAAGTACTAGACCTTGTAGGTAACTATATCCATGGGGATAGCGTCATCGACGTCAGCGGGAGGGCCGCCAACGGCCCCCCGCAGGACGCCCTTTTCAGGATGCTTTCTCAGGAGATGACGCATGTCCGCAGACATGATGCGCGCGGTGGTCCAGGACGGTTTCGGCGGTCCGGAGGTGCTGCGGGTCCAGCAGGTGCCGCGCCCGGTGCCGCTGCCCACCGAGGTGCTGGTGCGGGTGCACGCCGCCGGGATCAACCCGGTGGACTGGAAGACCCGCGGTGGCACCGGCATGGCCGGGCTGCTGGGTGAGCCGCCGTTCACCCTCGGCTGGGACGTGTCCGGTGTGGTGGAGGAGGTCGGCTTCGGTGTGACCACGCTGAAGGTGGGCGACGAGGTGTACGGCATGCCGTGGTTCCCGCGCGTCGCGAACGGCTACGCCGAGTATGTGACCGCCCCGGCACGGCAGTTCGCCCGCAAGCCCGCCGCCCTCGACCACGTGCACGCCGCCGCCGTACCGCTGGCCGCGCTGACTGCCTGGCAGGCCGTGGTCGACACCGCCCACGTCCAGGCCGGCCAGCGTGTTCTGGTCACCGCCGCCGCCGGCGGGGTCGGCCACTTCGCGGTCCAGTTCGCCCGGCACCTGGGCGCCCACGTGATCGCCACCGCCAGCGCCGCCCGCCACCCCTGGCTCAAGGAACTCGGCGCCCACGAGACCATCGACTACACCACCGCCCGCTTCGAGGACGCCACCGCCGACGTCGACGTCGTCATCGACCTGGTGGGCGACGCCCACGACCAGACCAGCACCCGCTCGCTGAAGGTCCTGCGCCCCGGTGGCCTGCTGGTCGCGATCCCGGCCGGCGTCTCCCCGGAGCTGGCCCAGGCCGCCGAGGCGGCCGGTGTGCGGGTGACCCCGTTCCTGGTCGAGCCGGACGGCGCGGCCCTGACGACGATCGCCGACCTGATCGACGCCGGCCACGTCGCCGTCGAGGTGGAGGAGACCTTCCCGCTGGAGCAGGCCGACGTGGCCCACGCCCGCGGCGAGGCCGGCCGCACTCGCGGAAAGCTCGTCCTCACCGTCGCCAACTGACCATCCGCACAAGCCGTTTGGAGTACCGCCGTGTACTACGAGATCCGCCGCTACCAGGCCCAGCCCGGACGCCGCGATGAGTGGGTCCGCTACATGGAGGACACCGTCATCCCGTTCCAGACCTCGCTGGGCATGGACGTGACCGCCTCCTTCGTCGACGACCAGGACCAGGACGGCTACGTCTGGATCCGCCGGTTCGAGGACGAGGCCCAGAGCGAGGCCCTGTACAAGGCGGTCTACGACCACGACCGCTGGAAGAACGAGATCGGACCGGCCGTCTACGCCCTGCTGATCCCGGAGAAGACCGTCGTCACCCGCGTGGTCCCCACCCCCGCCTCACCGCTGCGCTGACCCGGCCCCGGCTGCTTCACGCCCCACCGCACAGCGCAGCAACAAAGGAACGTTCATGACTACCGACACGCTCCAGAAGTCGTCCCCCGCCTCCTCGATCACCCAGGCCGCCGCCCACGCCCTCGTCGGGGCAGTGCACACCGCCGCCGCCCGGATCGGCTTCACGGCCGCCGTCGCCGTCACCGACCAGGGCGGACACCTGAAGGCGTTCGACCGGGCCGACGACGCCCCCTTCCTCACCGCCGAGGTCGCCCTCGACAAGGCGTGGACCGCAGCCTCCTTCCACATCCCCACCCACACGTGGAACGACTACCTCGCCGACGCGCGCGTCGCGCCGCTGGCCGGCCACCCGCGTCTGATGGCCGTCGGCGGCGGCTACCCGATCATCGACGACGGTCGATGCGTCGGCGGCCTCGGCATCTCCGGCGGCAGCTACGAACAGGACCAACAGGCCGCCGAGGAGGCCCTGGCCGCCCTCGGGTTCGAGGTACCCGCCCACTGACCGCTGCTCCGCGTCCATCGACCATCAGACTTGCCTTCACCGCCTTGGAGCCGCCTCCGGCCGGCGATCGGCTTGGCCCCCACCTCGGGAAAGAGGATCCATCGTGCGCGTTTGCTCGTGATGAGTGAGCTGCTGGTAACCCACCAGGACAGCCAGCACAGCGAGCAGGGCGCCGGAGGTGAGGGTGGTTCCGACGCCGAGGCCGCCCTGCGCCACGGGCTTTTCCACGGCGTTCTCCGCAACCGCGCCGAGGGGCGGGTCAGCACGTAGGCGGCCCAGAACAGCACGGTGCCCGAGACCGGTGACAAGTAGTGGGCGGCGAGGATCAGCGGCATCGCACCGCCGAGTACCAGGGCACTGTCGCGGAAACCGGTGCCCAGACCGTCGGAGAGGAAGTCACCGCTGGAGGTGCCCAGCGTGTTGGACACGAGAGTCGCGGTCCAGTACAGGATCTCGCCCTTGGTGGTGGCGATCCGCTCCACGTCCATGGTCTGGCCGGTCGCCCGCCACCCGCTCAGTACGAGCACCAGCTGGGTCGTCAGCACGGTGGCGCCGCCGGCACAGCCCAGGCCGGCGGCGCGGTTCATGAAGTCCGACATCGCGGTGCCCACGATGCTGGTCGTCAGGATCACCGACCAGAACACCGCCGGCCGGAACCGGCTGACCCTCAACTGCACGGCCGGCGTTGGCACGAAGGCCGCCGCGATGCGTGAGCGGACTGTCCGGCACGAGGCGACACGCGGGGAATTGACTACGCCGCTCGCATGTTGCTGACCAGGGAAAACAGCATCAGATAGCAGCGTCGGGCACTCCCCGGCAAGGATTCGATCCCACTCCTGAAGAGGGTGTCGCAGGTTCGAATCCTGCCGGTGACACAGGGGGAAAGGCCCCGGACCAATCTTGGTCCGGGGCCTGTGACATGCAGTTATCGGCAAGCGCGAGGTCAGCCGACGGCGTAGGCCTGGTTGGAGTAGTTCTGGGGCCGGAGGGCTGTCCTCCGACCCCGCGCCGTGTGGCCGTCAGTAGAGATTTTGGTAGTTCTGCCAGCCGGCGCCAGCCTTGATTCGTGCGCCGAACGTGCCGTCTCCGCGGCCGGGATTGACCCAGACATCGCCGGCGGAGTCGCGTTCCAGCAGGTCCGCCTTGCCGTCACCGGTCACGTCGCCCACTCCGGTGATCGTGTTGTATGCCTGCCCCCAGTCGGCGAAGACCTCCTTGCGCGCTGCGTAGTTGCTTTTGCCGTTGCCGGCCATGAGCCACAGGTTCCGCTTGGAGTCGTACGCCAGCAGGTCCCCCACCCCGTCACCGGTGACGTCCCCGACCGCGATCAGCTTGGTGTACGCCAGGCCGGTGCGCAGCAGCGTCCGCGCCCCGAACCGGCCCTGGGCGTTGCCCGGGTACAGGTACAGGTTGCCGTTCGACGCGCTCCACGCCAGCAGGTCCGGGTACCCGTCCCCGTTGCCGTCCCCGGCGTAGCCGAGCCACTTGAACTGGTTCCAGCCGGTGCCCAGGTCGGTGTAGGCGCTGTCGTTGGACAGGGTCGAGTACACGCGCAGATCACCGGACGGCGTGCGTACGAGCACGTCGTTGGTCTTTCGGTCGCGCAGAGGACCGAACGGCACCACCGTGGTGCCGGCGGGCCAGGTCGACTTGTCTGTGAGTGGGATGAAGGAGCCGTTTCCGGTGCTGTCCTTGTAGGAGAAGGTGGTCGCCGAGGTGCGGACCAGGATGTCGCCGAAGGTGTCCGGCAGGCCGTTCGCCGACTGGAAGTCGTGGAACGCCGGTGCGCCGCCGGGCAGCAGGGTCGTACCTGTGGCGGTGGCGTCCGGTCCCCGGCCGTCGGCCGGCCGTGCGGTGATCTTCCACGTGTAGGGCCCGATCGAGGGCCGGGTGATGCCCGGCTCGGTGCCGTCCCATTGTGCGGTGAACTGCGCGCGGGCTGGACCGCCAGTGACGGTGTTGACGACCCTGCCGGTGGCCAAGCTCGTTACGGTCAGCGTCCAGGAGGCGATCGGCCGGGAGACCTGCCACGTGCCCCGCCACCCCGTGCTGTCGCTCCTGACGCCGGTCGTCTGGCCGTACAGGGCCACGTGGGACGGCGACACCCCGCTGGGCACCACGTGCACCGTGCCGTCGCTGCCCGCGTACGCGATCCCTCCGCCGTACGGGTCGACGGTCCAGCCTTGTCCCAGCACGGGGTCGGCCAGGTCGGCGACCTTGCGGGTCTGCGCCGCACCACTGGTGACGTCGGTGACGCTGAGCGTGCTGCCGGAGGCGGTCGCCACGAACCCGTCGCCGAGCGCGGTGTCCCCGTCGGCGGTCCACGGCACGGGCACCGACATGCGGGTCACCGTGTTGTAGACCCCGGCGCCTCCGTCGGCCGTGGCACAGGCCCAGTAGAGCCACGGGCCGTTCGCCCGCAGTACCGACAGCGGGCAGCCCGCGACGGTGAACGTGCCGGGCGCGGGGGCGGTGGTGGGCAGGGTGTCCAGGTTGACGCCGGTGACCGTGCCCGGCGCGGTCTGGGTCCACAGGGTGGTCGCGGACAGCGCGAACGTGCTGAACGGCCACTTTTTCGCCTCGACGCCCGTACCGACCTGGATGATCCGGGTCCCTGCCGGTGTCAGGCCGCTGAACGCCTCGGTCGAACCGGCCACCTGGACATCGCGCAGGTCGGACAGGCCGGTGGAGAACTTGGACCCGGCGCCCGAAATGATGTCGCCGTTCGCCGTGTCCACCTCGACCGGTGAGCCATCGACGGACGCGAACAGCGCGTCACCCTGCGGCAGTGGAGTCAGTGAGGTGGTCGCACCCGTGCTCCCCGCGGCATCGACGGGCAGCTCTGTGTGCTCCATCCGGGAACTGTCCGGGGTGTACGGGCTGGTGTAGGCGGCGTCCAGTTCCCCGTTCGCCAGGGCGAGGGCGTCCGGCCGCCAGGTGGCCACTGGGAAGTCCGCGATCGCGGTCGAGACCACGGAGCCGTCGGAGGCGGCGGTCAGCACACGCAGGGTCGTGCCGGACGCCGATGTCTGCGCGACCACGACCTTGCCGTCCGGGGACTCCGGATCGGTGAGCGGCACGGTGGCCGGGTATCCGGTGCCCAGGGACTGGCCGGGCCCCCCGTTCAGCGGGAGCGCCGACAACGTGAGGCCTGAATCCCCCGCCGACGTGACCACGATGAGGTTGTCCCCCACCACGCCGACCGGGCGGGACGGGCCGGGCAGACTCAGGGTGACGGACACCGGGGGCGCCGTGACGTCGCTTGCGTCGAAGACCCGGACGTCGCCGGCGGCGTTCAGAAAAGCGAGCTTGCCGTCACCGACAGCGAACCGTCCCGTCCCCGGCAGCGAGGACGCGTCGATCACGGAGTTGCTGCCGTCGGCGTTGATCCACAGGTAGTACTGGGCGCCATTCTGCTCATAGGGGATCAGCATGTGATCGTTGTCCCCGCCGCCCGAGACCGAGCTGCTGAACACGGCGCCGGTCGGCGCGGCGACCGGGGTGAGGGTGCCGTCCGGCGAGGCGAGTGCCAGCCCCCTGCCCTGGTTGGACACCAGGGCCTTTCCGGCGAAGGCGCCGTACACGTAGCAGTCGCAGGCCGTCTGGCGGCTGCCGTCGGAAAGACTTTGGAACACCAGCGGAGTGCCGCTGGCGCCGTTGGCGTAGAACGCCACCAGCCCGTTGCCGGCGTACCGGGCTTCCCGGGTGCGGGCCGGGAGCGCCAGTTGCGTGGTCGTCCCGGAGGCGAAGTCCGTCCAGGCGTAGCTGTTCCCGTAACTGCCGTGCAGGACGCCGGACGAGGAGACGCCGACGACCCCGCCCGGGTCGACCGAGGCCGGAACGGTCTCGGCCGGCAGAGTGGTCGGCGCGGTGACCGGTCCTGGTGTGGCGGTGTCCGCCCAGGCGACGGGACCAGCGAAGGTTGCCGCGAGCACGGTCGCGGTAGCCGCGGCCAGCAGACGGCCGCGTCTGTGAGGGTGTTGAGCCACCCGTTCCTCCCCATGAAGGGAGCGCACCGGGCGCTCAACGCCGACGGTGGTGGGGGGAGGGGGATGCACGCCGGCGGCCGGTACCCAGTCCGCTCAAGTTACGACAGTGTACGCACCTTCCCCCGCACCACAGCAGGGCCCCCACCCCGCGCCCACACATGATGTCGCGGGCCTGAAGTGCAGGTACGCCCAAGGGTGTTGGCGCGGGCGTTGGACCGGGCGCCATGCGCGGTCTCCCCAGGCAGCGTCTCCATGTGGTTCCACGATCACGGGGAAGCCCCACCAGCTCCAGACCTCAGTGGACGATCGGCCGAGACGCAGGCCCAGTTGGCCAGCGTCCTGCCTGGCGACCGGCTCATCCGGTCGACCATCAAGGATTTGAGTGCTTTCGGGGTTGGCCGGGGGGCCGCAAGGCTCGGTGTCGCCTGCTGTGGTTCAAGCCCTGGGTCCCTGCGGGTTCTGGCAGGGCGTTGAGGGTGCCCATCGGCGCTTCGGCTGCTCGTGGCCTGCGAGGCGCCGATGGGACGTCCTTCGTGCCGACGGGATGCACGGTTACATCGTGACGACGAGCTTGCCCGTGGTGTGCACGCGGAGGAAGTCGGCGCATGCCTGCGGGCCGCGGTCGAGCCGGTACCGGTGTCCGATCGTGGCACGCAGTTCTCCACGCACGGCTGCGTCGCCGACTTCACGCATGCCGCCGAGGTCGCCGTCCATGTCGAGGACAAAGTGCACCTCGACATCGTCACGGCCGATCAGCTCCGGCGTCGGCACCGGATAGGTGATAGTGAGCAGGCGGCCACCGGGACGCAGCGCCGCGGCCAGGCCGGTCAGGCGGTCGCCCTGCAAGACCACGTTGACAGCGACGTCGATGCCGGCGGGGTAGTCCGCCTGCCGATAGCCGATGATCTCGGCTGCACCGAGCTCGCGCAGTACGTCGGCGTCGGTGTCGGTCGCTGTGGCGGTCACGTGGGCATTCGCCGCGGCCAGCAGCGGAATCAAAGCGGTGCCGACGCCGCCGGTCGCCCCGACAACCAGCACGTGCTCGCCCGGTTGGATGTTCGCGGTCGTCGCGATCGCCCGCGCGGTCAGGCCCGCGGTGGCCAGCGCCGCCGCGTCCTCGGCCGGCAACTCGGCCGGGCGGTGCGCGACAAGCGGGGTGTCCGCCTCGACGACGGCGTACTCGGCCAGCGTGCCGGTGCCCACCGACGGGCGCTTGCCGGCCATCGCGCGCAACGCCCGAGGCACGGCCAGGCCGAACACCTCATCACCGACTCGGTAGGCGGTGACGTCGTCGCCGACTTCGGTGACGGTTCCGGCGAAGTCGTTGCCGGGGATGTGCGGGAACTCCAACCGCACGGCGTCGCCGAACTCGCCGCTGGGCAGTCGGACGTCGGCCGGATTGATCGCCGCGGCGGAGATCCGTACCTGGATCTGTCCTGGGCCGGGTCGCGGAACGGGGACCTCGGCCACCGTGTACTGCTCCGGCGGTCCGAAGGCGGTCGCGACGACGGCTTTCATCAATCGGTGCTTGTTCAAAGCCCCTCCAGAAAAACGGACCGGTCGGTCATCTTCTGCCCCGGCGGAAGACGCTAGCGACAACCGGACCGAGCGGTCAACTTGTTAGGCTGCGACCATGACCACGTCCCGCCCGCTACGCGCCGACGCCGCCCGCAACCGCGCACTGCTCCTGGCAGCGGCGGCCGACGAGTTCGCCGAGCACGGACTGGACGCCTCGGTCGCCGATATCGCCCGCCGGGCCGGGATCGGGAAAGGCACCGTCTTCCGCCACTTCCCGACCAAAGACGACCTGATCGCCGCCATCGTCCTGGACCGCATCCAGGCCCTCACCGCCATCGGCGAACGCCTGCTGGACTCCGACGACCCCGGCGCCGCGTTGCTGGAGTTCCTCGCCACCGCCGCACACCAGCGGCAACAACGCGACCTGTCGTTCCTGCAGGAGGCCGGCGACACCCGCCCCGAAGTCGGCAACGCGCGCACGGCCATGTTCCAGACCATCGACACCCTGGTCGACCGGGCCCGTGCAGACGGCGCCATCCGGCCCGACGTCACCGGCACCGACGTCATCCTGCTGATGTGCGCGCCGAACTACGTGACCAGCTCCGTCCCGGACGCCTCACCAGACCTGTGGCAGCGATACCTCGCGATCATCTTCGACGGCCTGCGCCCCGAAGGAGCCCACCCACTGCCTCAACCTCCGCCGGACACACTCTGACGCGAACAGCAGTGTGTCAATCACCGGGTTTCGTAGAGACGTCGGTCATGCGGCCCGGCCTTACTGATCGGTCCGGGCTCATGGCGCCCGCGAGCCCGTCGCGCTGCGCCCCGACCATCCCGAACACTTCGAGGCCGTGCCGCCCCCGACCCCAGGAGCCTGCGCAGCGGCGTGAACCACGACCTCGGCCAACTGCTCCTACTCCTGCTCCTGGCCTGCGTGTGCCTGGTCATCGGCGTGATGTCGCCGCACCACTTCTCGTTCAGCTGCCCGGCGGTGAAGTCGCGTTGGCCGAGGTCCGGGGCGGGCGGTGCGAGCCGTTCGGCGCACGGTAGTGCGCTTGCGCCGACGCAGGTGGCGGCCCTCGATCCGGTGCAGGCGCGTCAACCGCTCGACACGCTTGCGGTTGACGGTGTACCCAAAGCCCCGCAGTTGGGCATGGACGCGCCTCACTCCGTAGGTGCCCTTGTGCGTGGTGTGGACCTCGCGGAACTCCGCGCCCAGGGTGTCGTCGGCGACCTGCCGCTCCATTCGGGCCTTCGCACCGGCGATCCACCGGTAGGAGCCGGAGCGCGAGACATGAAGAACCCGGCATCCGCTGAACACCGAAGGTCTCGGCACGGGCGGAGACGAAGTCCCAGCGGCGGGTCTTCACTTCCTCTCCTGCGCGAAACAGGCCGCCGCCCGCCGCAGGATCTCCCGCTCGAAATCCCATTCCTTCTCGGCCTTGCGCAGCCGGCCGTTCTCCGCCCGCAGCCGGGCCAGTTCCTCATCCCGGCTCTCCCCGGCCTGGTCACTGCGGCTGTGACCGCGGCCCACCTGCTCGTCGGCCTGGCGCACCCAACTGCGCAGGGTCTCCCCGACATCCGCCGCGACCGCCGCGTACGTACGCTTCCCGCCCGCCGCGCGGCACAAGGCCACCGCGTCACTCCTGAACCCCTCCGGATACGGAGACCTACGTCCCACCAGGACACACCTTCCCTTGGATCTGCAAGATCCATTGTCAGAGTGTCCACACCGCCGGGGTCACCCCACTCCAGGCCTGGCCCCGGCCGCCCACCAGGCTCGAAGAACCGCCACCCCGCCGAACGCTACGACGTGGGCCTACTCCTGGTCACCGGCGAACTCCGCCGCCGACCCAACCCACCACAAGACCGGCACCAAACCCCGCCGCACCGGACAAACGACAAGGTGAGAGCTTGTGTTCGATCCAGCCGCTATATTCATCCATCACTTGGTCACGATCCGCACCAACGGTGATGTCGGGCCGGGTACCGGATGGCCCCCTGAGCTGGGGCCATGTGATCCTGTGGGGGGATACACCGTGCGACGCGCTGCTCTGCTTTCGACCGCCACTGCCACAGCGCTGGCGACCTCGATGTTCACCGGCCCTGCCCTGGCCCGTGCCGATGCCGCTCCAGGGACTGGTCCCGTCCTGGATAACGCGAACGCCTGGTACGACCATCCCGGAATGGTCTTCATCACTGCGCACTCGGACAATGCGATCACCCATATCACCGCCCACTTCACCCCCGTCGGCAGCCCGAACGGCGCGCCCGAGGCCGGATCCACTGACGACTTCACCCAGCAGTCCGGCACGGACGGCCGGTCCGGAGTCTGGCGGGCCCCGGTGCACCTCGCGGACCTCGGCGAGTACCGGATCACCGTCGATATGGAGGACTCCTCCGGCGCCACGGTCACCGGCGTCGCCTCACGCTCGACACTGCAGTACCAGACCATTCTCACTGTCCCGGACCTTACGGTGACGCCGACCAAGCCGGACTACTTCCATCAAAAAGTGACCGTCAGCGGTACCGAAGTTGCCGAGGACCCACGGACGCCCGGCACACGGGTTCCGGTCGCCAACGCGCCGGTCGTCATCACCTGCCAGGGCACCTCCCCATACAACAGGTTCAACACGCAGACCGACGCCGACGGGCGCCTCACCTTCTCGTTCGTCCCCGCCGTGTACTGGGCCGACATGACGGTGTGGCCGCAAGACTCCAGCGCCTACCCCGGGGCGATCCTCCTGCGCTCGCCCCAGCAGCCCATGAACCCCGTGCAGGCACCGACCCGGTTCACGGCGAGCACACATGCCCTCAACCTGCGCCAGGGAACGACGGGCACGGTCACCGGCCACGCGGAGATCCAGACGGCCGACGGCTGGCAGCCGCTGCCGCACACGTCACTCAGCCTCATAGGCACAGGCTCTTCGCAGGGGTTCGGGGGGACGACCACCACGGACGACAACGGGTTCTACAGCCTGCGCGTCCCCTCGGACAATCCGTTGCCGACCGGCCAACTCGTCCTCGGCGACACGCCGTTCTTGCAGCCTGCCACTGAGCCTTTCAGCCTCCACGTGGCATACACGACTGACCTCACCATGGACGCCACGCTCGACGAGAACTCCCGACTACACGTCTCGGGAGACATCGAGTACAGCGATCCCCGTGCCCACTGGCCGTCCAACACCGCCGTCACCATCGAATACTCCAAGGACGGCAAGACCGGCTGGAAGTCCGCCTCCACCATCCCGGTGAAGATCCGTTACAACAAGCCCAACTTCCAGGAAGTCTTCGGCGCGTCATTCACCGCGCAGCACAACGCCTACTGGCGTGCCCGCTTCAACGGCAACCCCGACCTCGCGAGCAGCACCACCAAGCCCGTCCACCTACGCCGCTACCCCACACGGATCACCGGGTTCGACGTCACCCCCGAACCGATCAGCAGGAACGGCCTCATCCACCTCAATGGCACACTCCAGTACTACACGGGTACCACCTGGAAGCCGCTCGCCGGCGCCAACCCCGCCCTGTACTTCCGGCCTCGCGGAGCCTCCGCCTACCGCTACATCAGTGACCTGAGCACCGACTCCAAGGGCCGGATCCGCAACATCACCCAAAACGACACCCAGGACGGCACCTGGGCAGTTGCCCTGAACCGCAACATAGGCGACCAATACCTCAAGAGCCCCCTGGTCACGGACTACGTCGACGTGCGATGACCATGCCAGCGCAGCCCGGCACCCGGGACTGCGACTGGACCCCGCCGGCAGACGTGGCGGCTGTCATCCGCCATGGCCCCGTCACGGCGGTTGTTGCGGACGATCGCCCTCGGCCGCACTCCGGCCTCCGAGGCTCACAACTGACCTGCATCTCCGAAAATCCCCTCGTCCTCGTCGGCCGACGGTTCACGCAGCGACCTGCGCCCGGCCCGATGTGGGCAGCGAGCTGGACGCGGCGGGGCTGACGGGCGCGGCCGCCACGCGGGATCCGGTACAGCGATTTCGAGACAACAAGGTGCGCGGCAGCGGATGGAGACGGCCGCCGCGCCGGGTCGGCACCCCCGACGCGAGCCACTCCGCCGCCCACCGCTGTGTTGGCCCATCCGGCCTGCCCCGGCCCCGGCCACTACGGCGCTGCTCTCTGCGCGGTAGGGAGCGGCCGCAAGGCCCGGCCGCCGAACGGCCGCACGAGACGACCGGCGACGGCCGCGGCCCCGCCCCGGGCGGCTGTCTCAGTGTCCTGAGCCCACCGGAAGAACTCGGCAGAGCCGAGGACTTGATGGAACGACCCGCGGCGATCGAGGTCGCGAAGGCGGCGATCGCACCGCGCACGCCGCCGGGTCAGCATCCGGCCCCGGTGCCGGCGCCAAGTCTCCAGCAGAGCGTGGGAAAGCATCGGCAGCGCACCTGGCCGGGTGGAAAGCGATGCCCCGGGTAGCCGAAGTGGACCAAGATTTTATCACAGCATTGGATCTAAATCATGCCCCAATAGGCACGTAACGTCGCTGTCGTGACAGCTGAATCATCCATGCCACAGACCCGGGTTGACTTCTACTTCGACCCCGCCTGCCCCTTCGCCTGGATCACCTCACGGTGGATCCTTGAGGTGGAGGCCCTGCGCGACCTCGACGTCCGGTTCCACGTCATGAGTCTGTATCTCCACAACGAGGGCAACGAACTGCCCGACTGGTACCGCGACCTCGTGGACCGCTCCCTCGGCTTGGTCCGCGTCGCCGTGGCCGCGGCCGAGCACGACTCCGAGGAGGTGCTCCGCGACCTCTACACCGCCTTCGGCACCCGCATTCACAACAAGAAGATGGAGGACTTCGACGCGGTCGCCGTCGAGTCCCTGCTCGACCTCGGGCTCCCCGGGGGCCTCGCGGAGGCAGCGCGTTCGACCGAGTACGACGCTGCCCTCCAGCGCAGCCACGACGCGGGCAAGGATCCTGCGGCGGGCGGTTACGTGGGCACGCCCACGATGCACATCGACGGAATGGCCTTCTTCGGCCCGGTGATGAACAGCATCCCGCGGGGCGAGGAGGCGGCGCGGCTCTTCGACGCGGTGCGGACCCTCTCGGCGCACCCGGACTTCTTCGAGCTGAAGCGGGAACGTACGGGCAGCCTGCGCTTCGAGTGAGTGGCCGGGGAGAGCGGGCCGGAGGGCCGACGGAAGTCCGCCCCCGGCCGGCCAGTTGGTGTCTGTTCACGCCGGGACCGGATGGCTCGGCCGAGGTGGGGATCGAACAGTGGGTGACTATTCCTGGGTGCACCGCGCCGATGACGTGGACTTCGATGAGCTGGCGCATCTGTACCGGATGGCGCCGTTGGGCGACAAGCCTCCCGAGGCGCTGGCAACGGTGTTCGGCAACAGCATGTTCGCCTGCTTCGTCTACGCCGACGGTGCGCTCGTGGGTGCGGGCCGGGCCCTCGCGGACGGCGTGGACTGCGCCTACATCGGCGATGTGGCGGTGCATCCCGACCACCAGGGACGGGGCTTGGGCTCCCGCATCATGCGCAAGCTGGTAGAACTCGCCAGGGCCACAAGAAGATCATTCTCTACGCCAGCCCGGGTACCGAGGCCTTCTACAGCGGGCTCGGTTTCCTGCCCATGAAAACCGCGATGGGGATCTGGCGCGATCCGGCCCGTGCCATCGAGATCGGCCTGCTCAATGGGGAGCACAGCCAGTCGTGATCCGCGTGAAGCGCGCCGCGGAAACCACACACCAGCGGGTTCCGCCGCAGGTCAGAACCAGATGCGGCCCTGCGCGGATCTCAGTCCCTGGCCTGCCCCAGGGCTGGTCACGCAACGCCTGGCCGCAGTTGAGATGAGTCGGCGTCGCCTGCCTCCACGACGTGCTCCTCGCGGATGCGGACGGCGCCGCGGCCCGCACCCGGGTCCTCAACGCCGACGCCTTCCCCACCGCCGCCGCCATCGCCGCCCACGTACAGCGCGGGCAGACCGTCCTGATCTCCGGCGCCACCGGCGGCGTGGGCGGCACGCTGGTGCAGACCGGCAAGGCGCTCGGCGCCGACCCCATCGCCGTGGTCTCCACCCCGCACAAGGTACAGCGCGCAGCCGAGGCACGGGCCGACGCGATCACCGACCTGTCCACGCGCGATCTGCACCAGGCCGTCGCCGAGGCCACCGGCAGGCACGGGACGGATGCCGCCCTGCCCGTGGGCGGTGTACGGCCGGGTGAACTGCTTCGCTCCGTACGAAACGGCGGCACCGTGGTCTCTCTCGGCTTCACCGGCGGCGAGCAGGCCGAACTCGACGTCGTCGACCTGCTCATCGGCGAAGAACACCTCACCGGCTACGCCATCCACAACGAACCCGAGGAAGCCATCGGCCCCGGTCTGAAGACGATCGCTGCGCTGGCCGCGCAGGGCGCCCTCCGCCCCGTGACCGACAGCCGGTTCGCCCTCGACGATTTCGAGGACGCCTTCGCCCGCCCCGGTCCCGGTCACCTATCCCTCTGGGCCCGGTTCCGATCAGGCCGGACGTGAGGAAGTGCCACGTACGTGAGACTGCCGACGGTGCCACCGACCTGAGACGGTGGAACAACCGCTGGTCAGCAACCACGGCTTGTGCCACAGCCCGTGAGTCCCCACATCAGCCCATGAGCGGAACCGGCGCCCCGCACGCGTGCAGCCACCGCGGCACACAACCGGCGCGCCATTGTCCGATTTATGACATTTCACATTAATGTCTCGTACGCGAAAGAAGTCGATCCACCAGAGATCGCACCCATTCACTTTCACGGAGACCACATGCACAAGCTTCGCAAGGCTGCCGTCCTGGTCGCCACCCTCGGCAGCGTCGGACTGATGACCGCTGGCACCGCCCACGCCGGCGGCGAGGGCGGCCACGGCGACCACCTCAACATCCAGCAGAGCTCCACATGCAGGTCGCACGACCTGAACCTCGACGTCCTCGGCGAGGTCGGACTCCTCAACGGATTGTTGGGCAACGGCCTCAACGGCGAGGGCAACCCGGGCGCGCAGCAGACCAGCATCGGCTCGACCATGGGCTGCAACAACAGCGCCCTCTAAAGGCAGGCGCGCCTCTCACGCGGACCGAGGGGCGCGCCGGGCTCCACATCCGGGTGCCGCAAGCCCGAGATGCTGAACGCCGACCGCCCCGCCTCAACCGTGGAGGGCGGGGCGGAAGGCGGTGCGTCAGGTAGCCGGTCGGGTGCGCTGCACCAGACGACGCTCCGTGGGTGCTGTGCTGCCGTTGGCCGTCCGTCGTTGGCCAACGGGTTCTCCGATGCCCGGGTTTCCCACGAGCGGACGGACCTCCGTGGTGCCGATGTGGCATGCGGGGCTGTCCTGGGCAGCGTTGTCCGTGGACTACCAGCGCATCCTGCAGGCCCTCGCGGACCGGAACCGGCTCGGGCAGGGTCCGCTGACGTGCCAGGAGATGGCCGCCTGCTTCGGTCTGGACCCGGTGCCGGGGAAGGTGGAGGCGCTGCGGTCGAAGGCGAAGCGGCTGGTGGCCCGGGGCAGGTTGGTCGAGTCAGCGCCGGGCCGGTTCACGCTCGCCAAGGACGTGGCCGGGCAAGGCGGCGCGTCATGAGCATCGTCATCGACCAGTGGATCACCGCCTCCGCGCTGCTGGTGGAGCGCTCGAAGTCGCGCACGAGGCGGCGGCTTCGCATCAGATGGGCGAAGAACCGCTCCACGATCCACCGCTTCGGCAGCACGACGAAGCCGCGCGTGTCGTCGCTGCGCTTGACGAGGGCAAGGACCACGGTGAGAACGGCGAGGCTGTACTCGACGAGGCTGCCGGTGTGGCCGCCGTCGGCCCGGACGAGGGCCAGCAGGTGGTGCGCGGCGGCGACCTGAGCGAGCAGCACCTGGGCGGCGGCACGGTCGCCCGCGTCCGCCGCGGTGACCATCACCGCGACCAGCAGGCCGAGCGTGTCGACCACGACGTGCCGCTTGCGACCGTTGATCAGCTTGCCCCCGTCGAAGCCCCGGCTGTCGGATCCGACCACTGCGTCCGCCTTGACCGACTGGGAGTCGATGACGCCCGCACTCGGCTCCGGATCCCGCCCCGCCTGCTCGCGCACTCGGCGGCGGAGCCGGTCGTGGAACTCCCGGACCAGACCGTGATCGCGCCGGCGTCGGAAGAACGCACAGACCCGGTCCCACGGCGGGAGGTCGATCGGGATCGCCCGCCACTTCGTGCCGTTGTCGACGAGGTAGCGGATCGCGTCCGGTACCGCTCGGTGGCAGTATGCCTCCGGCTGGCCGCCCCGGCCCCGCAGCCGGCCCGGCACCGGCAGCAGCGGCCTGACCACCGCCCACTCGGCGTCCGACATGTCGGTCGGGTAGCGGCGTCGGCGCGCCCCGTGGTCGCCGGCGTTCCCGAACCTGTGCGCCAGGCAGTCACACGCGCGAGTGACCGATGTGGACTCCGCTCCCACCATGCCGTAGAACTCCGGCAACAGGGCCTCCTGGACGGCTTGTTGGCGTGGACACCCTTCGAGCCGCCAAGACGCCCTGTTCTTATGCACGGCAGTTGCCACGATCACCCCATCGGGACCCCATCGTGGCCCTCAAGATGGGCACGACGACAGCCGGTCAGGCAACGGCACGGGCGGACACCGGGTCTGCATTCCTCCGGCTACCTGCCGTCCGCTGCCCCGGCGCCAGCCTCCGGCTGACCCTGGCCCGCCGCGGCCACAGGTTCGCGCCCGGCGTCGCCCCGTGCCGTGACCGGCTCCGGGTGCTCCCATACCTCGGGCAGCAGCAGCACGGCCAGGTTCGCCGCTGCCACGAGCACCGCACCTGCCAGCAGTGGTGCCGAGGTGCCGAGGAGGGTGGCAACCGGAACGGCCACGGCCAGGCCCAACGGGCGGGCGGCAAACGAGATCAGCGCGTCGAAGGAGCCTACCCGCCCGAGCACCTCCTGCGGGATGCGGCGCTGGATGGCGGTCTCCCACAGCGGGCTGAGCACTCCTATACCGAACATCGCCAGGAAGTACGCGGACGCCGCCCAGGGCAGCGCCAGTCCCAGCCCGAAGGCCGCCAGCGGGAGCGCGAGGACGGCCGCACCCACGGCCACGCCGACCAGCGGGCGGCGCATCGGCAGCCGACCTGCGGCAAAAGCACCGACCAGCATGCCGACGGTCCCCAGCTGGGCCACCAGGACCCACGCGCCGTCACCGCCCATGCTCCGGACAGCGATCAGCGGTCCCAGGGTGAGCAGGAAGCCAGCCGCCAGATGCCATACTCCATGGCCCAGCACATTGGTGAGGAACCAGCGGTGGCGCCGGGTCTCGGTCCAGCCTTCGCGCAACTGCGCCCGGAACCCCGCGTGGCCGCCGTCGGCCGGCCTGGTGGCCCGGCGGGTGTGCAGGCCGCCCAGGGTGGTCGCCGAGCCGATGAAGAGCGCGCCGGTCAGCAGCGAGGACCAGCCGGCGCCGAGCATCAGCATCATGCCGCCCGCCGTAGCAGGGCCGGCGGTCTGGGCCAGGCCGGTGGCGACGTCCAGCCGCGAGTTCAGCCGCAGCCGCTGGTCGGCGTCGACGGTCGCCGCGACCAGGGTGCGGACCGCCGGCGTGCCGAAGGCGACCGCGGCGCCGGTGACCGCGGCGAGCACGGCGAGGTCGGGCACCCGGACCAGGCCGCAGAGCAGCTCCGCGCCGATCGCGGTCTGCGCCGCGCCCCTGAGCAGATCGGCGGCGAGCACGACCCGCTGTGGCGGGAAGCGGTCCGCCAGCACGCCGGCGACCGGCAGCAGCACCAGCATGGGCAGCAGTTCGCATGCCAGCACCAGGCCCAGATCCCCTGCCGAACCCGTCGAGCCTGCGGCGTGTCCTCGAAGCAGCGCGAGCGTGAGCGTGGTGGGTATCAGCGCGGTGGCCAGCGCCGCGCAGGTACGGCCGACCAGCAGTCGGCGCATGGGTTGCGTCATGCACGCATAGTATTTCGCCAGCTAATCATTTGACAACGAAATATAAGCTGGCGTAGCATACTGGAGACATGAACACCGAGAGTCAGGGCCGGGAGCGGCCCGCAGAAGGGGACGACTCCGTCGACGTGCACCTTGCACGCTGGCGCGGCAAGGCTCCGTTCGACGCGCGGGTGGAGGGGATCATCACCCGCATTCAGCTCCTGGCCAAACATGTCGGCCAAGCCAAAGACCGCGCCCTGGCCGAGGTTGGCCTGCAGGAGTTCGAGTTCGCCACGCTGCACCGGCTCGGCGCGCGCGAGGCCCCGGGGCGGGCCACCCCCTCCGAGCTGGCGGCCGAACTCATGCTCTCCCCTGCCGGCATGACAGGCCGCCTGGACACCCTGGAACAGTCAGGGCTGGTACGGCGTGTGCGCAGCAGTGAGGACCGACGCCGGGTGGACGTGGAGCTCACCGAGGCGGGGCGCACCCGCTGGCTGGCCGCGATGGAGCTGCGCGGGCAGGCGGAGGACTCGATGGTCGCCCCGCTCGACCCGGCAGAGCAGGACGCGCTCAGCGCCCTGCTCAAGCGGATGCTGAGCCAGGCGGAGGCGGACAGCCGCAACCGGTGAACCCCGAGTCGATGGTGTTGCTTCTCGCCGTCAGGTCTCAGTATCTCGGGCCGCCGCCGCAGCTACCCAAGGGCACTCACGTTCGACCGGCACCCCGCAAGATCGGATTGAGAACTCCCGCCGCAGTAGCAACCCGACCGAACCGCAACCGGCCGCCCTCTGAACGCCCGGCCTGCTGTACCCGGGCCCCTCGAACGCCTGCACACACGACAACAAACCCTGACTGGCGAACGACAACAACCTTCACCAGCAAAGCGACACCCCCCACGCCCCCGTCCACTCCCCCGACCGGCACAAACACCCCACACTCCCGGCGCAGACAGCTGACGCACTCCACTGCAACTCACACGTCGCCCATCGCGTCACGGGCGTGCGCGAGCAGGGTGGGTGGGTCGCAGGGATCTCCGGCCTGGTCCGGGCCCGCAGCGGGCAGTAGCCGGCCAGGTCGAGCTTGGCGGCAGCGACCCGCCTCCGAAACCCTTCGGTGTCGTGGTGCCCATTCTCAGTCCGAGCGCGGGGCTGCCGGCGACGTCGAGCGTGTGAAGGTACGGCGGTAGGCAGTGGGGGTGGTGCCCAGTGCGCGACGGAAGTGCAGCCGCAGGTTGGCTGCCGTGCCCAGCCCGCAGTCCCGCGCCACCTGTTCCACTGAGCGGTCCGTGGTTTCCAGCAGTTCCCGCGCCCTGCCGAGCCGGGCGTTGAGCAGCCACTGCAACGGGGTCGTGCCCGTCTCCTCGCTGAACCGGCGCATGAAGGTGCGCTGCGAGAGGCCCGCGTGCCGGGCAAGCACGCGCAGGGTGAGTGGCTCGCCGAGCCGGTGCAGGGCCCATCCACGGGTACCGGACAGCGACGCCTGACCGGCCACCGCGACGGGAGCCGGCACGTACTGGGCCTGCCCACCGTCTCGGTGGGGGGCGGCGACCAGACCGCGGGCGATCTGGTTGGCCACCTCGGCTCCCAGGTCGCGGCGCACGATATGCAGGCACAGGTCGATGCCGCAGCACACCCCGGCCGAGGTGAGCACGTCGCCCTCGTCGACGTAGAGCACGTCGCGGTCGACCGTGACAGCCGGGAAGCCCCGCTCGAACTCGTCGATGTGCTTCCAGTGGGTCGTGGCGTGCAGCCCGTCCAGTACGCCTGCCGCGGCCAGCGCGAACGCGCCCGTGCAGATCGACACCACACGCTTGCCTCGGTCGCGAGCTTCGCTCAGTGCATCGAGCACGGCGTCCGGCAACGGGAGGATCGGTTCGAATCCCGGCACGATCAGAGTGTCGGCGGTGCGCACCTGTTCCAGGCCCCCGTCGGCGACCAATGCGAAGCCCGCAGTGGTCGCCACCTTCGCCTCCAGCGCGCACAGGGTCATCTCGTAGCGGCTTTCCGGCCGGGTGGTGAAGATCTGCGTCGGGATCGCCAGGTCGAGTGGGGTGACCCCGTCCAGCGCCAGGACCGCGACTCGATGCACTGCCATGGCAAGATTCTAACGAAGTGAGGAAATTTTGCCTCTCACCAGGTCAGGGCGGTCGCGGCCAGGCTGAAGACATGACCGGACGTACTCACGAGGCGACCGCCGACCCGATCACGCTGCCCGGCACACCGCTTGCCGACGCCGTCATGAACCTGATCCGACCGGTGGAAACGCCGTCCCTCTTCAACCACAGCATCCGCAGCTACCTGTTCGCCCGGCTGGTTGCCGGCCGCCTCGGCCTGACCGTCGGCCACGACTACCACGACGACCTGCTGTTCGCCGCGTGCGCGATGCACGACCTCGGCGTGGCCTCGGACGGCCCGCACAGCCAGCGGTTCGAGGTCGAAGGCGCCGACCGGGCCGCCGCATTCCTGATTGACCACGGGGTGCCCGCAGCCGACGCCGACCAGGTCTGGCAAGCCATTGCCCTGCACACCTCCCCGGGCATCGCGGAACGCCGCGGCACGCTGTGCGTACTCGTCCGCGAAGGCGTCGCCCTCGACTTCGGCGGCCCACTGGGCGCCGACCACGTCGACGCCGTCACCGACGAGCAGGCCGACGCCGTGCACGCCGCCTATCCACGGCTGGACATGGTCCGCTCACTCACCGACGCGATCGTCGCGCAGGCCGCGAGAAACCCGAAGAACGCACCCCGGTACGCGATCCCCGGCGAATTCCTCCGCGAACGCGAGACCTTCGGCCGGACCCGACTGGAACACGCCTGCCGTTCGTCCCGCTGGGGCAACTGACTCCACGGACTCCACGACCCCGCCAACAAGGAAAAGGAAGCACCACAATGACCGTCCACACCGTCGAGGTCCCTGAGGACAACCCGGTCTTCGGGCGAACCACCAGCGCCTTCGCAAGCTTCGGCTATTCCGCCGCGGTCCGCGCGCACGGCCTGTTGTTCATCGCCGGAACGATCGGTCGCCGCGCCGACGGAACCATCCCGAACACCATCGAAGAGCAGACCGAGACCGCCATCTTGAAGATCGAGGAGATCCTTCGACTGGAGAACCTCGACACCTCCGCCCTCGTCGACGTCACCAGCTACCACGTCGACATCCGCCAGCACCTGCCCGGCTTCATCGAGGCCAAACAGCGCCTCGTCAAAGCGCCCTACCCGACCTGGACGATCATCGGGGTCAGCGGCCTCGCCAGCCCCGGACTCCTCGTCGAGATCCGCGCGACCGCCGCGTATCCCGACGCACCTCGGTAAACCGCCGCTCCCAGGCCCAAGAGCCCGCCCGTACGCCCCAGAACCCCCAGACGAAGACTCCCGCGGCGTGCTGGTGGGCCGGCAGGTGGTGAGGCCCGACCGGAACCTCCGGATTGGATGATCGAGTACGGGCTCAACCGGGACTCCCCGCCGACCGCAGTGCACACAGGCGAGTGCACGATGGCAGGCAAACGATCGAAGCCCGCAGACTCGGACACAATCCGGCGCGCCCTCGCGGCCGGCGTGAACCTTGTAGCTTCTGCCGACCGGACACCGAGCTGGGTGTCCTGGACCAGGGCCCCGCGTTCCTCGGTCAGGCGACGTTGGTGTCCCGTTCGATGGCCTTGAGGCGGTTCTTGAGTCGGTAGCCGGGGCCGCGCACCGCGCCGATCAGCGCGACCAGGGCCGGCAGGAACGGAAAGGACAGCAGGCCCAGGGCGTGGAACAGAGGAACCGCAGCGGCAGCGGTTGCACTGGCCAGATCCGTGGTCCAGGACACGGCTCGCGGGCCGATCCGGTCCACCAACGGCCCGCTGAACGCTTTGACCACCACGCAGGGAGCCGTCTCGCAGAAGGTCACCAGTCCGGTCCGGGTGGCGCTGCCGGCCGTGGCGAGAACGAACCAGGGCAGCGCGACGGACGAGATCCGAGTACCGGTCAGCGACACGGGCATGGCCGCCGGCACCCGCCCAGCGGCCGTTCGGAGCGCTTGCCGGGTCTACCGTCGGCCTCCAGGACATCCTCCGTCACGGCGTCTCCGTTCCTTCCGCTTGTCGAGACCTGGAACGGGTGCTCGACCGGGCGGGCACACCCAGCTCGGGTAGGAGGTGCGTGACCACGGCGACCCGCTCGGCCCGTTCGGGGCGCTCGCCGCCGCCTGACACGGCTTCCTCCTCATGACCTGCTCCCGGTGGGTGGTCTGCGCCTTCGATGCCGGAAAGCAACGGGCCGCGCCTCCTGAGCGTCGTCACCGACGGGTGGGCACTCGCCGTCTCCGCGGATCCCCCGAGCGAGCTACCCGGCTGTCCTCTCCCGGGGGACGCAGCCCCCCGCCGCAGGACGCTAGGCTCACCGTGCAAGACCGTCCGGCCCGCGGTGCCGTGTGGTGCGGATACCGAACAGGTCGTACCGAAAGAGCAGGCGGGCCGCGGACCACGGCCCGGTCCTGGTGCCGCTCAGGGCGGGACCTACAGGATCGCGGATGTTGATGACAGAAGACCCAGCAGCGCGTGAACCATCGGGCTCGGCATCCCCTGCGTCAACGGCGCATGGGCAGGACAGGGGCCCATCCGCAGGCGTGAACCCGGTGGCCGCCGCGGCCGCCCGGCTCCGCGTGCTGTCGCGGTGGTGGGGATCGCGCTCTGCCGCCACCAGGGACTGTGGGGTCGCGCTCGCCTTCACCGTGCTGTCGCTCGCGGCGCCGCTGTCGCGGTTCGGGGTGCAGTTCGGCGACCTTCCCAACCATGACGCCTCGGTCGCGAGTGTGCTGCTGCCCCTGGGGCAGGCCCTGCCGCTTGCGGTGCGCACCCGCCGGCCGGCCGCCTGCCTCGCGGTGGTGGGGGCTTCATTCGCGGTGTACGAGTGCCTGGGCTGCCCGCCGAGCTTCGGCAGTCTGGGCCTGTACGTCGCGCTGTACTCCGCGGGTGCCCACCAGGACCGCCTCCGGCGGGTCGTACCGTTGGCGGCGACCGGCGGGTACGTGGTCTTCGGCGTCGTCCTGCACGTGCTGGGCTCGCCCGAGGGTCTGACCGACTACCTGCTCTACTACATGGTCCTGGCGGTGGTGTGGGGCCTGGGTGCCCAGGTACGCGGGCGGCGGGCGCAGGAGGCCGAGCGCCGACGCCTGTCCGCGCGGATGGCCATCGCGGCGGAACGCAGCCGTCTGGCCGGGGAGTTGCACGACGTGGTGACCCACCATGTGACCGCGATGGTGGTGCAGGCAGGTGCAGCGCGGTACCTCACCGAGTCGCCGGACCGCCTCCACGAGTCCCTCGACGCCATCAGCGGCACCGGCCGCCGCGCCCTGGCCGAACTCCGGTTCCTGCTCGGGGTGCTGGAGGCGACCGGTGATGCGTCGCCCCGGGAGAGGGCGCCGGTGCCGGGCCGGGTGCCCGACCTGGTGGAGCAGACACGAGCGGGCGGCCAGCCGATCGAGCTGGTCGAGGACGGAGAGCAGCCGGCCATGGCCGTAGGCGCCCAGCTCACGGCGTATCGCGTCGTGCAGGAATCCCTGACGAACGCCGTGAAGTACGCCGCGGGCCGGCAGACGCTGGTACGGCTCGCACACAGCCCGGACTGGACGGACGTCGAGGTCACCACCGCGGGGCCCGCCGACGGCGCACCCGCTTCCGCGGCCCTCCTGGGCGGCGGCCCGCACGTCTCGGGCGGCCGGGGCCTGTCCGGGCTGCGGGAACGGGTGGAGATGCTGGGGGGCGAGTTCGCGGCGGGGCCCTGCCCGGAGGGCGGGTTCCGGGTGTGCGCACGCATCCCCTCGGGAGGTGCAGCGTGAGTGTTCCGCCCCCTGTGATCCGGGTGCTGGTGTGCGAGGACCAGGCCCTGGTTCGTGCCGGGTTCGTCACGATCCTCTCCGCCCAGCCCGACATGGAGGTCGTGGGCGAGGCCGTCGACGGCCGAGCGGCGGTCCGGAGCACGCAGGAACTGAAGCCGGACGTCGTCGTCATGGACATCCGCATGCCCCTGCTCGACGGAATCGAGGCCACCCGCCGCCTGGCGGGGCCCGACTCCGCCAGCCCCGCCAAGATCCTCGTCGTGACGACCTTCAACGTCGACGAGTACGTGTACGAGGCCCTGCGCGCCGGCGCCAGCGGCTTCCTGCTGAAGGACGCCCCACCGCCCGAGCTGATCAACGCGATACGCGTCGTCGCCCGCGGCGAGTCCCTCCTGGCCCCTGCCGTCACCCGCACCCTGATCGGCCGCTTCGCCGAACGCGTCCGCCCCTCCGCCGCCCCCGCCTCCCCCGAGCGCGAGCGCCTCAAAGTCCTCACCCCCCGCGAGCACGAGGTCCTGCTCCTCATCAGCGAGGGCCTGTCGAACGCCGAGATCGCCACTGAACTGGTCATCAGCCACGAGACCGTGAAGACCTACGTCTCCCGCATCCTCACCAAACTGGACCTCCGCGACCGCGTCCAGGCGGTGGTCCTGGCGTACCGGGCGGGGTTGGCGGCGGGCGGCGACTGAGCCTGACGGCCCTGTGCCCCCGGCCGGGGCCGGAAAACGCGGCCACGGCCGCGCTCCTTCCTGGCCGGCCACCCCGCCGAGGCGGTATCCGGATCATGGACCGGCTCGCCCGATCGGCATGCTCCCCGCCCTGCGCGGCTCTCTGGTCCACCACGACCGGGCCACCCGCGTCGTGCCGGACACCCATGGAATGCCGGCACGAAGCAGGATGCCCGACAGCACTGTCCGGTTGTTCGGACGCTGGCGCCTCGGGTGATCCGTGCGGCGCGGCAAGCTGGCAGCAGCGGCTCGGTCCGCGTCCACATCTGATCCGATACGCCCACGGTGGCCGCCCCGTTCTCGGGGTCGCCCAGGACCCCCCGAGCGAGCTACCTGATTTGTCCTCTCTGCCGTGACGCGCGCCACCGGCCGTCTCTTGTTGACTCGAATCGTCAACACAACGGCCGCACCAGGCAGGCCGACCAGCGGAGTAGCTAAGGACAGCGCCATGACCACGACACACAGTTACGCGAAGCACGGTTTCCCCAGAGGCCCTCGACTCGCCGCGGCTGTGCTCGCTTCCACGCTGGCAGGCACCGCACTGATCGCGTGTGGTGCCGACGCCAAGGGCGCGCAACCGGCCGAGGTCTCCGCCAAGAACGCCCGCGGGACTGTCACCGACACCGCGATCACCTGGGGCAAGTGCCCGGCACCGGCCGAGGGACAAACCCATGACCCCCACCTGACCTGCGGGACGCTGAAGGTGCCCTTGGACTACCAGAACCCGAACGGCACGAAGATCGACGTGGCCGTATCCCGGCTGTCCACCGCCGAACCCGGGAAGCGACATGGCGTCCTGCTGCTGAACCCCGGCGGGCCCGCCCTGGGCGGTCTCGACATGCCCGAAACCATGGCGTCCACACTGCCGAAGTCCGTGCTGGACCGCTACGACCTGATCGGTTTCGACCCGCGCGGCGTCGAACACAGCACCCCACAGAGCTGCGGTCTGAAGGACCCCAGCGTGTCCGGGATCTTCCCCTATCCCGCCGCGGACGGCTCGATCACCAAGAACGTGGCCCTCGCCAAAGCCGACGCCAAGCAGTGCGCCGACACCGTGGGCAAGAACCTGCGGTACTACACCACCGCCGACACCGCCCGCGACATGGACCGCATCCGACAGGCGCTCGGTGAGAAGAAGATCTCCTACTGGGGCCAGTCCTACGGCACGTACCTCGGCGCGGTCTACCGCTCCCTCTTCCAGGACCACACCGACCGAATGATCCTGGAAGGCAACGTCGACCCGACCAAGGTATGGGCCAACCAGGTCGCCGACACCTGGGGCAAGGGCATGGCCGACCGGTTCCCCGACGCCGCACGCGTCGCCGCGGCCCAGGACAGCACCCTCAAGCTGGGCACCAACGTCGCGCAGGTGACCAATACCTACCTCGCCCTCGCCGACCGGCTCGACCGCACGCCCGCAGCGATTCCCGGCGCATCGGCGTCGCTGGACGGAGCGCTGCTGCGGAACATCACCTACGCCCTGCTTCTGCACAACAACACGCTTCCCGTGCTCGCCGACTTCTGGAAGGCCGCCGACGACCTGACCCATGGCAGCACCACGGCCGCCGACGTCTCCGTTCTCAAGGAGGTGTTCGCCGACACACCGACGTCCCCGGGCATCCCCGCGGACAACCAGGCCACCATGTTCATGGCTCTCACCTGCGGCGACGCCGAATGGCCGCACGACGTCGACGGCTACGCCACCCGCACCGCCGCCGACCGCAAGATGTGGCCGCTCACCGCGGGCATGCCCGCCAACATCTGGGCATGCGCCTATTGGGACAAGCCGGCCGAGGCGGCGGTCAAGGTAGTGCCCGGCGGCCCGCGCAACACCCTGATCCTCCAGAACCGCCGGGACAACGCCACGCCGTGGGAAAGCGGCGTCGGCCTGCACAAGGCCCTCGGAGACGGCTCCGCCTTCGTCGGCGTCGACAACGGCGGGCACTACGTCTACAACGAAGGCTCCGCCTGCGCCGACAAGGCCGCCGTCGGCCTGCTGACCACCGGCCACCTGCCGGACAAGGACGTCTACTGCACCGACGTCACCCAGAAGTAACCCGCCGGAACGCGGTGTTTCCCTGTCCGGCTGACGGCCAGAGGCGATGCCTCGAGCCGAGGCCTGCCGCCGACCGAGTCGGCGACCCGGGACCTTCAGCCGTGGAGGAAGGCCATCGCGGCGCGGAGTTCGTCGAAGGCGCGGCGAGCGAGGTCGGTGAGAGACCGCTCGTTGGCCGGGACGACCCATTGGTCGAAGGCGTTGTCGACGGCGCGCATGCCGCGGCCGGCGGCGGCCATCGCGGTGTCGTCCAGGACGATGTGCATGGCGTCGCTCACCGGGCAGCCGCCCGGGCGAGCCGGCGGTCCGGCTCGCTGTCGAGATCCTGCCCCTCGGCGGGGCTGGGTGCGTAACCGAGTGCTTCACCCGGGACGGCGCGCAGGGCGGGACGCGCGCTGGTAGCTGTCTCCTGGCGCGGCGCTCGTTGTCTCCCGGGGCCTCCTGCGCGGTTGACCTCCCCGACCCGGGAACCGCCGTGCGGAAGGGTCTGGCGGACCCCGCCTCGTCCCGTGCTCGGTGTCGGCTGAACCCCCGACCGAGGTGGCGCGGTTATCGGCCTAGACACTCCAACCGTCGGTGTTGCTCCAGTGAAGGCACTGGCTGGTCGCGTCGTCCTGCCAGGTCACGTTGTTGCCGTCGGCGCAGGCGTTGCCGGTGGTGGCCAGCATGAGTATGGGGATGGCGGCGGAGATGCCGACGAGTTGGGCTACGCGAGCCTTCTTCAAGGCTGTTCTCCTCTTTCATCTCTCGGCCGCCGAGCGGGAACGCGCGGCGGGGGATCGTCTGCCGGTTCAGCGGGTTGCAGGTGCTCGACGGCCGGACCGGGTCTGTGCCTGGCTGCGCGGTGGGACGTGTGTGCGGAGGCGGGGTCAGCCTTCGTCGGTGGTCCGCTGCGGCAGCTTCCGCAGCCTGCTGACCGGGGAGAGCAGGACCGGGACCACCATCGCCGCCGAGGCAACGGCCAGCACGGTGATGCCGGTGCGCAGGCCCAGTGCGCCGGCGATCAGCCCGCCGCCGAGGCCGCCCAGGGAGCCGCCGCCGAACAGTACGGTCCGGAAGGCGGCGTTCATCCGGCCCATGAGAGCGGTCGGGGTCAGCGCCTGTCGCAGGCTCACCATGACCACATTGGCCACCCCGAGGCCCAGGTAGCTGATGAAGAACGACAGGACGAAGAACCCGATCACCGTGGCCTTGGACCCCGTGGCGAGCGGGATCAGCAGCGGGCCGGTGAAGATCGCCGACATGGCGACGGCGTAGAGGATCCCGAGGCGGAAGCGGGCGATCAGCCAACGGGACAGTGCCGCCCCGAGCAGCCCTCCCAGGCTGGAGGCGGAGAAGACCACGCCGACCTGAGTGGCCGTCAGCCCCTGCACCCGTACTGCGTAGAGCAGGAACATGGTCCAGATGGTGACCATCGAGAAGTTGCAGAACGGTGCGATGAACGCAAGGGGCCGCAGCACCTTGTCGCCGAAGACCCAGCGCAGTCCCTCGCGCATCTCCCTGCCGAGGTGCCGCCTGCCCTGCGCCCGGGTCGGATCGGGACGCTCGGGCCGCGGCTCGGGCGTGCGGATCCACAGCAGGGTGGCCAGGGACACCAGGTACGAGGCGGCGTCCGCAATCAGGGCGATCGGCGCGGTCAGGGCGCCGACCAGTGCGCCGGCGAGTCCGGGACCGGCGACCTCGGCGGCCGAGGAGGTCGTGCCCAGCTTTTGGTTTGCCTCCAGGTAGCGGTCGCGATGGCGGACCAGCGTGGGCACGAAGGACATCCAGCTCACGTCGAAGAGCACCGAGAAGACGCCGATCGCGCAGGCCAGCGCGAGCAGGGCCGGGAGGGTCAGGAGGTGCGCGGTGGACAGCAGCGGGATCAGCCCGATCAGCACCATTCGCGCGCCGTTGGCCAGGAGCATCACCCGCTTGCGGCGGGCCCGGTCGACCCAGACGCCGAAGACCATGGCGAGCCCGAGGTAGGGCACCAACTGCAGGAAGCGCAGCAGACCGACCTCGGTGGAGGTGGCATGGAAGACCAGTACCGCGGTGAGCGGCAGGGCCAGGTTGGTCACCTGGCTCCCGAACAGCGAGAGGGTCTCCCCCGACCAGAACTTCAAGAAGTCCGCGTTGCGCCAGAGCGTTCGCGGGGCTGTGGTCGTCGCGTCCGCACTCCGGTGGGGTGCGAGGTGTGTGGCTGACATGCGGGTCCCCCGAGGATTCTAATGGCTAGTGTGCACTGCTTCCGTTAGGAACTGTTCCGATCATGACAGTCGGATCTAATGGATGCAAGTACGAGCTACCATTAGTCAATGACGACTACAGGACGTCCGGCGTCGACTGCTGGTGCCGAACCGGACGAGCCGCTGGCCGTGGAGTTCGCGAACACCCTCTTCCGCTCGCGCGGCCGACTGCGGGACGACATCGCCGCGACCGATCAGCTGGCCGCGTGGCTGCAAGGCCACGCAACGGCGCTCGGCCTCGCCAACGGCGGACCGCTGGCCGACGTGGAACTGACGGATACCCAGACCGCCGACTTCTTGGCGCTGCGTGACGCCATACGCAACCTGATCAGGGCGGCGACAGAGAACGACCAGGCGCGCGAGGAAGACCTCGCCCACCTGAACGCCTGCGCGGCCGCGGCGCCCTACTGGGTGCAGCTGAGCTTCGGAAAGGACGGCTTCACGACCACCGTTGCGACGGACCGCCCGCCCGTCCCAGCTGCGCTCGCGGCACTGGCCGGCAGCGCCGCCGCCTTGCTGTCAGGCCCGGAGCGCCACGACGTGCGGGCCTGTCACGCACCGGGCTGCATGGTGTTCTTCCTCAAGGACCATCCGCGCCGCGAGTGGTGCTCCGCTGGATGCGGCAACCGCGCCCGCGCCGCACGGCACTACCTGCGCCACCGCGAGCGCTGAGCTCCCGGCTGTGCCGGCCGGTGTGGTCTGGCTCCGCCACGCGCCTGTCTCCGGCAGAACACGGAAAACGGGGGCGTGGAGCCGGCCTGGTACACGGTGTGGGTGCAGGCTCCCGACCACGTCCGGCCGATCGACGGCGTCTCGTACGACGACGTCCCCACCACCCGCCTTCCGCCCCCGCCGGTCGAACGGGAGATCCTCGGTCCGCGCCGGCCGTCCGGCTGGGTGCTGGCGAAGACCGGCGGCCGCGGCCCCGACCGGGGTGTCGTGCACGCCGTCGACTGCGCAGAGGCACCGGCCGGCGCACCGGTCCTCAACTGGGAGCGAGCACCGGATGCGGCCGGGCAGCCCGGCGTACGGCTGTGCTCACTGTTCGGTGCCGGCGCCGAACTCGACCCCCTCCTCAGGGGCTTCGACCACGACGACCGCGACCTGGATGAGGCATAGCGGCCCGGGGATTCCCCGGCGGTGAACGCCACCTCCGCACCCTGGGCCGCCGTGTCGCGGATCCAGGCGCGGAGCGCAGGTTCGAGGGATGCGGGCACCCCCTCCACCAGGGCGGGTACGGGAGCCTCGCCCGCGCGAACGGACAGTCGCTGCCGAACAGTTGGTCTCATGGGCCGACGACGGCCCCCCGAACCGACACGCCGCCCTCGCATTTCCCTCACGGACCCCCCTGCCGAAGGGGAGCGCGGTCACTCATGCCGGGGCTCATCACCGCGGCCGCCGCCTCAGCCGCTCCCGGGCGGCCTACTCGTCGGGGTGGACGGCCTGAACGCCGGTTCCTTCGTACAGCTCAGGAGTCACGGTGAGCAGGAAGCGGCCGACGGGAAAGGCTGCGGAGGGGCGGGCGGCGTGGATGGCGTGGACGACCGCCCAGGAGCGCCCGGCGCGCAGCAGCCCGGTGGCGGTGACCGCCGCCTCCGTATCGAAGGGCTCGACCGTAACGAACCGCAGCCCGTCGATGTAGGCAAGGAGACCGGGCCGCTCGACGTCGCCGGCAGTGAGGGAGAGCACGGGGGCGTACAGGGTGCCGAGCCCGCCGGAGGCCTGGACGTAGAACGCGGCCACGGCCTCGTTGTACGGGTCTGTGGGGTTGTGCAGGGCGGTGGCGGTTGTGTGGTCCAGGACGACCGCGATCTGCCCCACTACGCGGCGGCCGGGTCCTGGCCGGCGCCAAGACGCCGTAGCAGGCCGCGGGCCTTCGCCTCGGCCTGCTCGCTGGGCGCCGTGCCCAGGACAGAGGCGAGCTCGGCGCGTGCCTGCTCGGCGCGCTCCGCGTACTCGGCCGCGGTCGGCCGGCTCTCGGCGAGCTCCTCGACGAGCTGCCGGATCGTCGTGCCTTGCTCACTCGCCAGCGCGGCCAGCCGGTCGCGGGTGGCCGCGCTCACCTTGATGCTCGTCTCGTCAGCCATAGCTACCACTCTACTGCTAGTAGAGGATCTGTGCGCGGGTCCTGAAGCCCTGGGGTGACTCAACGCCCGACCTGGCCCATGAGTGCTTTCACCCGGCCACTCCGAGCGCTTTCGTCGGTCCTGACCAGGCGATTGGTCTTCCGCCGAGACTTGCTCCGTACTCTTTGGCCCGGGCCTCGTGTACGACGGCCGGCCACCTCTTCTCATGGGGTCGGAGATCACACATGGCGGACGGCCGACAAACAGGCCTTCTTCTGGAACTACAGAGCGAGGTCCGGGACGATTCCAAGCCGATTTCCACGGCGCTGCGCACCTGTCTGCTCCTTGCCGCAGAGGCAAACTCTTCCGGATTGCGCGCCTGGGCGTTGAAGGAGCTGGAGGGGTACAGCACCGGAGATCAGGTTCCCACGTACCGCACGGTGGCTGCTGACCTCCAGGCGAACGTCCGGCGTCCCTCCGGGTTTCTGCAACACGACCAGTCCATCGGCATGTTCGACATTCCCGTCGAGTTGCGGAAGCCCCACGTGAAGAACGAACTGGTCCTCGGGGAAGGCGTCTTCCGCCTCGAGGAGATGCTCGCCGAGGCGGATGACAGGGGGCGTGTCCGCGTCATGCTGCCCCTGAGTCGAGAGACCGCGCAGCTCATGACCCACTACAGGTCCAAGACCCTCGCGGGAGCCCGCTACGAGGATATGTACTGGAACGTCTCACAGGCCTCCGTTCGATACGTACTCGACCAGATACGCAACAAGCCGACCGCACTCGCGGGAGAGCTGATGGCCAACCTCCCCGCAGACCGGAAAGCACCTGGCCAGACGGCCACCGAGAATGCCTACCAGGTTGTCGTTCTGGGCGACGCCGACGGCGCCGTGTTCAACAACGCCCAGGCCACCCATGGAGCCACCGGCACGGCCACCACGAGCACCCCTCCGGTCTCCGAGGCGGGCTCCAAGCCCGCCAAGAAGGAGAAGAAGGCAATACGCATCTGGAAATGGACCGTTGACCTGTCCGTAGTCGTCGCCGGCGCCTGTGCACCTCCAGCGCTGCTCATCGCCTGGCTCGGCTGCAAGCATGCCGCCCACTAAGCCGAACTCGCATGCCATGAAAACACATCTCTACGGGTAGTCCAGGGTGTTCTCGGGGTCGATGATGCCGGCGCCTTGCGAAACCTCCGCCACGCGAGCCCACCCGCGGATCCCGGAGGGAGAGCTTCCCGGACCCCGCCAGGTCGAGGCATCCAGCAGAGGGCCGAACCCGGGTTCCACCCCTTCTCCGGGGTGTCAACCTGATGCTGTGGCAAGGCCGGGTGCGTTGGTGCAGCTCATCGGCGGTCGACCGCCCAACGCGTCGAGAACCTGCGGACCGAGCACAGCCGGGCTGATTCCGAGTAGCGGCCGAGAGGATGCCCAGTGCCCTGGCGGGGTCCTCAGCCGCTATGGGCGACCGGTTCGGGATCGGCGTCGAGCGCATCGAGCACGGCGTCGCCGTTCGCCCTCGCCCACTCGGTCAGTGTGTGGATCGGATCGATCAGGGTCGCCCCGAGCGGGGTGAGCTCGTACTCGACGCGGGGTGGCACCTCGGCGTAGGCGTGGCGGCGGATGAGTCCGTGCGCCTGGAGCCGTCGGAGCGTCTGGGTGAGCATCTTGCGGGAGATGCCGCCGATCAGCTCGACCAGCTCGCCATGGCGCACCGGGCCCTTGCTCAGGCCGTAGAGCACGACCACCGTCCACTTGTC
>NZ_JBVHMR010000039.1:31866-59477 GCF_055558375.1 Streptomyces sp. NPDC025793 | reverse complement strand
AACGTCACCCGCAGCCGCCTCGGACGCCTCGTCCGCCAAGGCTTCCTCACCCAACCCGGACGAGGCCGCTACCAGAAACGGACTTAACGCCCACTCAGAGTGAGAGGTTCCTCGACCATGCGCTTGGGATTGGGGTCACGCACCGGATCCCAGGTCAGCGTGGCTCCCCAGGCAAAGACACTGCTGGGATCGAGGGCTCCAGGACCGTTTGGATTGGGTCCCTTGCCCCGGTAGTAGGCGAGTAGTCGCTTGCCGGTGTCATCGTGGGTGAAGGGTATCTGCGGGTCGCTGTCGCCTGCGGTGAGGATGCTGTCGATGACATCACCCATATGGTGTGGGTTGGCGCCGTAGTAGGCCGTCACGCTCATCGAGCACTTGATCTTGTACGTGTCGCTGCCGTCCTGGAAGAACGCCTGCTTTCGAAGACCCGTCTGACAGGTGTCCTGCACCGCGACCAGCCCGAGACTCAGGCGAGTGTGGTCGGCGTAGGCCTGTATGACCTTCCGGAGCTTCTGCTCCGCTTGCTGCCGGGCTTCGGTCGCCTGACGGCTGCCAGCCAGTGTCCGGGCCTCTTTCGGGCTGACGGCGCGGTTTCCAGACGAACACGCGGTCAGCGCGAGCAGCAGAAGGACGGCGAGGCCGCCTTTCGCGGTGCTTTTCATCGGGCCTCTCATCGCTGGGTGTTGCCTCCAGAGGGTTCCGCCAGGGCCACTGTCCACCAGGCTGGTGAGTCAGGGCATGAGTACGGGTGCTCAGACAGGTCCGGGGCAACCCTTGCGGGCTGCCCCGGGTTGATCACGAGCGGTTGCTAAGGCCCATGCCCGACATGGTCCGCTCCAGGGAGTTCGCGTACAGTCGCGCGCCCTCGATCTTCGGGTGGAACGACTGGGCCGACAAGCCGTAGTTCCTGAGCCATGGCCAGTCGTTGCTCGGATTGTCGGATTGCACAAGGGCCTTGACGATGCCGTGCACCTGCTCAGGGCTACCGCATACACCCTTGCCCGCGAAGTCGCTCGTCGGGTCGGAGAACCACACGCTCGCGCCTTGCTTGTTGGCGTCGTCGGCCGCGCCCTGCATCGCCGCTGTCAGCGTGACGGCGGTGGCGTTGAGCCAGTCTGCGGAATCCGAGGACAGGCCGAAGGGCGGGATCCTCAGGCAGGAGCCGCTGTCGGAGATCAGTGGCGGATACCCCATGAGGACGATCTTCGCGTGCGGTGCCTTGCCGTGAATCTGCAGCAGCGTCTTGGTGATGCCCGGACGGACGATCTCGTTGATGATGCCTGGTACAGCGGTCTCCAGCTTCTGGCCTGCGAACTTCGCGTCCCGGCCGCCGATGTCCTTGTCCTCGTCCCTTTCGTCGAACGTCTTGTCCTTGCAGTTGCTGCCTCCGAAGGAGATCAGGCATTTCTGGAAGATGTCCGAGAACCCTGAGTCGTTGCCGCCTATGGAGATCGTGACCAGGCTGGTGTCCTGGTCCAGGTACCCCTTGTCGATCTGCGGCATCTCACGGCTGTTGTCCTGCGTCACACCGCCCTGCAGCACGTTGTAGGTGCGCGCGCCGCAGCACGCAATCAGGTGGTAGTCCATCGACGGGTCCAGCCCGTCATCCAGTTCACCGATCGACTTCGAGGCGCCCGGCAGGGATGCCTGACGCGACCACGCCTGGGTGGACCGGTGGCGGGCGTTGCGGGCGTTCTCGTCGAGCTTGCTGCGGTAGTTGGTGTCGACGGCGTAGGCGGCCCAGTCCCCGCCTGATGCCTGCTGCCACTGGACGGCCACTTTGATGTGGACCCCGAGCATCCGGGCAAGGATCGCGGCGGGGACTTCGGTGGCGAGGGTGAACAGCGCAGTGGAGCGGTCCTGCTTGGGCCGGATCCCGATCTTGTGGAGGCGCTGGCCGATCTGGTCGTCGCCGAGGGGGCGTCCCGGCTGACCTCCGGGGAAGAGCCAGGGCGCGCCCTCAGGGGTGCCGATCTTGGCCTTGCCGCGGCGGGTCGCGATGAGCTCGCGGACCAGGCTGGCCAGGGGTGTGGGGAGGACGACCGGCGAGGTGCCGAACGTGATGGAGACGGCGTCGCCGTCGAAGTCGACGTCACCGACGGTGAGTTGGCTGATGGTGGCGATCTTCTGTGCGTAGAGGATCAGCAGTAGTCCCGCGACACGGTCCGGGGTCGGCAGGGTGTCGTCGTTGAGGAGGCGCCGGGCGTCCGCCCAGCGTCTCTCGCTGTCGATGATGCTGAGCGGGCCGGTCCAGCGGACGGTGCCGTAGGTCAGGTCGCGGGCGTGCCGGTGCTGTACCGACCAGCGGACGAAGTGGCCGGTCTCGTCGGGGTAGCTGACCGTGGGGTCGGCCATCCAGCGTTCCAGGTCCGTCTGGGTGCAGGTCCCGATTGCGAGCCCTTCGCCGCCGAGCCAGTCGAGGAAGTTGTTCGCCGCGGTGACGTGGCAGCGCTAGGCGGGAGGTGCCTCGGCGACTGTGAAGTGCCGCTCGGGGCCGGGGTTTTCCAGCTCGTCCAGTACGGCGACCGCCAGGTCCTCGGCGCTGACGTACGACCGCCCGTCGGCATCGACGAGCAAGGTGTCGGTGCCGCGCCGGTAACGGCCGCTGCGGTCGCCGGGTCGCAGCAGGGCCGGCGGGCTCAGGTACACCCAGTCGGCGCCGGGATGGGCGCGGCAGGCGTGCAGCTGAGCCACACCTGCGGCGGCCACCGCCCGGTACTCGGGGGGCACGTACGCGCGGTTCTCGGCGACCGGCAGCTCCCGGTCGCCGGGACTGCGCAGCACCCCGGCCCCGCCGACCACGAGCACCCGGATCCCGAGCCCCGCGGCGGCGTCCAGCACCGTCCGGGTGGCGCCGACCAGGAAGTCCTCATCGGCCGGGTACGTCCGCACGGTCAGGACGACGGCCTCGGCGGCCGACCCGGCAATCGCCTCCCGTACGGCGACCGCGTCCTGCGCGTCGACCGCGACCGGTGTCACGCCCGGGTCCTCACTCGCCGGCTTCCGGGACAACGCCAGCACCCGGTGTCCGCGCGTCCTCGCCTCGGTCACCACCCGGCCACCGACCATCCCGGTGGCTCCGAGCACGGCGATCGTCATCATGTATCTCCCCTTCCTGCACGGTCTTCTTCCGTTCCTTGGGCCCGAGTTGGGCGGCCAGCATCGCGGTCAGGGCCAGGGCGAAGCCGAGCAACTGCGCCAGGCTCAGCGACTCCCCCTCGGCGAGCCCGATGACCGTCGCGACCAGCGGGGACAGCAGCACCAGCGGTGCGGACGCACCGACCGGGAGACGGTCGAGCCCACGGAACCAAAGGGTGTACGCGATCAGCCCGCCCATGCTGCCGAGCCAGAGATAACCGCCGGTCGCGCCCGCGTCGATCCGCCCCGGAATCCCTTCGAGGCCGAGCGTGAGCGGGAGCATCAGCAGCCCGCCGGAGGTCAGCAGCCAGCCGGTCAGGGCGAGCGGGCCGACCCCTTCGGGGCGTCCCCAGCGCTTGGTGAGGACGACTCCGGCCGCCATGGTCGCCGTGTGCCCGAGCCCGGCGAGCACGCCGACGGTGTCCAGCTCGGCCCGCGGGCCGAGCACGACGAGTCCGACACCGAGCACCCCGAGCACCCCCCAAACCAGCCGCCAGGCCGTGGGCCGCTCATGCAGCAGAGCGGTGCCCAGGGCGGCGACCAACAGGGGCTGGGCCGCACCGAGGGTGCCCGCGACCCCGCCGGGCAGCCGTTCGGCCGCCACGAACAGCAGCGGCATGGCGCCTATGTTGAGGGCGCCGAGCACCGCGGTCTTCCACCACCACGGCCCGCGCGGCAGCACCCGGGTGATCGCCAGCGCCAGCAGCCCCGCGGGCAGGGCCCGCATCAGCCCGGCGAACAGCGGATGGCCGGGCGGGAGCAGCCGTGTGGTCACTGCGTAGGTGGTGCCCCAGGCGGCAGGGGCGAGCGCGGTCAGGGCGACGCTTGCTGCCTGCCCCCGGCGCTGATGCGAGGCGAGCGTGGGATGCATGGGGGAAGTCTCGCCAGCGGGCAGCCATGATTCCAAAGCATGGTTGCCATCACAGCCATGAACAGAAAGCATCAGCGAGTGGACCTCCAGCAGCTGCGGTACGTCGTCGCCGTCGCCGACACCCTGAACTTCACCCGAGCCGCCGAGCGCTGTGCCGTGGTGCAGTCCTCGCTCAGTCACCGGATCGCCGCCCTGGAGCGAGAGCTGGGGGCACGGCTGTTCGCCAGGTCCAGCCGCCGGGTCGAACTGACCAGCGCGGGCGCGGCGTTCCTGGTCGGCGCGCGGGAGTGTCTGGCCGCCGCCGATCGGGCGGTGGCGGACGCGGCGGCCGCGACCGGGGTGGTGCGCGGTCGGCTGGCCGTCGGCGTGATCGTGACCACGGCTGCCGTCGACGTACCGGAGGTGCTCCAGCGCTACCGCGCCCAGCATCCGGACGTGCGGGTGGCCCTGCGCTCGGGGCGCAGCGACGACCTGGCAGCGGCGGTCCGGGACGGCAAGCTGGACATCGCCTTCCTGGGCCTGCCGGAGGGCGAGCCGCCGGCCGGGGTGGAGGCGGTCGTCCTCGACCACGACGCGCATGTCCTGGCGGTGCCGGCCGGGCACCGGCTGGCACAGGCGTCCCGCGTGACGCTGGCGGAGATCGCCGGGGAGACATTCGTGGACTTCGTGTCGGGAACGCCTGCGCGGGCCCAGTCGGACCGAGCGTTCGCCGCCGCGGGGCTGGTCCGCGACGTGGCCTACGAGGCCGGGGTGGTGGAGCTGATCACGCGGCTGATCGGGCGCGGGCTCGGCGTCGCCCTGCTGCCATCGGCGTTCATCCGTCCGCTCGCCGCCGCCGATCCCGAGCTGGCCCTGGTCCCGGTCGTGGACGGCCCGCACCGGCTGGAGTACCTGGTGTGGAGCCCCTTCAATCCCAGCCCGGCGACCCGGGCGATGCTCAGCGTCCTCGGGGTCAGACCCCCGCACCACCCCTGACCAGACCCTGGGCGGCGGCCGTACCGGCGAGCAGCCTGAGGCCCGCGTCGGGGCAGTTGCCCGGGGCCACGCCGCCCGACTGAACCCGCGCCTCGTCACAGCTCACCGCTTCTACCTGGGTACGCGGCCTGTGAGCCTCATAGACCTCACAGCGTGACAGAGGGCGTGACACCGCTCCCGGGGGCACGAGCGGAGGCCTGATAACGCAGTCCTGGACCAGCGGATGGAGATACAGACCTCACGGGCTCCGGCGAGGGCGGCACATCTGGGGCAAGTTTTCACCCGTTTAGGCGATTCGGGTCATGAGATCGGCCCGTGGAGGGGCTTCCGCCTCCCCACCGGACCGGATCAGAGACCCTGGCGAGTCCGACCGCCAGCTTCGGTAGCGAGGGCGCTCACCGGCGGCCCGTCAGAGCCGCGAAGACGGCGGCTCCTTCGGCATCGGGGCGGGCGACGACCTTCCACCGTTCGTCGTAGTCCGCGTCTTTCTCCCAGCCCAGGGCGAGCACCGCCAGGCGGTTCCACCTGAGGAACCGGGCCCGCACCGCCTCGCGGGACTGGTCCGCTCGCGCGTACGCCTCCCGGGCCTGCCTCGCCCGGTGGTTCAGCGCCAGACGCAGCCCCAGGGCGGCTTTCCAGACGTCGGTGTCGCTGCGGTGCGCGGCGAGGATGCCGCGCACCTTGACGTCGAGGAAGGCGACGAGCGCCTCGACGTCGGCGGGGGTCACGTCGGAAGCCAGTCGGGGGGCAGGCAAGGAGGTGGTGGGTGTCACGGGCCAGTCCTGTTCACGTTCGGAGCCGGGTCTCTGATCCCGGCGTCATGTCCTAGTTTGTCGCGTCGGACGGTGAAGGGTTACCCGACGATTCGGCACCTCGACGGCAGTGGCCAGAGGGATCAAGGCACGGTGGACCACCCGGGCTCCGACCGCTGTGTCAAGGAGTATGCGGTCAATGCTGATGGCTCGCCCGGCGCCGAAGCGTTTGCCGTGAGTGGCTAGCCGAGCCAGACGATGTCCAGGACAAACAGGCGCCGGGTAATCCGATGGACGCGGCAGGGACGTCCTCGCCCTCCAGGTTGCCGGCGTTCCACTGGGGCCGACGCAACGGGGAGCGCACCGCGCTGGCCACGACGTCGCGGACCTCTCCTTCGCAGCCCGCGGGGGGACAGTCGCACCGGCTTGGCGCGTGCGGCTTTGGCGGCGAGGCCGTGCCAAGAGCAGGCGTCCTTCGGTACGGGCTCTTTCCAGACGTTGTCCGCACACCTCAGCGCATCACTGCCCAATTGGGCGGACTGGCAGGCAAAGAGAGCTGCTCCAGTACGTCAACACGCATGGAATTGGGGGGACTTGTGATCGTCCGGCGATTCCTAGACGACGACGATGAACTGGCCCAGCACCTCGCCCGCCAGCTCAACACTCCAGTGGACTGGCCCAAGGACGGAGGGCTGAACACCGGGCAGGTCGCGAAGATTGCTTCCGCGGCGGCCTGCGACGTCTCGTACAACCAAGCGGCCAACGGTCATCTGGCCCACCTCTTCGCTGCACTCCCCCTACCCGGTACCACCGAAGGCGATGAGTTCTGGGGTGCGCTGGAGGCGGCGGGAGGCCAAGCCGCTTTGTACATCGACCCCGGCAACATGGGCGGCCCGTTCTTCGACCGCCTGGCCAGGGGGAACGAAGCGGGCATTGCCGACCGAGTACTCAGCTTTCTCGCAGAGCTCGACGACCAGCAGCGCGGCGCCGTGACCGAGGTGATCGGCGACGCACTGTCTCACGACACGCTCGTAGCAGGTGGCCGCTACCTCGGGCAATTGTGGCTGCGTGACGCCGAGACCACTGCCTGGCATGCTCTGCTCGCCAGACGCCGCCTGCACGAGACAGAAGACGACCGCAAACGATTCCTCGAAGCATGGGGCAACGCCTGAGCGGTACTGATCGGCGCGGGACAGCCGGCGTGGTTCTCAGGCGAATGAAGATCCACCATCCTGAATTGGCTGGTCAGGGTGCTGGCATGGCGGGGGTCGCGGGTGCTCGTGCTGGTCGTGGGCGGTTGTCTGTGGTCTCGATCGTTTGACGTTGGCGGGTCAGCGAAGTTAGCGGGGGGGTCGGCTGGCACAGCGCTCCACTTGGCCAGTCGGAGATTGGCCACATCGAATAAACCAGTGGCCAATCTGCGAATGGAATTTGGTTGTTCACGGGCCTCTCGGTCGGCGCCGCGGCTGGGTCAGCCTGGCTTTACCGCCAGCGTCGCAAAATAGTTCGACATGTATTGGGCGGATGCGTTGGATTGGTGCGGTGCTTCTGCGAAGCCGGTGAGGACGAACCCCGCGGCGAGCTGCCCACCGATCTGGTCGGTGAGGGTGTGACTATATTCAAGAGGGGCATCCGCGCCGAACTTCGTGGCGCGTTCCTCGGCGGAGTATTGCGTGACATCGCTGTAGGGCAGCTTGTGCACGACGACCATCTCGCCGCGCTCGTCGAGGGCCTCGTGGTCGAACAAGTACACATCAGGGTTGAGGAAGCCCACGAGCAGAGTTCCGCCTGGTCGCAGGACACGGAAGCACTCACGCCACACCGGCGCCAAGTCGGGTACAAATACGTTCGAGACCGGGTGGAACACAACGTCGAATACTGCGTCGCCGAAGGCGCTGAGGTCGCGCATGTCACCCAGGACGGTGCTCAGCTCAAGTCCGTCGCGCGCCGCCACCATCTGGTCCTGGCCGAGCTGGCGGGGCGAGTTGTCGAACACGGTGACCCGCGCCCCTGCGGCGGCGAGGATCGGACCCTGCTGGCCACCGCCGGAGGCCAGGCACAACACATCCTTGCCGGTCAGGTCCGTCGGCAGCCAGGAGCGGTCGACTGGCTCACGCCCGATGAGAACAATCGACCAGTCGCCCATGCGGGCACGCTCGACATCCTCAGCACTCACCGGCCTCGTCCACTCGTTGCCCTCCTGGACATACTTGTCCCAGGCCACCCGATTATGGACACCGGGGTCGACGACAAAGTCCTGCACGTTTAACTCCCTGCTACAGCCAAGCGGACACCAGCGGCACTGACAGTTCGATGCCGATAGGCAACATGATCACAGGTGCGGGCTCAATGAAATTAGCGGGCATCAAAGGTGCCCACGGGCTCGCCGGGTGGTCGCGCAGCGGGTGCGTAAGCGCTGGGTCGTGACGAGGCACCCTCGGTGGCGGTTGGGATTGTGTGACGAATACCAACAAACCCTCCGAGGGTGCCGGATCCCTTGTCTACCAGTGCCGCCTGCCGCTATCCACGAACACTGTCAACTACGTCGCTGACCTGCTGCGCGCCCACTTGAAGGCGATCGGCTCCCGCTGGCGGTCCCGCTCCGCCGGCCAGATCGCGGTGCTTGTGCTGGCGGTGCTGCGCCACGACCAGCGCGCCGCCGACCTGGCCGGCGGCAACGACGTCTCCGCCACCACGATCCGCCGCTGGTGCGACGAGGCGATCGCTTGCTCGCGGCCAAGGCCCCGCGCCTGGACCGCGCCCTGAAGAAGATCGCCCGAGGCGGCGGCGAGGTCGTGCTGCTGGACGGCACCATGATCCGCACCTGCCGCAGCACCGGCAAAGCCAACCGCAAAAACTACAGCGGCAAGCACAGGTCCCACGGCCTGCTGTTCCTCGCCCTCACCGACGAGCGCGGCAACCTGGCCTGGATCTCCTCGCCCCGACGGCGCGCGGCCATCGAGGTCAAGACCGCCCGGCACGACAAGATCTGCGAGCACCTGCGCATCGCCGGTCTGGGCGCCCTGGCCGACCTCGGCTTCGTCGGCCTCGATCAGGACCCCAACGACCCGGTGATCATCACCGGGGCCGAGCGGACCCGCAAGAAAAAGCTCACCGCGGCACAGAAGCAGAACAACCAGCTCATCGCCGCCGCCCGCGCCCCCCGTCGAACACGGCTTCGCCGCGCTCAAAAACTGGCGCATCCTGACGCGACTGCGCCTCGACCCCGCACGGGCCACGAACCTGCTGCGCGCCCTGCTCGTCCTGACCAACCTCGAAACGAGCCGCTGACAGACGATCTAGAACGCAGACAACCGCCCACCAACAGCACGAGAATCCACGAACCCTGCCAGGCCAGGACCCTGACCAGCACGTTCAAGTTGGCAGCGTCTCAGTGGGCTGCGCACAACGTAGCAGCCTTCACATAAGAGGTCGCACAGGTAAGCATGTGCTCAGGGAGGGCGGTTCGGGCGTTCGTCCCCGCGGTGGGTCGTCCATGCCCGACGGATCAGGCTGCGCATGGTGATGATGGTGTCGGCCAGGTCGAAGAAGGCGTCGATGACGATGGCCCGGCGCTCGTAGCAATGGGCGAGCGATGGAAGGCGTTCTGCCAGGCGTGGGTGCGCTCGACGTGCCACCTCTGACTTGCCTGGATCGGCGCCTTCTCGCCCTTGTGTGCGATCCGGCCGTACAGGCCGCGCCCGTCGAGCGGAGCGCGAGTCTTGTCCGAGTCGTAGCCGGCATCCAGGTGCACGGTGACGTCGTCGGGTAGCGGTGGACGGAGCCCGCTGTAAATCTATCGGCTCAACCTTCCCGGGTTCGAGTCCCTCGAAGACTCGTGACTGCCGTGGGCGGCGTGGTCCTTCCACAGGCTCGCCAAGATCGAGCGCTCTCCGTTGTCCCGCCCGTCCGCACATGCTGGACTGGCCCACGTACGAACACCACAGAAAGGGCTGGCACATGACCGCGGTCCTCAGCACCGGGTGGGACAGCGTACGGCAGCGGGCCAAGCTGAGCGCCCAAGCGCCCGGGGCCACCGCCCCGGTGGAGAGGCTGCCCCCCTCCGGGCGGGCAGAACTGCTCGGGCGGCTGCGCTGGGAAGTCATCCAGGGCGGATCCCTGTTCCTGACCTACCCCCAACTACTCGACGGCGCCGTCTTCGCTGTGCTGCGGCCCGCCGCACTCCTCGACGAGTTGGCGATCCGTGCGGTCGGCGGTGGCGCGGTACTCCCGATCCGGGTGAACTCCCGCAATGCAGACCTCGCCGGACAACTGGTCGCGATGCTCTCGACCGGTTTCCTCTTCTCCTCCCTCCCGATCCCCGACGAACAGTGCCTGCGGCTCCAGCGGGAGTTGGCCGTCCGCGCGGACGGCGAGGCCGCGGTCGCGGCCCTCGCCTCGGAGGGACCGGTCGGCATGGCGGACAGGTTGCTAGCGGCGACAGGGGTCCTTGACGCTCCGCTACGGCGGCGCGCAGTCGCCCGGTGGGCTGACTGGCTGGACGCAGCCGGGCGTGGCCTGCTGGAGGTCAGCCCCCTGACACCGGCCGACTACGCAACTGCGTACGCGCTGCGTCCCCCGCCGCGCCCGGAGGAACTGGCCAGTGACGACGGCCAGTCGGTGCTCGCCGCCTGGACCGGCGGGGAGTTCGACGTGAACGGGCTACCCAGCCGTAGCCGCCTGTACGAGAGCCTTGACCCCCTGCTGCGCTCCGGTGACCCGGCGGCACAAACGGACGCACGGACACTGCGCGAGTCCTTCGACGAGACGTACTACCGAGCCATCGCGGCGGGCGAAGGCTGCATGCTCGGGCTGGCCTCGCCGCGACGCGGCGTCCGGCGCCGGGAGGCAGCGACACTCGTGGAGCAGACACCGGTCGTGACGTATCCGACCCGGTTCGAACTGCGGCTCGGCCTGATGAGCGGTGAGCAATGGCAGAGTTACACGGATGAAGCAGCCGATGCCCTCGCCAAGTGGTGGCACCGGCAGGACCTCGCCGCACTGCAGGAGGTGGGCGACCTGCTCGCGGGCCGTACGAAAGAGCCACGGGCCGGTGATGTGGACGAGGTGCTGGTTACCCGACTCCAGAAGTTCGCACACAGCGCGCGTGGCGCCACCGCTCAGATGGTCGCGGGCGGCGGAATGAGCCTGGCGACCAGCCTGCTCGGCCAGGGGACGGCCGGAGTGTTCGCCGCCGGCGCGGGCGGGGCGCTCGCGCCGGTCGTCGTCGCGGCCGTAGCAGCCGGGGTGACCCGCCTGACCGATTTCCGAGGCCGGTACGACGTGATAGAGCTTCCAGGGGTGCCGGGGAGGAGTGCCTGATGGACGCTGAGGCGCCACGCGCGCGCACCCACAAGGCCTACACCGATGCCGACGGCGGCCGATGGTGCGAGGTCTACATCGACACCTACCGCTTGCCCTCCGGCGGCGAGACCGTCCGGCACCGCGTACGCGTCGGCGGTGGCCGCACCGGAGTTGTGGTGCTGGCTCGACGAGGTGACGACATTCTGCTGGTCCGCCAGTGGCGACCGACGGTCAGCCGGTGGGCCTGGGAACTTCCGCGCGGTTTCGGCGAGACCGACCCCGTCTCGGACGCGCTGCGCGAACTTGTCGAGGAAGCGGGGCTGGTCGGCTCCGCAGCCGCTGTGGTGGCGTACCTGGACGTCGACTCCGGCACGCTGGAGAGCGAGGTCGCCATCGTCGAGGTCTCGGTTCAGGGTGACGCACCACTGTGCCCTAGCCCGGGCGGCGACGGCGAGATTGCCGCAGCGCGCTGGTGGAGTCCGCACGAGATGGCACAGGCGATCCGTGCGGGAGAGCTGCGGGACGGCTTCACGCTTGCCGCACTCGGGGCATCCAGCGCGGCCCGAGGCTGGGCGGGGTAATGCTGTGCAGGTACGGCGCCCCCGGCACCGCCGCGGTCCTCGGCGCTGCGTGGACGAGGCGCGGACGGCGGACACGTATATCCCCGGGCGTGAGCAGGCTTCCGCAGGTCGCAGGAAGCGCGGGGACGCCAACGTGTGAGGTCTGCAAATCTCCCGAGTCGATACGCTGCTCCCCACGCGTGCGGGGATGGCCCCTCGCTGGACACGAACATGCTGGGTAGCGCGATCTGTGGCTACGACGTCGTAATTCAGCCCCGGCATGACGACTCGAAGCGGCCCCGTTTCGTGAAGATCCATGACGGCTCGAAGCAGTCCCTGTGCCGGTATGGGCAGGTCTCAGCTGGATCCTGAGAAAGCTGCCGATGCGTCAAGTGGGGGTCGCTTCCGGCCGCGCACTCAGTGGGACCGGCGAACGACGTCGCGGCCAACCCCGCGGGTGCGCTGGCGGCGCACGTACGACCGGGTACGCCGGGTGCTCGCGGAGTTGCAGTAGGGGCGGCTGGCTAGGCGTGCCGGAGTTCAGCGTCGGACCGCCACGGCCTCCGTGCCGGGTGTCGGTATTCGGTGCCGGGCTGCCCCGGCTGCCCCGGCTGCCGCGGCCAGGATGCGCTGCAGGACGGGGGCCGGGATCGCCGGGTTGGTGACCGCTGCGCATGCCGTGTCGCGGTCGTGCAGCAGTCCGGCCAGGACGCGGGCCGGCAGCCGCGGGTTGCGCAACGCGGTGCCGCGGACGTAAGCCTCCGGGTCGTTCAGCAGCCGCACCGCGTCGGCCGGTGTCAGCCGGGGGTCCTCAGCCGCGCGGCGGCGCACCTCGGCTTCGGGATCCCGGGCCAGGCGTGCGACGTCGGCCGGTGTCGACTCCGGATCGTCCAGGGCCAGGCGGCGCATTCGCCCGCTGGGGTCGGCGGTGTAGCGCAGCAGGCCTGCGCGGGGGAAGTTGGGGTGGCTGTGGGGCCGGTCGGGGTGGCTGAAGCTGCCGTCCCACCAGCGCCAGACCTCCAGCAGCAGGTCGGCCGGCGCGTCCTCGCACGATTCTGTGAGGAACAGGCGGACCACCCGGTCCTCGTCCCGCGCCAGGCGCGCCACGACATCCGGCGGGAGGTGCTGTGCTCGGGCCACACTGCGGCGGACCAGCGGGTGGGACGACGCGGCGAGACGGCGCATCGCGTCGGCGTCGCCGTGCAGGCCCTCGACCCAGGGCAGGGTGTGCGACATCGACGTCGGCTCGAAGTCGTGGCGCACCGCCGCACGTTGCTCCTCCGTGAGGTCGGGGCGCAGCGCCACCGCGGAGCGGATGTCGTCCTGCGGGTCCTCCGCCAGCACGGCGACGCCGTGCGCGCCCAGGCCCGGGTTGGCGGCCAGCGCCCGACGTACCTCCGGGTCCCTGTCCCGGACCAGCTCCTCCTCCAGCTCGGGCACGAGGCGGCACCGTTCGAGCGCCCGTCGCGGGTCGAGCAGGGCGGCGAACACTTCGCGAGCCATGGGTACGCCGGTGTGGTGGGCGAGCAGCGCAGCCGTTCGCACCGCGTAGTCGGTGTCGGCCAGCAGCCGCTCCCGTAGCGGCGCAGCGAGGTCCTCCCACCGGGCACAAGCGGCCGCCCGAACCCGGGGATCGGCGTCGGCCGCGAGGCCGGGCAGGTGCCGTGCGGGGAGCCCCGGGAGTTCGGCGGCTTGCGCGCGGGACGGGCCGGCGAGGAGGTCGTCGTAGAGGTCCTCGGGGAGTTCGGCGCCCCAGGTGCAGGCGCGCTCCGCCCAGAACACGCGTCGATCGGGCGACGGCTCGGCGCGGACCAGGTGTACCCACTGATCGGACGTGAGTTTGGGCCGGAACGTGTCGGCGGCCCTTGACCGCACCCGCGGATCGGGGTGCGCCACGGCGGCGTCAAGGACGGCGGGCCGGTCGCATCCGTGCAGGAAGCCCTCCTCCACATCCAGCAGCCGGATCAGGAGTTCGTCCGTCGCGGCCGGATTGGACCCGATCCCCTCCGCCCAGTGCAGAGGCCACGCACATCGGCCGGGCACCGCCGCCCACACCTCGGCGCGCTCGGCCTCCGTCTCGCGCCCGGGGGCCGCGGCGGCCTCCTCCAGTCGCTCCGGCAGTCGGTCGAGGGCCGTCACCCGAGGCCCGCCCGCGCCGGGCACCTCCGCCAGCAACACCTGCCCGTCGAGGGAGAGCGCCACGAAACCGGGGTCGCCAGTCAACTCCGGCACGCCGCCCCCGGCGTACCGGACCCGGGTCCACCAGGACTCGTTGCCACCGACCCGGTGCTGGAGGACGGCCACCAGGAACTCGCCGTCGGCATCGCAAAGACGGCGCCACCACACGGCATCAAGCGCTTCGAGCGCCACGCCGTCCGGCGCCGCGATCCCCCGCGCGATCCGCCAGCCGGCCTCCGGCGGGAGCAGGCTGCCCGGGCGCACGTCCTCGACGATCGTGAGTCCGGCGCGTGCGAGTAGTTCGTGGAATTCCTCTCGGTGCTGCACGCGGTCATGATCCCCGCCGGCTCGCGGTGGGACAAGGCCCTCAGCCCGGGCCCAACCGGCCCTCACCCGCGTACACGTAATTGACTGCGATGTCGTTCGGGCGGCCCCATCCAGGCGGCTGGAATCGGCCCCCACTTGAGCATCGTCAGCTTTCTCGGACTCCGGCAGAGACCTGCCCATGCCGGCACGGAGACCGCGTCGAGCCGCCCTGGATCTTCACGAAACGGGGCGGCTTCGAGTCGTCATGCCGGGGCCGAATTACGACGTCGTAGCCAGCGATCTACTCCCCGCTCCTGCGGGGATGGCCTCAGTTCTCCGGTCGCTGACCGCGCCACCCTGTCCTGCTTCCAGGCCGTGATCATCGGCTCGATCAACGCCCATTGCTCGTCCGCTAAGTCGCTCGGGTACGGCTCTCGCTTCACGCCTAGCATCACGACATGGACATGATCGGCAGGTGGCTCTGTATGACGATCAGTCCCACGATCGAGCGATCACGAACCGATGAAGACCGGACTTAACGTCCACTCAGAGGCCGCAGACCGGCGCATGACCTGTGTCAGGAGCGCGGGCGCGGCATGAGACCGACCATGGCCGTGACCATGCCGGTCCCCGGTTGTTCGGGCGAGCAAGGAAGCCTCCGGGGCGGACAACGATGCCCAGGCTCTTGGCCGTTGGGCGCGGATCGTGAGATCGTCCGCAGGTGACCGACGCTGCTGGGGAAACGATTTCGGCACGGCCTGACGACCGCACCGCGTCCGTTTTGCGCTTTGCAGTGGAACTCGTCGCCTGGGTGGCGACTCCCTGGGCGCTGGCCGACCGCTCCTGGCTGCTTGCCGCCCTGTCCGTGGTGCTCCTGATCGGCCTTCCCACGTGCTTCTCCACCCCGGGTGACAAGGCGAACGTGATCATCGCAGTACCGGGCTGGGTCACGATCCTTCTGGTGCTTCTCCAACTCGCCGCGGCCGTGGCTTCTGCCTGGCTGGCCTGGCCTGCATGGGCGGCGGGCCCCGTGACCCTGATGGCCGTCATCGCCCTCGTCACGGAGCGTCGACGCTGGCGGTGGCTGGCCTCCGGCGAACCAACCCGTCACCTGACGCGCTCAGCCGCCATCTGAAGCGCTCAGCCACACTGAGCCGGACGGGCTGCCTCGTGCTGAGGCCTGCAGGTCGAAGTCCAGCGCCTCGATGCCGGTGAACTCCACCATCAGGCCGTGGGCGCGCTGTCGGTCACCGCCGGCGGCCCGCAGTCGCACTACGCCGTTCGCGGGATCAACGGCCCCATCGACGATCTGCTGTTCCCGATCCACCACGGCATCCTCCACTTCCCGGGCATCGAGGTGCTGCCGCCGTTCGTGCTGTACAGCACCGACCGGATGACCGACGAGGACTACCCGGACATCGCCAAGGCCTGGAAGCAGCGCCTGCTCACCCTGGAGTCGACCGAGCCGATCGCATTCCGGCGCCAGAACTTCGGCGACTACGAGATCCCCTCACTACACCTGAAGGAGGGCCTGGAGCCCGCCGGCCGCACGGGCTTCGGACTGCACGTGCTGACCGCCGGCGACGGACAGGACGAACCGGGGCGCGAACCCGAGGAGCAGCCCGGAGGGCCATGGCAGCGGTGGCGGTGGCGGCCGACGCGACCAACTACCCGCCCCTCCGGCCCTGGGCCCCCGCGTGATGGGGCTGTTTGAATCCGGCTCCGGCCGCAGTTCCGCAATCGCGGCCAGAACCAATATCGCGAACGTTCACAGGGTGTCAGCACGGGGCCGCAGCGGACCGCAACCAATGACATCCGGTGGCAAACCGCCAGCCAGCCTCCGGGCCAGGGCGACGACGAGCGCCGGAGGCGCGGCGGGAGGGCGGGGGGTGGCCCGACCGACCCGCGCACAGGTCCTACGCTGTGGGGGCCCGGTGATCGCAGGGGATGCGGCCGGACAGTCGGCTTGGGAGGGAAGCGGTAGCAGTGACGGGGACCGACGGCGGTTCGAACGGCAGAGTGCTCGCCGGGCGGTACCGGGTGATCAAGCAGCTCGGGCGCGGCGGCATGGGCACGGTGTGTCGGGCGATGGATGAGCTACTCAGGCGTGAGGTCGCCGTCAAGGAGCTGCGCACCTTCTCCGACGCCTCGGCCCGTGAACTCGCCGACCTGCGGCTGCGGATGCAGCGCGAGGCGCGGGCCGCCGCCCGGATCCGGCACACGGGCGTGATCTCAGTTCACGACGTGGCGGAGGAGGACGGCCGCCCGATCATCGTCATGGAGCTGGTGGACGGCCCGTCCCTCGAGGACGTGCTCGCCGAGCGCGGCACCCTCGACCCGCGTGAAGCCGCCGCCCTCGGCGCCAAGGTGGCGGACGCGCTGGGCGCCGCTCACGCCGCCGGTGTGCTCCACCGCGACGTCAAACCGGGGAACGTGCTGCTGGAGCGCGGGGGCCGGGTGGTCCTCACCGACTTCGGCATCGCCACGATGGAGGACCCCGGCGACGGCGCCGCCGCCAGCCTCACCCAGAGCGGCCAACTGGTCGGCTCGATCGACTTCCTCGCCCCCGAACGCGCCCAGGGCCACCAGCCCGGCCCCGCCTCGGACGTCTGGTCGCTGGGCGCGATGCTCTACGCGGCGGTGGAGGGCGGCTCACCTTTCCGCCGTACCTCGACGTGGTCCACGCTCGCCGCGATCGTCACCGAGCCGTTGCCGGAGCCTCGCGCGGCGGGCCCGCTCGCACCGGTGCTGGGGGTGCTGCTGGCAAAGGAGCCGGAGGCGAGACCGGACGCACAGGGTGCGAGGGAGCTGCTGGAGTCGGTGGCACGGGGCTCCGCGTGGCCGCCGGGTGGGGCAGCCTTCGGTCCGCCGGCCCAGGGGGGAGCCGGGGACACGGGCACGAGGGCGCTGGGCACACACGGGACGGCGGAGGCAATGGGCTCCGGTCAGGCCGGGGCAACCCAGCCGGGGCTCGGGCAGCCGCAGCCGTACGCCGGTGTGGGAGCGCCGTTCGCACAGCCGCAGCCTCAACCCCAGCAGCAGCCTCTGGCCGCCCAGCCCCACCCTCAGTCCCGTCCCACTCCCGCGTTCGCCGAGGTCCTTCCCGTGCCGCCCGAGTCGGGGTGGCCGCCGCCCAACGACGGGACTCGACCCCCGCACTCCGTCCCCACCGGAGGCGGAAGCGGAGGCCGACGTCGCCGCCGTACGACCGTCGCCGTGGCCGCCGCGGTTGCCGTCGTCCTCACGGGAGCCGGGGTGACCTGGGCGATGATGGACCGCTCGGGCAGCAGCGACAACACAGGCGGTGAGGCCGGGGCAGGGGCTGCGCGGCCGGCACGGGCGGACCCCGTGGCGTCCAGGCTCAACGGCGCCGTCGGCTCGACCGGCACCTCCCCGTCCGCCCGCGCGAGCACCCGCACCACGTCCCCTGCGACTCCCGCTGCCCCGTCCTTCTCCCCCAGCGGCACACATGCGAGCCCGTCAGCGGCCGCGCCGAAGCCCCCGTCGGGCGACCCCGGTTACCTCCCCGGCTCCCTGGCCTCGATCAACGGGTGCATGGCCTGGCTGGACTACAAGGTCTCCGGCAAGGGGGGCTTCGCCATGGGCACCCTCGAATCGGCCGGAAACTCCTGCGAGATGCACTTCTTCAGAAGTTACGTCCCGGATTCGACGTCCTCCCAGAACCTCGACACCACGCACACCACCAAGGGTTCGGGCAGCGATTCCACGGACTGGTATTGGGACGGGCCGAACTACTGGGAGAGCGTATGCGTCTGGCGCGTCGGCGACTTCGCCCATCACAGCTGCGGCGGCCGTTACTACGTGGCGAACGGAAAGCCCTCACAGCACTGAGCGGCCACCCGATACTCCTGTACCTTGAGGCTGTTTCAGGCCCCCAGGAGAGCCGTTGTGGAACATTTCGTAGACCTCGGCCACGTGGAGCGGTCATTCCAGGCTCCTCTGGATCGGCAAGCCGTCGTACGCAAGTGCCGCTCGGTGGGCGCACTGACCGACCGCGGCACATGGGTGCGCATCGAGCGGCGACCGCTTGAGAAGACTGGGGGCCAAGCCTGGCGGAACGCGGTGACCTCGGGGACGCCGGTGCAGGCGGCCCAGTAGCCACTGACGGCGAACTCCATGGTGCCGCCCTTTCCTGCCGACGCCACCTCTTCCCGTCTGCTCGCAGGGCGCGGGGGCGGCTTTGATCGCGCCCGCCGCCATGGCGGTGCTGCGCGCCGCCTTCCCCTCCCCTACCGCCTATGGCAGAGCGATGGCCACGTGGGGCGGGCTCTCGGTACTCGGCGCGACCGCGGGCAATCTGCTCTCCGGTCTCATCTCAGCACTGCTGTCCTGGCGTTGGACGTTCGCCGTACCGCTCGCGGTGGCGGGCGCAGCCCTCGCCCTCACGCCCCGGCTGCTGCCGGACACCATGCCGAACCGGGGCAGGACTCTCGATCTGCCGAGAGCTCTGCTCGCCACCGCCGGGATCACCCTCGCCAGTTAGACCTTGTGCAGGTGGTATTCGACGGTGCGCGGGCTCACGAAGAGCCGACTGCCGATCTCGGGATTGGTCAGGCCCTCGCTGGCGAGTCGCGCTATTTGCGCCTCCCGAGGGGTCAGGTCGTCGCTGCTGCCCTCGGCGCTCCGTTTCCGAGCGGTCTCCCCGGTGGCCCTCAACTCGCGCGCCGCACGCTCGGCGAACGCCTCCATACCCACGGCCGCGAACAGGTCGTGGGCGGTGCGCAGTTGTTCGCGCGCATCGATCCGGCGCCGCTCGCGGCGCAGCCATTCGCCGTAGACGAGATGCGCCCGCCCGAGGTCGACTCGGCACAGGGTCCGCCCGAGTCGCTCGATCGCCTCCCGGTAGAGGCGCTCGGCGTCCCTGCCCTGGCTGAGGAGCGCCCGCGAACGGGCCTCTGTCCCAAGGGCCCAGTCCGTAGGGCTAGCCTGAGTCGTCCGCACCAGCCGCTCGAGTGCTCGGGCTGCGCTCTCGCCGTCGCCGCTCCGGACTGCTGCTTCGACCAGTTCGGCCGCCCCCAGTGCACCGCGACGCCCGGTGCCGGCGGGTCGAGGACGATTCGTTCGGCAGCGGCTCGGGCGTCCTCGTACCGGCCGAGGCCGTTGTAGAGCACCGCACTGGCCCAGTCCGCGACAGTCAGCCCCACTCCCTCGCCCCGCGACGCCGCCTCGCTCCTGGTGGCGCGCACCAGTCGGTCGACCTCGGCCTGTCGTCCCTGCCACGCGGCGAGTGCGAGCGCGCCGTAGTCGGTGATCTGCAAACCGGTCGCCGTGACGATCGTGCGCACCTCTTCGCTCAGCGACGCCGCTTCGGGCGGTTCCCCCTGGAGGAGGTGCACAACGATGCGCGAACTCAACCCCAGAGGCAGTGCGGCGAGCGCGCCGGTGTCGCGGGCGAGACGGACGTGGCGGTCCGCCAGCAAACGACAGGACCTGTCGTCCCACAATGCCGCGGCGATGATGAAGGCGAGCCACAGCCGGCGGAGTTCCTCCGCAGGGGAAATGCCGTCCTCGGTGAAGGCGCGCAGGGCCCGCCGCATGGCCGGCGCTGCTGTGGGTGCGTCGCGGGTCAGGAGCAAAGCCAGGGCGTCGAGGAGCAGGTCGGCGGCACGCGGGACGACCGGCGTGGCCGGCGCCGCGCGAGCGGCTGCCGCGATCTCCAGGAGAGCACCGCCCTCGACCGCCAGGCGGCCGGCGAACATCGCCTGCAGATACGTTTCGCGTGCCAGTGAGACGTCCAGCGGCTCAAGCTGCCTGCCAACCTCGATCAGCATCGGCGGAGCGAGATTGCCACGATTCGTGGTGAACGCGATCTCGGCCCGCAGCAAGGACGCGCGGGTACCTTGCAGCTCGTCAAGCGGGCCGGCGAGCGCTGCGACCAGCAGTGACAGCGCGGCGTCGGGTGCGCCGGCCTCATGTTTGGCCTGGGCGGCGGCCAGGGCGCCAGCGCCCGGCTGGCGACCAGGGCGAACAGCACCCTTTCGGTGGCGGTCATGTCCCGGCGGCGGCCGCGCTTGGGCTGTCCGACCCGGCCCACGATCTGGTCGATCTTCAGTGCGTCCAGGGGTTGGTGTCACCGACCACGGTCTTGTCGGTGGTCCGCTGGGCGGCGACCACAGTGATGGCGCGGGGGTGGGCGGTGGCCTCGGCAGGGGCCAGGGCTGTCAGGGCCGCGCCGATGGCGGCGACGGCGGCCACGGTGCCCACAAGCCTCTTGATGGGTGCATCGGTGTTCCGCATGGTGGTCTGCTTCCTATCCCTGGGGTCTCTCGGCCGTTGCCGGTTGTTGCAAGGGAAACTAGTGACCGCCGTCATCACGCCACTTTGACGGCGCTATCCCGCCCGGATAGTCCCCAACGGTCACCACGTCGTCGCAGGTCCGGAAGGGCCGAACAGGGATACTGCACCCTGCGGTGCCCCGTAGGTCACTTCCTGTTCCCACAGGTGCCAGCACGCCCGCTCGATGCCCCGTTTCAGATAGCGACGATAGGTGCTGAAAGACAGGGAGAACTCGCGAGCCACGGCCTGCTGGGTACTGCCGCCCTCCACGTACGTGGCCCAGACGACGGCTCTCTGGATCTTCGCCTTGGGGTCCTCGTCGATCGCCTCGATGGCCCGCACGATCGCCCGGCGCAGGTTCTCCTCGGGGTCGCCGGGGCGGCGGACGACGAAGGAAGCGTGCAGCAGCGGGTTGGCGGCCAGCCGCTCCCGGTGGTGCCAGTTGCGCAGCGCGTCGCGCACTGCGCGGTCGAAGGACGCCCGGGACAGGACAGTCGTGCGCGGCAGGCTGGCGACTCTGGGGGTGCGCAGTCCGAAGAACATGCGGTCGTCCAGCAGATCGCCCCACTCGTCAACCCGGTCGGTGCCCCAGTCGCGGGCGAAGAGCCGCACCCGATGCTGCATGAGCAGGGGCCCGCCCGGCAGCTGGCGGAAGTCCGCGAACTCCAGGAGCCGCGCGGACCGCTCGTCAGCGCCAATGACGGCGTGGATCGCCCACTCCAGCTGATCGTGTTTCAGGAGATTCCAGGTGACGCGGGCACTCATCCGGGCCGAGGTGGCGGTTAGTTCCGGTGCACGCCTGCGGACCAGTACGAAGCGCACCAGGTGCACCCGACGTCCGGGGCGCAGTGCGCGGCTCGCCTCGATGTGGTCGCGCGCGACGGCGACCACGGGGTCGACCATCGTCTCGACGGTGTCCCACCGGTCAAGGCTCAGCATGCCCAGGACGCCGACCAGGTCGCCGGTATGGACCGACCGGTACAGGCGGAATCCCGCGGGCTGCCGGTGCAGCCAGAAGTCGACGGCTGCGACGCCTTCCGGTCCCAGTTCCTGGTGCGCCAGGTCACGGACCGCGCGGACATCGTCGGCTCCGCAGGGTGTCTCGTCCACGATGTCGTCGTACTCGTCCCAGTCGAAGCCGGGAAACCGTCTGTCTCTGGTCTGGATGTAGTTGAAGGCGCCGGCGGCTCTGAGGGAGGCCGGTTCGGCGCGGTTGCGGACCAGGTGCTTGAGATAGGTCCGTACCGTCTTGTGCAGTGATAGGTAGGCGTCGGGCGCCCGCCATCTCAGGTCGCGGTCCAAGGCTTCCGCCACTACGGGCAGCAGGCGCAGCCCGGATCGCCGGCTGAGGGCGTAGGGCTGGTGGCGCATCCAGCAGAACAGTTCGTGGGCGTCGTCGGGCTGGAAGACGCGCAGCAGGTCCTCGGTGGTGTCGGGGACGTGAGCACAGAGTTCCAGAGCCTGCCGGTGGGCGGCGGATGGCACGGGGCCCAGCACCCGTTCGAGGAAGTCCTGCACGACCTCGGGAGAGGGCCGCCAGTCGCCCCCGGACGGGGTGTCCTGGTCCTGGCCGACGAGCCGCAGCGCGAGAGGGTTGCCGTCGGCGAAGGCGAGCCGGGCCGGGCCGTCGGTGACCCGGCCCGGCGCGCTGTCCCGAAGCAGGCGGGCCGACTGGGACCGGGAGAGCTCGCTCAGGTGGTGGACCTGGAGGGTGTCGTCCCAAGAAGGGTCGGCCTGCCAGCGCAGGCTCGGTGGCCGTCGGCCCGCGAGCACCACCACCGACCCCGGCGGCAGCGACGGCAAGAACTGGTCCCTGATCCAGCCCGCCAGCGGTTCAAGGCGGTCCACGGCGTCGACAAGCAAGACCGGCGGGATCGTGCCGGTGAAGCCCGCCGCGGCGCAGAACGCCTGCTCGGTCGGCTCGATCAGCTCCGCGTCCACCTCGGTGACGGCGCGTCCGCGCTGTGCGGCCTCCAGGGCGAAGCGCCGCAGCAGCGCCGTCTTGCCGATGCCGCCGGGTCCATGAAGCGTCAGCACTGGGACGGCGTCAGACGGATTGTCGAGCGCGGCGCGGAAGGCTTTCAGTTCGTCCTCGCGGCCCACGAAGCGGCGCAGGAACGTCTGCTGTCGGGCGGGCAGGGGGGTCTCGGCGCCGGTGGGCCGCGCCCGTCCCGCCTGTGCAGAGTGCGGGTTCATCCGGTGGCCGGGGCCTCGATGCCGCACGCGGACTGTCCGGGTTGCAACCGCTCCCGCAGCCGCGCGGCTCGGACCTGCTCCTCGACCATGCCCAGTCTGCCGAACACCTCCACCGCGTCGGCCAGCAGGGAGCCGGCCCGATCCGCTCGGTCCGTGCGCAGAGACAGGGCGGCGAGGTCGACGCGCACGGAGGCCGCGCCCGCCTGGTCCAGGATGCCCTCGCGCAGGGCAAGTGCCCGGTCGAAGAACTCGGCGGCGCCAGTGAGTTCGCCAAGGCCTGCGTGGACCCGCCCGAGGTCGTGCAGCATGTATCCCTCACCGATCACGTCGCCGTCCGCAAGGACCATGTACAGTCCTTCGGACAGCACCTTGCGGGCCTCGTCGAACTGCTTTTGGTGTACGAGGAGCTGGCCCACACGCTGGAGCACCCGGGCTTGTCCGCCGACGTAGCCGAGGTCACGCCAGATCTTCAGCGCCTCGTTCAGCTCCATCTCAACGCGCCGGACGTCGCCCTGCCGGAGCAGGATGACGGCCCGCTGAATGAGCACGGTGGCGCGGGCCCACGGGTCGCCGCAGCGGTCGAAGCACCCTTGTGCCTCGTCGAAGAGGCGCATCGCTGAGACGTCGCGGCCGGTGAGCCGGGCCACGATGCCGAGATCGCGGCGGCACAGGCCGAGTCCCTTGTCGTGCTCCAGCTGTTCGAAGAGCTCGGCCGCCGCGGTCAGTGCCTTGTGGGCTTCGGGCAGGTCGCGGCGGTTGAGGTGCAGCGAGCCCAGGGAGGCTAGCAGGGCGGCCTCCCCCATGCGGTTGCCGCGGTGGCGGACCGCCGTCAGTGCCTTGCGGTGGGTGCGGGCCCAACGGTCGAGATAGCCGCGCGCCTCGTATAACGGTGCCAGATTGACGGCGAGTTCCCACGCGTACTCGCCCTCACCCTCCTGCGCGAGTCCTTCCACGGTCAGGCTCAGGTTCTCCAGCTCGGTGTCCAGCCACTCCAGCGGCCGGGCGAGGACGGTGGAGACGTGGCGCGCGGGCAGGTGCCAGTGTTCGGCGGAGCCAGAGAGGTAGCGGGTGCCCAGGATACGGCGCTGGGCCTCGGTGATCAGGGAGAGCCAGGCGCCGCCCACCCGGCGGACCGCGGCTCCGCGCTCGGCCTCGTCCGTCTCGGCGGCCAGCCGGTCGCGGGAGAACAATCGGATGATGTCGTGGAAGGCGTAGCGGAGTTCACCGCCCGCGTCGACGCCGGCGACGTCCAGCATCTGCACGTCGATCAGCGGTTCCAGAACGTCGGACGGATAGGGCGTGGCCGGTGTGTCGCCCAGCAGCGCGCCCGCCATCCAGCCGGGAAAGGTGGAGCCCTTGGTGAGGCTGAGCAGGCGCAGGAGCCTGCGGTCCGGCTCGGCCAGCCCGTCGTAGGTGAGCGAGAGGCTGGCGCGGACGGTCATCTCCCCATAGGTCAGTTCGTCCAGGCGCCGGCTCTCGTCGGCGAGGCGCCGCACCATAGTCGCCAGCGGCCAGAACGGGCGGGCCGCCAGACGTGCGGCCACGATCCGCAGCGCCAGTGGGAGTCCGCCGCTGGCGGCGACGAGTTCCCTGGCGGCTTCCGGCTCGCGCTGCACGCGGCCGGCTCCGACAACGTTGCCAAGGAGTGCCAGCGAGTCCTTTTCGTTGAGAATGTCCAGGGCTACGCGATGGGCTCCAGGCAGAGCGGTCAGGCGGGCCCGGCTCGTGACGAGGACGCCGCAGGAGCGGCTGCCCGGCAGCAGCGGGAACACCTGCTCCTCGCTCGCGGCGTCGTCCATGACCACCAGGATGCGCCTGGTCGCGAGCATGCTGCGGTAGATCTCTCCGCGTTCTTCCAGGGAGTCCGGGATGGCGGGTCCGGGCAGGCCCAGCGCGCGCAGGAAGCGGCCCAGGACCTCGCGCGGGTCGATTGGCTCCGCGCTGCCGCCGCGCAGCTGGCAGTAGAGCTGACCGTCTGGGAAGTGTGAGTCGGCGAGCCGGTGGGCGACCCGGGCGGCGAAGGTGCTTTTGCCGACGCCGGAGCGGCCGGCGACGACGACGATGCCGGTGGCCCGGTGCGGCGAGGTGCCGCTGAGCGCGGACACAGCCTCCGCGACGAGTTGTTCGTGGCCGACAAAGTCTGCGGTGTCGACGGGCAGTTGACGCGGGACGCAGCCGCGCACGGTGGACGCCCGCTCCTCGGGCGGCAGTGTGCCGTCCGTGTCCGCGGCGGGATGGCTGCTCTGTCCGGGGCCGGACGCGGGGGTGTGCGGTAGTCGCAGCGACGGGTCCTCGGTGAGGATGGACCGTTCGAGCCCACGCAGTTCCGCGCCGGGCTGGAGCCCAAGTTCTTCCTGGAGCAGCTTGCGCGCCTCGCGGTACACTTGCAGCGCCTCGGCCTGGCGGCCGGAGCGGTAGAGGGCGAGCATCAACTGCCCCCGGAAACGTTCCCTCAGCGGGTGGTCGCTCACCAGGCGGGCTATCTCGGCGGTCAGCTGGCGGTGGCGACCCATCTCCAGTTCCAGCTCGATGAACGACTCGGTCGCCGCCAAGCGCTCCTCGTCGATGTGCTGGGCAACGCGGGCGAGCGTCTCGCTGGCAATCCCGTTCAGACACGGTCCCTGCCACAGGGCGACCGCCGCACGCAGCGAGCCGGCCGCTTCGGCCGTCCTGCCCTGTCCGGCCAGCGTGTTGGCCTCGGTCACGGTCCGCCTGAACACGTCGAGGTCGAGCGTAGAGTCCTCGATCTGGAGCACATAGCCCGGCGGCCGGGTCACAATGACGGCCCCGACGCCGGCGACGGCCAGTGTCTTGCGCACCCGTGAGACACAGATCTGCACTTGGGTGCGAGCAGTGTCCGGCGGGTTCTCGTCCCACAGCAGCCGGATGAGCTGGTCCCGGCTCTGCAGCCTGCCGTTCTCCAGCAGCAGGGCGGCGAGCACGACCTGTTGCCGACCCGCGGCGAGGTGCACCGTCCGTCCGCCGCTTGAGACCTTCAGTTCCCCAAGCACCTGAAAGGCCGATCCCGTGCTCCGATCACGCGGCGCGAGGTGCACTCCGGACATGACCGCCTCCATTGCTCGCCACAGGTCATGGCACATCTGGCCGCTCCAAGTGTAGATCGCCGACCGGGCGGACAACGGCTCTGGGCAGTAACTGGACAGCTGCGGCCGGGCAGCGGGAACGGGGCACCGGGCGTGGACCGCGGCGCCACGCGAGGCGACATGCGGCCCTCCGTCCGTCCATGGTCTCGCATCCGAACTGATCAGCTGTGGTCAGCTTCCGAGCATCAAATGACCATATTCGCGAGCGGGATAACGGGGCGATAGCACCGAGTTAACGGGATACCGAAGGATTGCCGGGCGGGGGCCTTCGGCGCCGGCGCACCTTATTCACCGATGATGAGAGGTCGGTCTTCCAGGCATGAGACACGACGGAATCCGGATGTCGCCTGCCGGCGCGACGGCAACGGCAGCCGGGGTGAAGCACGTGCTGCTCACATACCACTACCTGGACATCGGGGATACCGACGGGTACGCGTCCCTCACCGAGAAGGACGTGACCCTCGACCACCCTGGCACCGCGCCCTGCCGGGGCCACGATGAGGTGCTCAGCGCCCACGTTGCACAGGCCACGCTGCTCAGCCGACATGAGCTGACCGCCGTGGTGGCCGATGAGGACATGGTCGTCGCGCTGGGCCGGGTGGTGCGGTCCGCGCCCGGTGGCGACGGCCCTGTCGTGCACGGCACGGACTTCGCGGACGTATTCACCCTGTCCGAGCAGACCCTGGTCAGGACGTGCCGCCGCTACTACTACGCCCCGCCGCCGGGCCCATCGGCCCCGCTGCTCATCCGGAACTGAACGGTCGGACGGGGGAGTGCTTAGGGCTCGTAAAGAATCAACACGGTGGTTTTGTCTCTGTCGTGAGGGCGATGCCGTGTGCGGTTGCGTGGACGTGGAGGCCGGCGAGGGTGGTCAGGTGTGTCGCCGCGGGGCCGGGGGTATGTCCGTGCTGGTCCATGAGCTGTCTGATCTCGCCGGTGGCCTCGCGGATGGTGTCCTTGCTGACGGTGAACAGGCGGGCGAGCACGCTGGGCGACAGGCCAAGGCTTTGGTGCAGCACGGTGGCCAGGACGCGGTCGGCCAGGTCGAGTTTGACTTTGCGGCCGCCGCCCGGGGCTCGGCGTCGGTTGCCGCCGTCGCGTGCGTAGGGCAGGGCCCTGCCCAGCGCGTCGCTGCGGAAGTCATGAACGTCGACCCGCACGGGTTCACCGGCCGGCCGCCATTGGCATCCCGCGTTCTTGAACTCCCCGACGACTTCCTTCTTTTTCGTGTCCACGCTGACCACCGGCTCACCGTTCACCTGACGGTCCTTGGCCTGGTCGTTGACGTACCGGAACTGCTCGTCTCTCTCGGGGCGTTGAGCACCTTCTAGGGTCTTGGCATCGGCCTGCAGACTGACGCCGTTCTCCCGCAGCAGCCGGCCCACGGTCGGCGCTGACGCGGCGTGGCCCTGCCGCGTCAGCGCCCCGGCCAGAGACCGCAGCGACTTGGTCGCCCACCGCAGCGGCGACATCGGATCGCCCCGCTCGTCCGGCTCCACCAGGGCCAGCAGAGCCGGAACGAGCAGCGGGTCAAGCTCCTCTGCGCTCTTGCGACCGCCGCCGTCCCGGCGGACCCGGCCATCGGGCAAGGGATCCTCACCGCCCTCCACCTCGAAGACTCCCTTGCGCACCGTCGTCTCGCTCACCCCCGCGGCACGGGCGACGGCCCTCACCCCGCCGTGCCCCAGCAGCCGGGCCTCGGCAGCCAGCGCCAGCCGCTGCTGCCGCTCATTCAGATGGGGAAACAACACCCCGTATCTCAGGGCGAGTTGGTCACGAACCTCGCTTACGGGGCATTCGGCAATAGACGGGAGCAGGTGTGACGTGGGGGGGGGGGGGGGGGGGGGTGGGGGGCGGGGGGGCGGGGGGGGGACCGGTCCCGCGCCCGCAGCGGGGGGTGTTTTGGTGTCGCGGGGCGGTGGGCGCCGGA
>NZ_JBVHMR010000039.1:0-31856 GCF_055558375.1 Streptomyces sp. NPDC025793 | reverse complement strand
TGGGGGTGGGGGCCCCCCCCGCGGTGTCCGGGCAATGGCGCCTCCCGGGGTCTGGGGGTGGGGGGGGGGGGGGCGGGGACCGTTACGGTCCCCGCCTCCCGCACGTCACACCTGCTCCCGTCTCGCAAGCCGGGTGAAGTTGTCCTCGCCGTACCCGGACTCGACGACGGTCCGCAAGCGTTCCTCGACCATGCCAGCGACCGGCAGGTCCGGCGCCAGCGCGAGGACGCTGCGGATGTCCTTGCGGGCCAGCCGCGCGCTGAACTGGCGTGGGTAGCGGCTGGCCAGCATCTGCTCGCCGAACCGCTCCAGCATTCGGCTCGATCCCGACGACGCCTTGAGCGCGTCCAGCACGGTGGCCGGTTCGAGGCCGAGCTGGCCGGCCAGTTCGAACCCCTCGCCCAGGACCAGCACGTTGCCCAGGTGGATGACCTGGTTGACCAGCTTCATCGCCTGTCCCTGGCCGAGGCTGCCGGTCCAAAACACCTGATCGCAGACGGTTCCAATAAGCTCGCGAACCTCCGCCGGGAGGGCTCCCGGGGATGCTCCCGGATACCCCGTGAGCCGTCCATCGGCGGCCAGCTGTACGCTCCCGGAGACCGGGCAGTCGACGTATCCGATGCCGCGCGAGGCGAGCTCCCCGGCGGCCTCGGTGGCCGAGAGCGGGTCGTGAGAGGAGAAGTCCACCACGAAGGTGGCCTCCTGGATGTCCCGGACGACGTCAATGACCTCGGCGCCGGTGGGCAGGCACAGCCCGACGAGCGGGGCGTCACCGCTCTGCGCCCCGGCGGACAGGCCGCCCGCGCGAACGAACTCGGTGACCCTGCCGCGCTCGTTGCCCGCACGCACCGAGTGACCGGCGGACACCAGGTGGGAGGCTATCGGCAGGCCGAAGACGCCGAGGCCGTACCAGTCAACGCTGTTCATCGGCGGCCCAACTCACCGCCACAGTCCTCCACCGCGGGGAACCCGTCGGAGAGGAAGACTGTCTGGGCCATCATACGCAGTCCGGACATCTTCTCGCGGAACGCCTCGATGGTCTCCTCCGGGTGGATCGTGTCGATGACAGCGTTGGCGCCGAAGGAGTTGAACTGGTGGGAGGTGCCGCGCGGGATCTGGAGGTCCACGATCGAGGACTCCGGCACCCAGAAGCTGTACCGTTCGCGGGTGCTGTCCGGCATCAGGTCGCGCTCCACCTGGAGCTTGAACGGAGTGACACCGTCTACGTAGGTATAGCGGAAGGGCGAGAGCGCGGAGACGTGGATGGTGGTGTCCTGGCCGGTGATCAGCCGCACCATCCGGGCGCCGGTGTGGTAATGCATCCGCGAACACGCGGCCCGCTCACCGACGTTGAACAGATCCATGATGTAGCGGCTCGCCGCATACCCGTCCACCGGCTTGGCCAGCATGTACACATGGCCCTCTTCGAAATACTGGGCGCGTATGACGCCGTCGTCGTCCGGGGTGAGGGCAGTTTCGGCGACGTGCCCGTCGCGGACCACTTTCGCCATCGCGTACACCAGCGCGTTGGCGGCGACGGCGGGCAGCGAGGCGACCGGAGTCACGATGCAGGCGCCCGCGTCCTGGAACTCGTCGAGGTCGTGGACCTCGTTCTCGTCGTCCGGGTTGGCTTTGAGGGGATTGGCGGTCACGAGTTCTCCGTTTCCTGCCTGGCGGCGAGAGTGATGGGGGAGGTGGCATCCTCGGCGACCTCGCCGGCGAGCTGCCGACGGATGATCTTTCCGGTGCTGGACCGGGGGATACGGTCGGTGAACACGATGCGGCGCGGGAGGGCGTTGGCGGAGACGGCGGTGTTCAGATGCCGGTAGATGCCGTCCTCGCTGCCGTGCGGTGAAACCACCACAGCGGTGACGGTCTCGCCCTCCACGGTGTCGGGGACAGCGACGCAGGCCGCGTCCCGCACGCCGCTGATCTGGAGCAGTGCGCGCTCCAGTTCTTCCAGGGAGACCGCCTCGCCCCGCACCTTCGCCATGTTCTTGGCGCGGCCGGTGATGACCACGAAGGGGTCGGGACTCTCCGGTGACTCAACCTGGTAGCCCAGGTCTCCGGAGCGGAACCAACCGCCCCGGAACGCCTCCCGAGTAGCGTCGGGGTTACCCGCGTACCGGGACATGACGTTGTGTCCGCGCATCCGGATCTCGCCAGTCTCGCCGGCCCGGGCGCGCTCGCCGGATTCGGTGAACACGGCGACCTCGTTGCCGTACACCATGGTGCCGATGGAGGGGATGTCGGTGTCGAGCATGAGCCGCCGGTACTCGCTGTCGGAGAGGTCCACCGGCACGGTGGTGGAGAAGTTGGTGGTCTCGGTGAGTCCGTAGCCCTGTACCACCCGGGTGCCGAACGTGCGCCGCACTTCGGCGCAGGTGCGTGCGGACAGCGGCGAGGCGGCGGTCAAGAAATACTCGAAGCCGGCGGGGAGGCAGGGCTCGCGCCAGGTCTGCAGGAGCGAGTCGAGCACGCTGGGCACCGCACTGGCGAAGCGCGGGCGGTACTGCTCGATCAGACCCGGGTACTGGAACGGGCTGAATGCGCGGGCCAGAACGGTGTGGGAGCCGGAGAACAGCGGGGAGAGCAGCGTGGTGTGCACCCCGTTCGCGTGGTGGATCGGCAGGAAGCCCAGGATGCGCTCGCCGGAACGCACCCGGTGGTGACGCACGAACGCCTCGGCGTTGGTGGCGGCGTTGCGATGGGTCTGCGCCACCATCTTGGAGGCTGCCGTGGAGCCTGACGTTCCGAAGAACAGAGCGTCGGTGTCGGGCAGCACCTCGGGCAAGGCCCCGTGACCGTGGGTGTCGTCCGCCAGTCGGGCCGGGTGGGGCACGGTGACGGCGCCGGGCGGCAGGTCCCGTTCTTCGGTCACCGCAGGCGGGCACAGCACGACCGTGGCGGACTGGCTGTCGCTCTGCTCCCTTGCGCGTCCGACAGGGTCGCCGGGGTTGAGCAGCAGGCAGCCGGCGCCGGCCCGCAGGATACCGAGGAGGGCGGCGACGGAGACGGGTTCGTTGACCGGCATGAGCGCCACCACGTCGCCGGGTGTCACGGCGTGCTCGTGTCGGAGCCAGCAGGCCAGGCGGGCGCTCCAGGCGTCGATAAGACCGAAGGTGAGCGTGGTCTCAGTGCCGTCCGTGGCGACGGCGGTGAGGTAGGGGGCACGAGGCGTCTCACGGGCGCGCGCCTCGAGCGCCGCCAGTACCGTGGGGTGGCGTGCGATGTCCTGGCTCGGCAGGATGCCGAGGTAGGTGTGGACGGCTTCGTAGACCTTCATCGTGTCAGTCATGCGGCGTCCTCGATAAGGCCGCGGACGGCGGCGGCGACCGAGCGCACGGAGGCGAAGGTGTCGGCTGTGATCAGCGCGGCGGGGAAGCGCACGCCGAGGGTGCGCTCGATGTCGACGATCAGGCTCGCGATGCCCAGTGAGTCCACACCGCGGTCGTGCAGTCCGGTGTCGGGATCCCCCGCTACCCCGTCGCCCCCCGCCCTGACACGCCGCCTGACCAGTTCCTCGATTATGTCTGTCAGATCCTGCTGCATGACAATGCCTGGTTTTCTCCTGGTTGAGTGACGGCGAATAAGACCGGGCTCAGCGGTCCAAGCCGTTCAGAATTTAGATAGATCCTCCGAGGAAGACAACAGGGGCCCGGCGTTCGCGGAAACAGCGGCACTGGTCAAACACTGTTTCGCGCATTTTCCTCTAGTGACGACTGGGCGTTCGACCTACGATCCTCCGCAGTCGAACAGCTCTGCGGTATCGCCGCTTCCCGACAAGAGGAAAAATGTCGTCGCCATCATCACTGAGGCTGTACAATTCGATGGGCCGCACGCTTGACGAGTTCCACCCCAAGGGGAAAGAGACTCGCATTTTCAGTTGCGGCCCGCTGGTCTTCTCGCATCCCCACCTCGGCATGCTGAGAGGTGCGCTCGGCTTCGACGTGCTGCGGCGAACCCTGCGCTGGAAAGGCTTCCCGAGCCGGCACGTATTCATGATCACCGACGTGGACAAGGGACGGACGGACTTTCGGCCCACGGTTCCCGACGAGCTGTACTCTGCGTCCACCGCACCCTCCCTGGGCGACATCGGCTCCTTCTACACCCAGGCCTTCAAGGACGACCTGGCGACGCTGAACTTCCTGCCGGCAGACCACTACGCGCGCTCCTCGCACTACATACCCGAAATGATCGACTACGCCCGGGTACTGGCGGCGAAGGGATACGCCTACCCGACGGAAACGGGCCTGTATTTCGACACCTCGCGCGCCGCAGGGTACGGACTGCTGGGAAATCTGAACGTGTCCGCGCAGCGCGAGGGCATAAGCTCCGACCGCCCCGCCGGACTGCGCAACTCCACCGACTTCGCGCTCTGGCGGATCGCGGACCCCGCCCACTCCCGTATGGGCTGGGACTCACCGTGGGGCTGGGGCCTTCCCGGCGCGCACCTGGGCTGCTCCGCGATCAGCGCCACGCTGCTCGGGGACTACGTCGACATCCATACCGGTGGTAAGCACCACCGCCAACTCCACCACGTCAACGAGATCGCGCAGAGCGAATCCTACCTGGGCAACGGCGAACCGTGGGTGGGTTACTGGCTCCACCACGACATGCTCACTTTCGGGGCGCTGCCGATGGTCCGCGGAAGCGCCCCGACGCTCGGAAACATCACCGGCTCGGGCGTACACCCGATGGCCTGCCGGCTGTTCCTGCTCGGCGGGCACTACCGCAGTCCGCAGGCGGTGACGGCTGACGCGTTCCAGGCGGCGCAGACCACACTGCGCCGCCTAGTCGCGCGTCTGGACACCGACGGCCTGCCGCCCCACGGCGTCGAGACCTATGAGGCGGCGCTGGACTGGATTCCCGCTGGCGACACCGCTGCGGTGCGGCTACTCGACCAGTTCGACGCCGCCGTCTGCGATGACCTCAACTCCCCCAAGGCACTGGCCGTGCTCCACAGAGCGGTGCGCTCCGCCGAAGTTACCCCGCAGGGGCGCCGGGTGCTCCTCGCCGCCGCCGACTCCGTCCTGGGACTGCGGCTGCGGTCCCTCACTCCAGCCGACCTGGCTCCCCTGAAGCCCACGGCGCCGACGACCGTGCACGTCTGACGGTATACGCACCCACCACCACCCGTTGCGCCGCTTCTCACACTCAAGGAGACATGCCATGGACATGGCCCGAGCACTGGAAGACCTCGGAGCCACCGGCACCCCGCTGGACGCGTCGACGAGCCGGCAGCTGGACGAGGACGGTTTCGCTTTCCTGCCCGGCGTGCTGACGCCGGAACTGACCGGCCGGCTACGCGACCAGTTGGACGCCCTGTTGGCGACCGAAGGGAACCGCGCAGGCACCGAGGTCGGCCAGGAGGCGGGTACCGCCCGGGTGTCCGACCTGGTCAACAAGGGCGAGGTATTCGACGTCTGCTTCACCCACCCGCTGCTCCTGGCGGCCGTTCACCGGGTGATCGACGAGTTCAAGCTGTCCTCGCTCAGCAGCAGGGCGGCTCTACCGGGCCAGGGCCATCAGGCGCTGCACGCCGACTGGCCGGGCGCCGATCTTCCGCCCGGCGACTACCAGGTCTGCAACACGATGTGGCTACTGGACGACTTCACCGAGGAGAACGGTGCCACCCGGCTGGTACCGGGCTCGCACCGCTGGGGCAAGTCCCCTGTGGAAGGCATGGTCGACCCCACCATGCCGCACCCCGACGAACAGCTCGTCATCGCCCCGGCGGGGTCGCTACTCGTCTTCAACGGCCATCTGTGGCACGGCGGCACGCTGAACCGCTCGGACCGGCGGCGACGCGCCATGCACGCCTACTTCACCCGCCGCACCAACCCTCAGCAGCTGGACCAGGCTGCGTTCGCCCGCCCTGAGACCCTGGCCCGGCTCGGCCTCGCGGCGCGATTCGTGCTGGACATCTGAGGAGCCGCGTACCGCATGCGCATTCACCACCGAACCGTAGGCACGACAGCTGGCCACGCCCGCCAGGAGCCGCGCCAGGTCGACGCCTACGAACTGGACAACGGGAATGGTCTGAGCGTGGAGGTGTGGACGTACGGCGCTACCCTCGTGTCCGTCCTCGTGCCCGACCGCGACGGCAGACGGAGCAACGTCGTACTGCGCCAGCCGGCGCTCGCCGACTACGAGGCCCGCAAGGGCAGCCCCTACCTCGGGGCGACGCTGGGCCGCTTCTCGCGTAGCGTCGACCGGGGCCTTTTCTCCCTTGACGGCGTGACGCATCGGCTCGACCTCAACGACCGCGGCCACCACATGCATGGCGGCGCCATCGGCTTCGACCGGCTGGTCTGGGACGCCGAGACGGCACACGATGCCGGCTCGGTCGCCGTCCGGCTCCGCCTGCGCAGCCCGGACGGCGACCAGGGGTACCCCGGCGAACTGTCCGCCGAGACCATCTACCGGCTGTCCGCCGAGGGCGAGCTGAGCTTCGAGCACCGGGCCACCACGACGGCGCCCACCATCGTGGACCTCACCAACCACGCCTACTGGAACCTCGCCGGACGCGACCGCGTCGACAGCCACCGCCTCGCCCTGAACGTCGATGGGATCATCCGGTACGGCGAGCGCATGGTGCCCGTCGCCGGCCCACCGGACCCCGTCCGGGGCACCCCGTTCGACTTCACCGGCGCCAGAACCATCGGCGCGCTGCCTATCGACCGGTTCTTCGTGCTGGCCGACGCCACCTGGGCGGCCGAGCTGAGCGACCCGGTAAGCGGCCGGCACATGCGGGTGACCACCGACGCGCCGGGCCTGGGCGTCTACACCGCCGACCGGCATGGCCAGCCCCGCGAGGGCATCTGCCTCCAGGCCAGCGCCCTGCCTGACGCCCCCAATCGGCCCGACTTCCCGCCGGTCAGGCTCGACCCGGGCGAGACCTATCTCAGCCGCACCACACACCGGTTCGGCATCGCCTGACCGGCCCAGGCACCCCATGGAGAACGGACAAAGGTGACCCATGAAAGTTGGACTGCACATCCGGGACTACTCCTTTCCCGGCGGACCGGCGGCCACCGCACCGGCCCTGGCCCGTGTCGCCCGCCAGGCTGACCGGTCCGGATTCGCGTATATCGCGGTACCGGACCACTTCTTCCAGGTCAGCTCGGTGGGCCCGACGGAGCTCGACATGTTGGAGGCGTACACCACGCTCGCCTTCCTGGCCGCGCACACCGAACACGCCCGTCTCCTGACGCTGGTGACGGCTGTGACCTTCCGGGACCCCGGGGTGCTGGCGAAGACCGTGAGCACCCTGGACGTGCTCTCCGGCGGCCGGGCGATGCTCGGCGTGGGCGCCGGCTGGAACAAGGAGGAGGCGGCAGGGCTCGGCCTGCGTTTCCCCGGACTGCGTACCCGGTTCGAGCAGTTGGAGGACGTGCTGCGACTGTGCGCGCAGATGTGGGACGACATCGAGACCCCATTCCTGGGCAGCCATGTGCGGGCCGAGCGACCGCTCAACCGGCCACGCACCCTCAGCCGCCCGCACCCGCCGGTCCTCATCGGCGGCGAGGGGGAACGCAGGACGCTGCGTCTGGTCGCCAAGTACGCGCAGGCGTCCAACTTTTTCTGGACGCCTCGCCTGCCGGGCAAGCTCGCGGCGTTGCGGGAACACTGCGAGCGCGAGGGCCGCGACTACGACGAGATCGAGAAGACCGTCTACTACGAGTTCGACCCGGGACCGCGCGGCGAACGGACCGGCGTGATCCTCGACGACCTCGCCCGCATGGCCGACGCGGGCCTGTCCACCGTCTTCGGTCCGGTGCCCGACGCGCACACCGGGACGCCCCTCGATCTCATGGCCGAACACATCATCCCCGCCGCCGCGAAACTCTGAGACGGAGAAACGTCATGACCATCCACGCGGACACCGTGCGCTTCGGTGTCCACTCGGGCCAGCTGCACGGCAGTTGGGAGGCGTCGCTTGAGCTGTGGCAGGCGGCCGAGGAACTGGGATACGACTGGATCTCGCTCTTCGACTTCCTGCGCCCGCACGCCTACGCCCCCGACTGGCCCTGCTTCGAGGGTCCCACGCTGCTCGCGGGGCTCGCTGCCCGCACCCGTCGCATCCGGTGCGCGATGCTGGTGTCTCCGATCACCTGGCGGCACCCCGCGATCATGGCGAACATCGCGTCGACCATCGACCACATCAGTGGCGGCCGGCTGGAGTTCGGCGTCGGCGCGGGCGGCACCGACCGGGGCTACCAGCAGTACGGCATCCCGTTCCCGGAGGGCCGGGTGCGCCTGGACATGCTGGAGGAGGCGTGCACGGTGCTGCGCAGTCTGTGGGACCAGGACAGCACCACGTTTCACGGCACGCACTACCGGCTCGACGACGCACGGCTGGCGCCCAAGCCTCTACAGGCGCACCTCCCGCTAGTGGTCGGCGGGGACGGGGTGCGCCGCACGGCACGGATCGCGGCCCGCCACGCGGACACCTGGAACGCACTGCCGGTCAGCCCCGAGGTGTACCGGGGGAAGCTGGACGCCTTCCTCAAGCGCTGCGGTGAAGTGGGGCGGGACCCGAGCGAGGTCCGCAAGTCGATAACGTTCCGCGCGGTGGTCGGCGACTCGCCGACGGAGCTGGGGCACCGGTCGTCGGCTCAGTTGGCCAGCACGCCCGAGGACCTCCGCCGGCAGTACCTGAGCTTCGGTTCCCCCGACGACTGCTTCGACATGCTCAAGGTGTACGCCGACATGGGGGTGCGGGACTTCCTGCTCGGGGTCAAGGCGCCGGTCGACTGGAAGACGGTCACCCTGGTGGCCGAACAGGTGGCACCGCGACTGCGCGCGTACGTGGCCGGCGGCTGAACACGCGCCGGACAGCCGAAGGCCGTGTGTGCCGGGGTATCCCGGCACACACGGCCTTCGCCGGTTCAGGCAACCTCGACACGGTACCTGGCAACCAGGTCCTCGTTGACCGCCAGCAGTTCCTCCTCGGTGTCCGCCCCCACCACTACCAGCACGCACCAGCCGGAGGGGTGCGAGACCTCGACGGTGTCACCGACGGCGCGGTACACGACGGCGTGCACCACGTGCGGGTGGGCCAGTAGTTCGTCCCGGTCGGGCAGTGCGACGATCTTCCCGGACTCGGCTGGCATGATGGACAGCCCGCCGACGTAACGGAACCCCTGCCGCGACCAAGGCAGGTCCTCGCGCTCGCCGTCCAGCAGCTCGTGCAGGACGACACGCCCCTCGTGCACGCCGCACTTGGCCTCGGTCACCTCGGGGACGTGGGCACCGCCCATCCGGGAGGCCACGTCGGAGACAACCAGCCGGCCCGTCGACCGCTCCCGGAACACTTCCAGGTGGGTGGCGCCCCGGGTCAGTCCGACGGCCTTGTTGAACTGGGAGCTCAGATCGCGTAGCCAGCCGTACAACTCCGCGTGGTCCTCCTCGGCCAGCAGGACTGAACCGTCGTAGGTGCTGTCCAGCCACGCCTTGAGCCGCGGCGCGACATAGCGGCTGACGTGGAAGAACCACGGCTCGCCCGCCCGCCACACGGCGTCGACATGGTACTCGTCCCCGTCGATGAACTCCTCGGCTATGACATGGGGCGAGCCGACGCCCGGCTCTACGGTGAAGTCGGCCAGCACGCGCTCCAGTTGGGCGAGGTCGTCGACCTTGACGGTCGAGATCGTGCCCCAGCCGCTCGCCGGCTTGAGGACCAGCGGGAGACCGACGGCTTCGGCGATTGCCTGCGCGTCGCGGTCCCGCGGGTCCTGCGGCACGGATACCCACCGCGCGACCTCCAGGCCCGCCTCAGCCGCCCGGGCCTTAGTCACGCGCTTGTCCCGCGTGGCGAGGGCGATGCCCGGAGCGTAGTGGTCAAGGCCGAGCAGGTGCGCGGTGTACCCGGCGGCGTACTGGGTGAACTCCGCGAGGCTCACCACCTTGTCGATCCTGACGCCCCGGGTGGTCAGGTCGGCCACCACAGCACTCAGCTCCTCCAACGAGTCGTAGGAGGAGATCCGGTACACGCCGGCGAACCGCTCCAGTGTCTGCTCGCTCAGGGCTCGGCAGCCCGGGGAGTCGTCCAGAACCGCGTAGACCTCGTCGGCCTGTTCCAGGACCATCTGATGCAGATTGTGGCGGAGCATCAGCACGTTCATCGTTGGTCGTTCCTTCATCTCGGGTCGGTCTCGGGTGGTAGGGGGCTGTAGTCGGCGAGCGCGCGCAGAGCGGGTTCGAGGTCGTGCCAGCGGCGGGACGTGCTCAGCCGGACGATGCCGCCGGACAGACAGAACGTGAGGATGCCCGGGAAGACGGACACACCCGTCTGCCGCAGCAGATCGCGGAAGGCGAGGTAGGAGTCATCGTGCCCGGCGACGGACAGCGCGAGGTTGATGGAGGAGGCGGCCGGCGTCACGGTGAAGTGGGGCAGGCCGAGCCGCGCGGTGACGGTGTCCCGTAGCGTGGTGAGCGTGGCCTCGCGGTCGAGCCGGTCGGCGCGATAGTTGTCGTAGGCCGCCTGGAGCGGCGCCAGCCGGAAGCCATAGGCCGGCTCGAACTCCGCGAGATGTCCGGGGCCGAGCCGGTCTACGCCGCCGATCAGCCACGCCTCCATCCGGGCCAGCGTCTCAACCAGCGTGTAGAACAACGACGGCGGACCACCGAACGTCGTCGAGGCGTACTCGTAGTACTCGTCGATGAACGCCTCGTCCGCGACCAGCCAGCCGACCTTCAGGCCGGGCGCCGACCAGTTCTTGGACAGACTGCTGAAGCGGACGACGTTGGCCGCGGTCCGGGCGAGCGAGAGCCGGTCGCGGGCGCCGAGCCATTCGTGGCACTCGTCGAGGAGGATCATGGTGGACGGGGACGCGGCACGGATGAGTTCGGCCAGCTCGGCCTCGGGGACGATGGCGCCGGTCGGGTTCGCCGCCGTCTGGAGCAGCACGAACGGGGTGTCCGGGCGGAGCGCTGCGATCAGCGGGCGCAGCGAGGAGACACCGCCGTGGGCGGTGAGCGGCACGAGTTGGACTGCGCCGCGCCGGGCGGCGGACTCCACCAGCGGGGGGTAGTTGGGGATGGCGCACAGCGCGGGGGCCTGCGGTCCGGTGCGGGTGAGCCGGATCTGGTCGATGACGGAGCTGATGGCGAAGGTCGCGCCCATGGTGATGGCGACGTTGCACTCGTCGTAGACGGGGCGTCCCAGCCTTGCCGACTCGTAGCCGGCCACCGCCTGTCTGGCGGCGTCGCGTCCGCGGGAGTCGGAGTAGCCGTACCAATCGCGGTAGAGCGCGTACGAGATGGCGTCCTTGAGCACGTCCGGTAGGCCCCACGCCTCCTCGTCCACCGAGCCGCCGGAGAGGATGACGCGTGCGCTGCCCGTGAGCCGGCCGTAGAGGTCGTCCCGGAAGTAGGAGTTGAAGAGTTCCTTGATGAAGCGCACGGTGGCACGCGAGCCCAGCACCTCCTGCGGGGTCACGTCCCGCCGAAGCTTCGAGGACCGCCAGCGTTCCGCGTGCTCGGGCCGGTCGCTGTGACGACCCAGTTCAGCCTCTACGCGGCCCAGGTAGAGGTCGCGGAGTTCGAGCGGATCGCCGGGGTTCTCGGCCCGGCGGTAGACCTCCAACAGTCGCCCGTCGGGGGCGGGGTCGAGGGGCGGCGCCGTCAGAGCGGGTTCGGCGGGCGAGGTGAGTAGGACGAGGGGCGGCACCGATCCCGATCCGGCGTCGAACGGCCGGACTCCGGTGAACAGGTCCGAGGAGCCGATGGCAGCCTGGTCGGCGATGCGCTTCACGACGCCGTCACCCGCAGCCGCTTCAGGTGCCGGCGGCTGCCCGCCTCGAACCCTGCGCCCGCGGTGCGGCCGTGGAAGTGGCGGGTGTTGTCGATGACGACGAGGGTGCCTCGGTCCCACTCCACACCCACCGCGCTTTCGGCCGCGTAGAGCGCGGCGAGCAGGGACCGCAAGGCGTCGTCGACCTCTGCCCCGGTCACCGAACTGTCGGAACACTCCCATTCCAGCGCGTCGGAATCAAAGTCCCGGAAGGAGAGCACCGGTCGGCCGTCGACGTGGCGCAGCACGTGCGGGACGCCGGGGGCGTTGCGATAGCGGGTGGCGGCCAGGATCTGCCTCACGCGTGGGGTGAGAGACTCGACCACGGCCACCATGGGCACGAGGACGGTCTGCGCGCCCTTGCCGGGGCCCGGCTCGCAGCACATCAGGATGATGTAGCGGGGCTGCCCGCCGACGGGACGACCGCTGCCCTCACTGTGCAGCGTGAGCGCGCCCGCTGCGAACGGCTGGCGTGCGGGGTCGTGTGTGGCGGGCTCGGTGCTCACCAGGTTGAGGATGACGTCGTCCGTGACGAAGTCGCGTACGGACGGATCGGTCTCGGGAGTCAGTGCCCCGAACGCGGCGCCCAGGGCGCGGAACGCGGCGTCGTCCAGCGGCTCGGCCAGACGGAGACGGCCGACGCCGTCCCGCTCTAGTTGCCGGGTGAGCCGGTCGACAAGGCCGGCCTGGTCAGCCGGTACCGGTCCCGGTGCGGACAGGACGGGCAGCTGGCCACCGGATTCCAAAAGCGCCGCGCGCAGCGGTACGTGTCCATCCGAAGCACGCTGAAGAAATGTTCCGATCACACCGTCACCTGACCGCCCCGACGGGCCCGCCTTGCGCATATACAGACGAAGGATTCAACGGGCACAGAAGAATACAAGTTCACGTCACACCCTCCATGGGAACAGCCCGGAATTTTCGCAGCACCGGCCACCGGGCACCGGGCACCGGGCACCGGGCACCGGCGCAGCGTAGCAATGTACGGAGATGCCGAAGAAACAAAGGGAAACAGGCCGGCGGGCGGCTTGCCGCCCGCGCCATGCACCTTTACGCTGTGCACCCTTTCCACGGAAAGGCGGCGAAGTTGGGAATGCATTTGTCTGGCGTTCGGGTCGTCGGCTTCGATCTCGATCTCACGCTTATCGACACCGGACCGGCGATCGCGGCGATGCTCCGCGCCACCTCCCTGGCCCTTGGGGCCAGCGTCGACGTCGGACGGGTGACGGTGTCGCTCGGTCCGCCACTGGAGGACCTGTTGGCGGAGCAGTTGCCGAGGACGACGGCAGAGCGGTTCGCCGCGCGTTACCGGGCCGAGTATGCCGCGCATGGCGCCCGGCATGCGCGACTGCTGCCGGGAGCGCGGGAGGCGCTCGCCGCGGTCCGCCGCAGCGGGGACCAGGTAATCGTGGTGACCGGGCAGAGCGAGCAGACCGCCCGCGCGCACCTGGCGCACGAACGACTGGAGGTTGCTGCGGTCGTCGGCGGCGTGTGGGGGCCGGGCAAGGCCGAGGCACTGCTGACCCACAGAGCCGGCACCTATGTCGGGGACCATCCGGCGGATATCGCCGCTGCGCGGGCCGCAGGCGCGCGGGCGGTGGCCGTCACCACGGGCCGGCACCCCGCGGGTGAGCTCATCGGCGCGGACCTGGTGCTGGACTCGCTGTTGCCCTTTCCGGCGTGGTGGGCGGCGCAGACCGCGGAAACCTCTGACACCCGTTCGAGCGACGCCTTTGCGCAGTCGAACAGCTTGGTACAGCCTGCCGTGACACAGGCTCATGAAGGAGAGACATGACAACGCAACAACGGAATTATGATGTCGTCGTAGTCGGTGCGGGTTCGGCCGGACTCACCGCGTCGGTGATGCTGGCTCGCACCAAATTGCGGGTGCTGGTCATTTCCCTGCGGGAGCGTTTCAACTCCGTCGCCGAGGGGGTGCGCAATCTTCCTTACGCCGAGGGGATCGAACCGTCGGAGCTTTACGCGTCGATGGAGCGGACCGCCCTCGGATACGGCGTGGAATTTGTCTGGGACGAGGCCCGCACGGCATCGGCGACGGACGACGGGGTGACCGTCGAAACTCGGGATAACGGCGTGTTCACCGCCGGCCGGCTGCTGCTCGCGACCGGGCCGGTGCCCCGCCTCCCCAGCTGGCTGCCCGAGGGGACCTGGGGCAAGTACGTCTTCGACTGCCCGTTCTGCCACACTTATGAGAACGACGGCGATCCCTTCGTTTGTGTCGGCAGGGGCCGCGAGACGCTGGGCATGGCTCTGATGACCGTCCAGTACGCGTCCACGCTGACGGCGGTGATCCAGGACGAGGAGGCGGCGTCGAGCGACCTGGCTGTGCGGCTGCGGGAACGCGGCGGCAGGGTGTTGGTCGACGAGGTGGCCACCGCCTCGCGCCGCACCGTCGGCGGAATCGACATGGTCACCAAAGGCGGCGAGGCGCTGACGGCCGGGGCGGTGATGTTGACGAATGTGAAGCAGCCCAACGTGCGGTTCGCCGCCCCGCTCGGTCTGGAACTCAACGAGCGCGGCGGCATCCTCACCACGGTCAGCGGGCGCACCTCCCACCCTCGAGTGTGGAGCGCCGGTAGTGCCAACGCGCCTTCGTTCTTCCTGTGGACCGGCGCCGCGAGCAGCGGTCAGAACGCCGCCCAGTCGATCTGCGAGGACATCGCATTCGGCCCCCTCCAGCAGTCCTACTGGGAGCAGCTCAAGCGGCCCAGGGCCGCCGCGTAAGGGCATGAGGCACCGGCCTGTCGAGGCCGGTGCCCGTCATGTCCCGTCACCCGGCTGTGGGCGTATCCAGATAGCCCGCGGCCTGGAGCCGGTACAGCTCGGCGTACTTGCCACTCAGGGCCATCAATTGCTCGTGGTCGCCATGCTCCACGATCCGGCCGCCATCCAGCACCACGATCAGGTCGGCGCTGCGCACGGTGGAAAAGCGATGCGAGACGACCACCGTGATCGTGCCGGCTGTCGCCGCCAGCGACTTCGACTGCCTCAACTGGCGTTCGTAAACCGTCTGTTCTCCGCGCGCGTCGAGTGATGCGGTGGGCTCGTCGATGACGCACAGCAGGGGTTCGGTCCGCATCGAGGCGCGGCTGAGGGCGATCCGCTGCCACTGGCCCGTGGACAGTTCGGCGCCCTGGAAGGAGCGCCCGAGGCGGGTACCGAGGCCCTGGGGCAGCCCAGCGACAACCTCCTCGGCGTCTCCGGCTCGGACCGCCTGGGCGATGCGCTCGTCGTCGTCCAGTGCCGTGAGGTCCCCCACGCCGACGGACTCCCGCGCGACGAAGAAGAACCGCGCGAAGTCTTGGAAGTTGGCAGTGGTCCGCCGCCACCACTCCTTCGCGTCCACGTCCGCCAGCGGGACCCCGTCGACGGTGATGCTTCCGCCGGTGGGCTCGTGGAACTTGCACAGCAGCTTGACGAGGGTGGTCTTGCCGGCCCCGTGCTCCCCCACCACGGCCACGGTGCTTCCGGCCGGCAACCGGAGGTCGATCTCGCGCAGCACCTCGCCGCCCACGCCGTAGTCGAAGGACACCTGGTCCAGCCTGATCCCTTGGCGCAGCCGGTCCGGCGCTCGAATGTGCGACGCAGCAGTGTCCGCCGCACCGGCCTCCTCGCACAGCCACACGTAGGCGTCGAGGGCACTCATTCCGTTGGTCGTGCGGTGCAGGGCGCGTACCGCGCCTTCGGCCTGGGTGCGCAGGGTGTTGGTGAGCGTGGCGATCAGGAGGACGTCGCCCGGCTGTGCCCGGCCGGTGGTGACCTGGTGCACGATCAGCAGCATCGCGGCGGTGTAGCCGAAGACGAACAGCGCCCAGCCCGACGCGCCGAACCCCGCCGCCTGCCATTGGGCGCGCGCCTGCCGTCGCACGATCCGGTCCCAGGTGTGCTGTGCCTGGTCGAGCAGCGCCGGTCCGGCGCCCGCGATCCGCACCTCGGTGCTGGGCGCCGGGTCGGTAAGCAGTGAGTGCAGGTGCCCGGCGAGCCGGACGTCCTGGGCGGTGGCGAGCGCCGCGCTCCTGATGCGCCGCTGCCCCAGCCGCGGGAGGAACAGCGCGGGCGCGAGAAGGATGAGGAGCAGAAGGAGCACAGGCGCTACCAGGACCAGGATGCCTAGGACCACCACGAGCCGGACGACGGTGGCGGCGGCGTCCAGCAGCGCCCAGGCCGCGGGCGCGATGACGTCGCCGCTACCGCGGACCAGAGCGATCCGGTCGGCATGCTCCGGGCGTTCGACGCTATCGAGTGTGTCGAGGCGGCCGATCAGCCGGTGGATCTCGTCGTCCAGTTCCAGGGCGACGGCCTCGGAGAGCAGGTTGACGACATTGGCACGAGCCGAGGCACCGACGACGGTGACGGTCCAGCTCAGTGCTGCCGCGGCGGTGGCGTACAGAGCGGGGGTCAGGTGTCCGTCGAGGGCGCTCTGGATGAGCACGCGCAACGCAACCGCGAACGCGCCGGTGGCCAGGATGTCGGCGCAGGTCAGGGTCAGGTAGGTGGCCGCGGAGCGGCGGTGCAGACGCCAGGACAGCAGGAAGAGGTGGCGCAGCGCGCGGGTGCGGTTCATCGGGCGGCCACCTCGTCGGGGGTCGTGGACGGCTGCGGGGCATCGGTGTCGAACCGGTCGGCCTGCATTCGGAACATGCGAGCGTAGGCGCCGTCGAGTGCCATGAGCTGCTCGTGCGTTCCGGACTCGACGATGCGGCCGTCGGACAGCACGGCGATCCTGTCGGCCTGCCGGACCGTGGCGAGTCGGTGCGATACCAGGAGCACGCTCGCGCCCCGTGCCGCCTCTCTGACCCTCCCCAGTTGCTCGGCCTCGGCCCGTACGTCGAGGTGGGCGGTGGGTTCGTCCAGCACGAGCACTCGGGCGCCGTGGGCCACCGCGTACAGGGCACGGGCCAGGGCGACGCGCTGCCACTGTCCGCCGGACAGATCGACGCCGCCGCGGTAGGCCCTGGCCAGCGGGGTGTCCCAGCCCAGGGGCGCGCCGTCGACCAGTTCGGTGATGCCGGCCTGCCGCGCGACGGTGTCGAGCACGGCGGGGTCGGTTGTGCCGGGGGCGCCCAAGGCGACGTTGTCGCGGAAGGTCAGTTCGTAGCGTGTGGACTCCTGGAAGACGACGGCGACACGTCGCTGCCAGGCGGCGCCGTCGAGTCCGGTGAGGGGGACGCCGTCGGCGCTGATGGTGCCCGCGGTCGGCTCGTAGAGGTTGGTGAGCAGCTTGGTGAAGGTGGTCTTGCCGGCCCCGTTCACACCCACCAAGGCCAGTACCTCGCCGGGTTCCAGGACCAGGTCGAGGCCGCGCAGCACGGATCGTTCGGCGCCGGGGTAGCGAAAGTGCACGGAGTCAAAGCGGATGCGTGGTGGAGTGGGTGACGGTTCTGCTCTCGTCGTCGGTGCCACCGTTGCTGGTGACTTCAGTTCCGGGGCCGCGAGGGTGGTGCGCAGTCGGTCGGTCGCCAGCAGTGCGGGCACGCCGGCGAACTCGACGTCATAGGCTTCGGTGTCCCATCGACTCACCGCCATCATCGCCCAGAACGCGCCCAGATAGAGGGCGAGTTGGCCAGGTGAGATCGTGCCGTGTACCGCGGCCACGACGAGTCGGGCGAGTCCGGTGGCCGTGACGACGGCCAGCAGTATGAACTGCACACGCAGCCGCCGCAGCAGCCGCATGCGCACGTCCGCTAGCGCGGACACCCGGATGGAGACCAGGGCGCGGTAGCGGTCGGTCACCCAGTCGCCGAGGCCGAAGACGCGCACCTCCTTGGCTGCCCACGGCGCGGTGGCGACCTCGGACAGATACTCCTCCTCTCGAATGCCGGGTGTCAGTTGGCGCACGATCCTGTGCTGCCGCATCCACTCTCGGCGGGTGGTGGACCGCACCAGGAGCGCCGCCGCGAGCAACGCGACCGCGGTCGGCCAGGAGAACCAGGCGAGCACGGCGGCGGCCACGCACGCGCCAATGGTCCGCGTAGTGATGCTCAGCTGTCCGACTGCACCGGTGCCGAAGGTGTAGAAGACCCAGTGCGGCAGCCCTTTCATCACCGCCAGGGACAGGTCGTCTCGCACGGCTGGGTCCTCTAGGTGTCCGATGCCCCGTGGCCGGGCGGCCAGCCGGCCCACCGCCAACCGGTGTCCTGCGTTCACCCGTTGGGACACCACGACGCGCAGCGCCGAGTGGGCGAACTCCAGGGCCTGCGAGGCCAGCGCAAGCACTCCGACGGCCAGTGTCAGGAAGGTCAGGCCGGGTCCGTCGGCCGTGTCGGTGATCAGCCGGGACACCAATGCGCCAGTCGCGAGGCCGGTCACCGTGGGCAGCAGGGCGAGTCCAAGGTTGACGGCCCACAGGGCGGCGGTGAGGGGAAGGCCCGCGTACCGAAGGGCACCGATGAGCCGCCACCTGGTCTGAAGGCGGTGCAGTGTCTCCCGCACCGCCTTCGGGACATGGTCTGCCATTCTCTCTCTATTCTTGTCGCGTACGCCAACCGCGCACGAAGGGTGCTCGGGCGCCGAGCGGTCTTCTCGGCCGGGCTTCTCAGATGGGTGCGGGCAGTGCCTCGCCCTCGATCACCACGGACGCGGCGACGGCGTCCAGCCGGGCCAGGCACTCGGCTCGGCTGTCGCCGGTGACGACGGCGAAACCGGCCCGCGAGCGGAAGCCACCTGGTGGGAGCCGTAGTTCCCATCCCGAAGGGACCGTCGGTCCGAGCAGCCGCAGGCCGGCCAGCTCAGCCGTTTCGACGGTCGGCCGCAGCCGGTGGAAGGTCATGTCGTACGGCGGGTAGAGCATGGTGACGGCGGCCGTGAGGGATCGGTCGGAAGTGAGGTTGGGGATGTCCCCCAGGGCGACCTGGGCCGTGGCGGCCGACAGGTCGATGCCCGTGGCGAGGAGTCCCAGGTAGGGAATGAGGTCGCCGCCGAGCCGGACGTTGATCTCGATGATCCGCGGCCCCTTGCCGGTCAGGCGGAACTCGGTGTGCGTGACGAGGTTGTCAAGCCCGGCCGCCTTGTGCGCCGAGATGACCAGGTCGAGCGCCTCGTCGAACTCCGGCCGCGGTGACGCCGGTACGACATGCCCGACCTCCTCGAAATAGGGCGCCGGGCCGAGCTGCTTCTCCGCCACGAAGAGCGGCCGGGTCTCCCCCTGCCAGGTCAGGCTGTCCACACTGAACTCGGGTCCGTCGAGATACTCCTCGACCAGCAGACCACCAGGGCCAGACGGGTCGCCGTACAGGTCCCGCAGACTCGAGGCCGTGCCGTAGTGCTCCCGCAACTGCGTCGCGTCGTCGACGCGCACGACTCCCACACTGCCGCCCAGGTCCCGGGGTTTGAGCACGACGGGACAGCCGATGTCGGCAGCCGCGGACAACGCTTCCTCTTCGGTCTCGACGACGGCGAACCGGACCCGGCCAAGGCCCGCGTCCGTGAGCCGGGCGCGCAGCGCCGCTTTGTCCTTGCAGAGCCGCACCGCAGCCGGATCGGTGTGCGGAAGGCCGTACTCCCGTGCGACCTCGGCCACCGTCTCCACCAGCGCGTCGTCGTAGGTCACAAGCCCGTCGGGGCGCTCCTCGGCGACGATACGCGACACCGCTGCCCGATCGTGCGGGTCGGCGTGCCGATGGCCGCCGAGGTAGGGCTTCTGCCAGGTCAGCTCACGGGTGTCGACCAGGATCAGGTCCGCGACAGCACTCATTGCGGCGAAGTGGTATTCGCGGAACGGCTTCCCGGAGGAGGCCAGTATCATCAGGCGCTTCTTGTTCATCTCACACCTTCACTGTCGTTCGACTGCTGGCGCACCGCAGTCGAACGTGGGTGGGCTAGGAGAGGGGTCAGTAATCCGGTCGCCTGACGGCGACGCCCTGTGTGCGTGAAAATCGGTGTGTGGTCGTCCGGCGGACGTCGTCTCGCCTTGGCGCGTTCCGAGCCCGTGGGTCAGTAGGACGCCGGGCGTCTACCGACAGGCACTCGGATGTGTTGCTCCGAGCACGTGAATCAGACTCTTCCGCCTGCCGGACCCCCGCCGGGCGGTCGCGTGCTCGCGGCCGACGGCAGGAGGGGGCGCCGGGGTTATGGAAGTGATCCACGAACGCTGTGCGGGGATCGACATCAGCAAGGTCGACGTGAAGGTCTGCATCCGTGTGCCCAGCGGGAAGCGGCGCCGCAGTGAAGTGCGGACCTTCTCCGCGGTGACGTCCGGTCTGCCGGCGATGCGGGACCGGCTGCTCGCCGAGGGCATGACCATGATCGGCATGGAAGCCACCGGCGTCTACTGGAAACCGGTGTTCCACCTGCTGGAACACGACGTGGAGTGCTGGCTGCTCAACGCCCGCCACATGAAGTCCGTGCCCGGCCGCAAGACCGACGTGAAGGACTCCGAGTGGATCGCCAAACTCGTCGAACACGGCCTGGTCCGCCCCTCGTTCGTGCCCCCGGAACCGATCCGGCAGCTGCGGGACATCACCCGCTACCGCACCGAGACCGTCCGTGAGCGCACCCGCGAGACCCAGCCGCTGGAGAAGCTGCTGGAGGACACCGGCATCAAGCTGTCCGCCACGGTCTCCAAGATCCTGGGCGTCTCCGGCCGCGCAATGCTCGAAACCCTCATCGCAGGTGAACGCGACCCGCACGTCCTGGCGGATCTGGCCAAGGGCAGCATGCGCCGCAAGACCGACGTCCACACCTTCACCCACGACGCCGAATACGCCGACCTCGGCGGCCACTACTTCATCGAACGCACCGGCAGGGCCAGGCAGACCCGACGCCCGGTGAGCCGGCTCAACCAACTCGGCTACCAAGTGACCCTCCAAACAGAAGGCGCTGCCTGACCAGCGGCTACAGACACGGGACGGTGGATTTTCGAATCAGGCGAGGTCGTACTGGAAGCGAACCCGGCGCATCCAGCCGTCGGTCTCGACCTCGCCGTAGCGCCGGAAGCCGTAGGTCTCCAAAACCTGTACGACGGCCTCAAGGTCCGGGTTGGTCTCCGCCCGGAGCGCGTCGGCGCCCATGGCCGCCGCCTCCTCCATCGCCTTCCGCATGCACATCAGGCCGAGCATCCGGCCACCGGTGAGAAACTCGGGCCGCACGGCCAGCCGTTGCAGATAGACCGGCCGCCGCACGGGCGGGAACACCCCAGGTTCGGCGATGAACGTGGGCTTCCAGGCGAGGGTGAACATCGCGGCCGGTTCCCCCTCGACCCGCAGCAGCCGCACGGCACCGGCTTCGACGAGCCTCCGACTGCTGTCCATGTTCCGCCGCGGGGCCGGCAGTCCGTGCCGCTCGGCGGCGTGCGCGTCCGACGCCTCGAGCAGGGCGTGGACCTCCTCAGCGGATGCCGCGACTTCCCATTGTTCAGGCACCGATGGTGAGCGTGTCATGGGTAGCGAAAGTATGCGGGGCTGTATTCACCGTCAATGGACGTCATGTTTCTCCCGTCGTCGGCTGATCGAGGGTTAGGATGCACCAAACCATCAGCGACCCTTGAGCTTTTCGGCGAAACTCTGCCAAGCCCGCGCATTCGTCATCGCCAACTGCACGACCGTTTCTACCTGATAGTCTGGAATGCAGGACACGGCGTGTTCCCCGGCTTCTCCGTGGGGGCGAGCGCTCAGCCAGTGCAGCAAGGTGCGGCCAGCCTCGTTCAGCCGCAGAGAGGGGTCCCTGCACAGTTTCTGCAGCGCGGCTTCGCTGTCGGGGCCGGGGCCGGCAGTAGGGGTGCGTGTAGGGTCCGGTGCGGGCGATGTCCGCGAGGTCATGGTGGGTGCCCCGGCTCGGCTTTCCTCCGTCTCGATCCGACCTTCCTGCGCCTCGATCTGCTTGCGCACCTTCAGGACGGTGGACGGGGCCACGCCCGCGACTCTGGCGATCTCACGCAGCGAGGCGTCCGGCCGTTGCCGGAGCAGCTCGCTGATGAGGCGGCGCCCGGACGACGCGTCGATCGGGCGGACCCGTCCGTCGCGCCCGATACGGACCGATGGCTGCGCCACCACATCCGACACGCGCCTGCGCACGGCACTCACCGACCTCGCGGACAGCCCGGTCGCCGCGCTGATCGCCCGGTCCGACCACTGCGGGTGGCTGGCGATGATGCGCTCCGCCGCCTTCGTGCGATCGCCCAGCGACAACGGCAGCCCGTGCGCGATGTTCGCCTGCACAGCCAGCACGAACGCGTTGGCCGTGTCCCCCTCGAAGAACTGGGCCGCGATCTCGCTGTCACCGCGGGCCCGCGCCGCGCCCACCCTGTGCATTCCGTCGATCACACGCATCGTCGACCGCTGGACGATGATGGGCGGGAACCCGGTGTTCGACTGAGACAGAATCTTGATGTGGTCCACCGACTGGCCTTCGAGCCGTGGTGAATCCGCCGGTTCGAGCCACGCGAGGGGTATAATCTGCACAGAGGACAGAAGCGCGGCGAAGTTGCCGACGAATTCTTCCTCACGCTCCGGAGCCATTTCCGCGAACATAACGGTGTCTTTCTTCAACACTGCGCTCCTTCCGGCGGACCCGCGTCACGCGTATTCGTTACGCTCGAGCCGATTCGAGCCGTCGAATTCGGCTGCGCCGCTCCCGCGTATCGGAAGGAAAGTTAGCCGCGGGGATAATCACACGGCTTTACCGCCGCTATCGCGCACGGATAGCCCTGTGCGGATGCGGCATCGGCCGACCGGGCGCGGCCCACTATGCGGGACCGGTCCGGCGGTGTCCACGGTGGCGTGGATCCCTGTGGATCCGCTGTTCGAGTGCGTCCCGGGTCCGGTCGAACGGATGCCGCAGGTCTGGCGCGGGTGCTTGGATACGCCCGACGAACGGAGGGGACGATGCCGGAACTGGACCGGTCCATGGCCCACCTGCTCCCCCTGCTGCGAGACGGCGGAGACGTGCGGGAAGTGCTGGCCGTGACCACGGAGCGCCGGAGTCTGGACCTCTCGGACCTGACACCTGAGGCACAGGCGACGCTGCTGGCCGAGCGCACGGCAGCACTGGAGCCCTCCCCCGGCGCACTGGCCGCGCGGATCACTGACGCCGCGGCCACCGGCAGGCCGCTCGTCGTCAAGTTCACCGTGGAACCATTCGGCAGGGACTTCCATCTCGGCAACGCAGTGCCGCTGCTGGTGCTGGACCGGCTGCGCCGCATGGGGCACCAGGTGGTCTTCGTCCTCGGCACGGTGACGGCAAAGGCTGGTGACGCATCGGGAGGAGTGGCGCATGGTTCACGGGCTACCGACGAAGAACTCCTTGGAAACTTCGCCGCCTACCGCGCTCAGGTGGCCCCGTTCGTCGACTTCGACGCCGTGCATGTGCGCCACAACGCGGACTGGCTCGCCCACGTGCCGCTGCCGCGCCTGCTGGCCCTGACGTCTCACGTGCCGACATCCCTATGGCGTGACGCGGCCCCTACGACCGTCGCACAGCTGCTGTACGCGGTGGCCAAGACGATCGACTCGATGGAGATCGGGGCCGATATCGAGGTCGGCGGCACCTACCTGACCGACGCCATGGCCGTATGCCGGCATGCGATGGCGGCCGAGGGTGCCGAGCCGGAGATCACGCTGGCCACACCTCTGATAGACGGAATCGACGGCGAGACGCTGATGAGCGCGTCCCGCGGCAACCACGTGCCGCTGTCGGCGCCGCCGCACGAGATCTTCGCCCTCCTCTCCGCTCTCCCCCACCGTCTCGTCCCGTCCTATCTGCGGGCGCTGACGGAGTGGCGGGACACCGAGATCGACATAGCCACTCACCGGCTGACTCCAGCGGCCCTGCGCTCCCTGGCCGCCGCCGACGTCACCGCCGCACTGCACGGACCCGAGGCGGCACTGCACGCGTGGAAAGCCCGTCATGACGCGACGGAGGAAGACGTCACCACCATCTGCTAGCGTCTCGATCATGCGGCTGTATCTGTCGTCCGTCGGTCTCGGACCGCGTCGGACCGAGTTGAGGCGCCTGGCCCAGGGGGGCAAGCGCGCCGGAGTCATCCTCAACGCCTACGACTTCCGCACTCCTGAACGGCGCGCCACGTCACTTGAGTTCGAGATGCGGGAGCTGGCAGACCTCGGACTCGAACCCGAGGAAATCGATCTGCGCCAGTGGTTCGGCCAGCCCGACGGGCTGAGGGAGACGCTCCGCGGCTTCGACGTGTTGTACGTCCGTGGCGGTAGCGTGTTCGTGCTGGGCCGCGCCCTCGCCGCGAGCGGTGCGGACCGGGTACTTCCGGAACTGCTCGCCGAGGACGCGTTCGTGTACTCCGGCTACAGCGCCGGCATATGTCTGCTGGGTCCCACCCTGCGGGGCATCGAGGGCCACGTCGACGACCCGACGTTCGTTCCGGACGGCTACCCCGACACCCCGACGCCGTGGGACGGGCTGGGTGTGCTGCCCTACGCCATTGCCCCGCACTACCGCTCCGACCACCCGGAGTCGGCGGAGATCGACCACACCGTCACATACTTCATCGACCATCACATCCCGTTCGTCGCGCTGCGCGACGGTGAGGCAATCGTGGTAGACGACGCGGGGACACGCATCGTCTCTTGAGCCTCGGCCCGGCGGCTGTCGCAAGTCCCACGTGCGTTCATCCCCTGCCGAAGTCCGCGCTGGCCCATCACTTCGCCCGCTCCGGCAGCACCGCCGGCGCACCGCTCGCGCGCGCCTGCCGCAGCATCCTCAGCGCCCCGACGGAGGAAAATCCGGGCTCCGCGGTGATGGTGCCGAGGGACTGGTGTGGTTCCTCGGGGCGTGCAGCGTCTACTGGGTGACGGTTCAATCCCCGACAACCGGGTGGGTCAGGTCGTAGACGTCGCGACCGTGCAGATCGACGGTGCGCTCTGCTCACATCCCGTGAACTCCGGCCTTTCGATGGCCAGTTTGCGGACCAGCGCGGCGAGACAAGCTACCTTGCCGGCCTCCGCCTCCGTGCCTCGATGATCTGGATCAACGACCTCCTGAAGACAAGTGGTTGATCACAACATCACACAGACGCTGGCACTCCAGCCGTAGTTCGGTATCTGGGCTGGTCAGCGGCCTGGTGGCGTGGAGTGTAACGGGGCGCCGGCAGAGGCCGTGCATGCGTCGCTCTCGTCGAAGCACTCCCAGGCGCTGCATACAGTCCAGACGTCTCGCCCGGCCCCTGCCAGGACTGACAACTGCCAATCCACAGTGCCTATTAGGCATACGCCTCCCGTAGAAACCGCGCATACCTGCGCCGCCGCGGAATCCGCTGCACCATCCCCGACAAAGCCGACCAGGCGCGCAACCGTCAAGCGTGGATCGCGTGGCGGACGGCCGCCGAAGTTCGACAAGGACGACTACAAACAGCGGCACGCGGTCGAGTGCGGGATCAACCGCCTCAAGGGGCACCGCGCCGTGGCTACGCGAAACGACAAGCCGGCGGTCCGCTACGAGGCGACCGTCCTCATCGCTGCCATCAGCGAGTGGCTGTGATCAGCACCTCCACAGACGTCCTATGCGACCCTGACCACGTACTTGCCCTGGACGCCGCCCGCCTCCAGCGCCCGGTGTGCCGCTGCTGTCTCCTCCAGGGGGAAGACCGTGTCCACCGCAGGGCTCAGCTTGCCCTCGGCCACATGGCGGGCGAGGTCGTCGAAGTCCGCTCGCGTGGGGTTGCCGCTGAAGAAACGCACCCGGCCGTGTCCGTGGAGCGTGCTGGCCGCGAGGTAGCCGAGCGATGCAGCGGGCCGTTTCAGGTCGAAGGCGATGGTGACCATGCGCCCGCCCGGATTCAGTAGGCGCCGCAAGGCCCGCAGGTCGGTCCCCGCGGTGTCCAGGACCACGTCGAAGCGGCCCAGTTCCGCCGGCCGCGCGGTCCGGTGGTCGACGGCCTTGTGCGCGCCGAGCCCGCGGACGAAGCCGAGGTTGGCTGCACGGGCCAGGGCCGTGACCTCGGCGCCGTACGCCCGTCCGAGCTGGACGGCGGCGTTGCCGACACCGCCCGCTGCTCCCCGGACGAGGAGCCGTTCGCCGGGGCGCAACCCGGCCTTGTCCCGCAGCGCGGTGATGGCCGTGGTGGCCACCGGCAGCGCGGCAGCGTCCACCAGGTCAAGGCCGTCGGGGAGCCGGCCGACCCGCTCAGCGGGTACGGTCACGTACTCGGCGGCGCTGCCGAACCCGGCGGTGCGGCCCAAGACCCCCCATACGCGGTCGCCGGCCGCGAACCGTGTGACTCCGGCACCCAGTGCGGCGACCTCGCCGGTGAAGTCCAAGCCGACGCGCTTGGGGAATTTCCGGCCGCTCAGGAGGCGGAGACGGCCTGCACGTGCTGCCAGTTCGCCGCCGTTGACGCTGAACGCGCGCACCTTCACAAGGACCTCGCCGGGGGCCGGCTCGGGGCATGGCACGCGGCCCGTGTAGAGCACATCGGGGCCGCCGTAGCGGTCGTAGAGCACTGCCTTCATCATGCGGTCGTTCATCGTTCTGCCTTTGCCGCCGGGGGCCGTACAGGGATCTGGCATCGACCGTAAGCTCCTAAGCGGACGCAATCGTCCACTTGGACCAGAAGCGAGAGACAGTGACGGCGGAATCCTCTCGGATCACAGCCCGGGACGAGGTGCGGGCGGACGCCCGGCGCAACCGGGAGCGCCTCCTCGTCGCCGCCCGTGCGGTCTTCGCGGAGCACGGGATCGACGCCCCGATGGCGACCGTGGCCCGACGGGCCGGGGTCGGCGTGGCGACGCTCTACCGGCACTTCCCGACCCGGGACGCCCTGGTGAGAGGCGCGTTCACGCATCAGATGGCGACCTGCGCGCGGGCGCTCACCGAGGCTCTGGCCGCCCCTGACCCGTGGCAAGGCTTCCAGCACCTGGTCGAGACGGTCTGCGCTCTGCAACGGGAGGAACGCGGGTTCCCGGCCGCGTTCCTCGCGGCCTTCCCGGAAAGCACGTCGGAACACGCGCAGTCCCGGCAACGAGCCGAGCGGGACTTCACGACCCTGGTGCGCAGGGCCCAGGCGTCGGGCGCGCTGCGGGTCGATTTTCACCCTTCCGACCTCGCCGTGGTCCTGTTGGCACACTGCGGTCTCGTGACCGCTCTACCGGATGATGGTGTAGCGTCCCGGCGCCTGGTGGCCTATCTGCTCCAGTCGTTCCGCACCGACCCGGCCAACAAGCCGCTACCCCCGCCGACTGCGCTGACACTGCGCAGCCTCCCGATTGCAACTGACCGTCCCCAGGGGCAGCGGTCCCCCAGAGCCTGACATGAAACGGTACCTGCCGCAGGGCACGTCCAGTCCGACAACTCCACTTTCGCAACAGGCCCTAGCTTGACTCTGTCGGTGATCTTGGCGGAGAGGGCCAGGTGCCGAGTGTGCGCCAGGACTTGGACCGTGGGATCCCGTGCTGGTCCAGGTAGGTTTGGAAGGCGGTCGGGGTCGGAGGTCTTGGTGAGGGCGGCTCGGGTGCTGGCTGACCGCTGAGCCGTTCGATGTTGACGGCGATGGCCGTGAGGACGTGCTGCAGGTGCGCTTTCGGCTGTCCTCTGTAGCGGCAGCGGCGCAATCCGTGTCCGTGGGCGAACTCGTTGACGGTGCCCTCGACTCCGGAGGGGACGGTGGTGTCGTAGGGAGAGACGATCATCCCTGATGAGGGTGGCAGCCCGCCGTCCTCGGCGGTGCGCCGGTGCAAGCGGCCTCCCGCGTCACGGTAGTAGTTCTGCGCCATGATCTGACGCAGGGCCTCGGCCTGCGGGCCGGACTGGCAGCCCAGTCCGTGCCGGTGGAGGCGCTCCAGCAGCCGGCAGGCGTCGTCGCCGGTCGCGAGGATCCTGGTCTTGGGCCGGGTGGGGTTCTTGCCCAGACGGACCGGACGGCCGTAGCGCCGCCCCCACTCCTCGTCGACCAAGCCGACCAGCAGATGCCCGGCCGTGCGGGCCACTTTTTCCAGCGCGGCACGAACCGCCTCGGTGACCAGCTCCAGCCGGGTCAAGTCGCGCACCACGGCCAGAACATGGGTGGAATCGGTGCGCTGCGTAGTGCGATCGCGTACGAATCCGGCCTCTTTCAGACGGGCGAGCGCGAGGTCGAGTAGACGGTCAGCGCGGTCGTCCCGGGTGAGGCGCTCGCGGAAATCGGCCAACACACTGTGGTGGAAGCCGGGGTCGTCCAGTTCCATGGCCAGGGCGTACTTGAAATCGATGCGGCGACGGACCGCTTCCGCTGCCTGCCGGTCCGACAGGCCGAGCGGGAACTGCAGCACACAGACGGTGGCCAGCTGGGCGGGCGAGAGACCGGGGCGTCCACCGCGCGGGTACCAGCCCGCGAAGTCCTCGTCGTGCCACAGCCCGTCGAGGCGGTCTCTCACCCACTTCGCCGTCGTACCACCCGGGTTGCTCGCCCGCGCGATCTGCACGGTCAGAGACGGGACTTGCTCACCGGAACGGGGACGGAACGACAACGAGCACCTCGACAACTGCATCGGACTGCGGAACAGCCCCGGGCATGCCCGCTGATCACGCCGTCGCACCGGGAAACTCCAAGATCACCGACAGAGTCAAGCTGCCCTTGTCGGGACTGCCGCGCTCACCGCCTGCTCCTCCAGCAGCGACAAGCCGGGACCCGGCTCCGGTACGCAGAACGGCGACGCGCAGGTCTCCGCTCCTGCCCTGAAGCCGATCACGAAGGAACTCACCCAGGCCCAGATCACGCAGTCCCTGCTCGGCGACGGCGAGCCCCTTCCCGGCTGGTCCCTCCACGGCGACAAGTCGGTGACGGAAGGGCAGTACTGCAACGGCACAAAGGAGGCTACCTCCGCGCCGGCGGGCTGGGTCCGCGGCGGCGATTCCTCGTACGAGTACAACGGCTCCACGAACGACATGGCGTACATAGAGATCTGCCTCTTCAAGTCGGCCGACGACGCCCACCGCCAGTACACGACGTGGAAGGGCACCGAGACAAGCAAGCAGCAGAACCCCAAGAAGCCGGCGGGCGACGAAAACACCCTGGTCATCAACCCCGGTCTCAGCGACGACTCCGTCTGCGGGTACGTCCGCTCGGGCAAGGTCAACATCCGGGTACGGATCGAAGGCGGTACCGCAGGCGACCCCTCGGGCACACAGACCATGCTCGCCGCGACACTCAATCGCCTTCAGCAACTGCAGGACGGCAAAGCCGCCACCGTGACCGCCCCGGACGAACAGGCGGCGGCCCGACAGTAACGGATCAGCGCCCTGCGTAGCCCTGGGCGTGACGGCAGACGAACGCCCAATCGCAGCAGTGCAGGAAACGGTCGGCGCGGTGGACACGATGGCTACCAGACGGCCGCCTCGCCCTGTCCGAGGACGCCGTCCGGACAGGCGCAGCCGAGGCCAGCAAAACCACTGGCCTCGGTGTCCGGTCCTCGACACCGGTGAGACGCAGACATCGCCCCGCCCCACCCGCTCAGACCGACACCCGCCATTCCTGGAATCGATACGGCCGACCGCAAAATGCCCCCGGATCGCCGGTGTGCAGGACCGCTCAGCTCCTGCTCAGGCCCGCGCCGAGGGTGGCGAAGTCCTGACGAGGCATGCCTCCGCCGTGACGGGATTGGTCAGGGAGCCCACTCCCCCGATGCAGACGGTGACCACGTCGCCGGGATTCAGCGGCCCGGTGCCCGCCGGTGTTCCGGTCAGGATGACGTCCCCGGGGTGCAGCGTCATCGCCGCACAGATGTGTGCGACGAGCTCCGGTATCGGTGTCAGCATCTGCGAGGTCCTGGCCTGCTGCCTCATCTGGCCGTTGACGAGGCATTCGATCCGCAGGTCCCGAACGTCGATGCTGGAGGTGGGAACTACGGGGCCCAGCGGGCAGAAGGTGTCGAAGGACTTGGCGTAGTCCGGCAGTCCGTCCGCGTGCTGGATGTCCCGTGCCGTGACGTCGTTGGCGCAGCAGTAGCCCGCGATCGCGTCGAGGACGTCGCGTGCGGCCACGCGGCGTATCGTCTGGCCGATCACGAGGGCGAGTTCCGCCTCGTGTTCGACCCGGGCGGACTCGGCGGGCAGCATGATGGCCTGGCCGGGGCCGATGACGGCGCTGGCCGGTTTGAAGAAGATCTGCGGTCGGCGGGGGGCGGCGCGGCCGACCTGGGCCGCGTGGTCGGCGTAGTTCAGGCCGACCCCGATGATCTTCCCCGGCCAGGGCGCGGGGGCTGTGCGGGTGCCGGCCGACATCACCAGGCTCCGGTGACGGGACCGCGATCGGACGGTGAAGCGCCTTGGGCGATCTGCGCCGCGATCCGGTCGAGCAGGGGCAGGGCCTCGGCCAGGACGTGCAGGTCGTCGTCGCTCAGGCCGTCGGCGATGGCCTCCGCTATGTGACTGACGCGGCCCTGGCGGTCGGCTTCGAGCACGCTGCGTCCGGCCGTGGTCAGCGTCAGGATCCGCTTACGTGCGTCGGCCGGGTCGGGACCGGTGGTCACGTAGCCGGCGTCTCGGAGCTCCTTCACGGTGACAGCCATGGTCTGGTGGCGCACCCCGCGGCCGGCTGCGAGCTCGGCCGTGGTCAGCGGCCCGTTCCGGTCGAGCAGATCCAGAACCGTCGCCGGGATCGGGGCGAGGCGGTCAGCGGAGCGCGTGGCACGCACCAGGGCGCCGACCGAGGTGCGCAGGGCGGCTGCGAGACGGTCGGGGGCGGGAGGGGGCTGCTTGGGCATACCGCCACGCTACCATGTATACAGTTAAGGCTGTACAGTCCAGACTGTAGATAATACGGAGAGGTTGTTCCGATGCAGCTGACCAAGCACGCGCACGCCTGTGTCTCCCTGGCCAGGGAGGATTCGCGGATCGTCATCGATCCGGGCACCTTCACACCCGACGCCGCGCAGGCCGTGGCCGCCGCCGAGGCCGTACTGATCACCCATGAGCACTTCGACCACTTCGACGAGGAGCTGATCGCGCAGGCGTTGGATACCCGGCCCGAGCTGCGGGTCTACGGTCCTGTCTCGGTGGTGGAGCGGTGGTCCGCGCGCCGCGGGCAGGTCACCGCGGTCGCGGCCGGCGACAGCCTGAGGGTCGGCGGATTCGAGGTCGCGGTCTTCGGCGACCTGCACGCGTCCATCCACCGCGACATCCCGCGGGTGACCAACGTCGGCTACCTCGTCGAGGGCCGCCTCTACCACCCGGGCGACGCCTACCACGTCCCCGACGCCCAGGTCGGCACGCTGCTGCTGCCCACCAGCGGTCCCTGGACGAAGCTGGGCGAGGCGGCCGACTTCGTCCGGGAGGTGGCACCCAGCCGGCTGATCCAGATCCACGAGGTCATGCTCAGCGAGGTCGGCCAGCAGTCGACCGCCCGGTTCCTGAGCCCGGAGATGCTCACCGAGGTGCCGCTGGCGATCGTGCCGATCGGCGAGAGCGTCGAGCTCTGAGCCGCGCGCGGCAAAGGTGCGTGCCCCCGGCGGTCACCGCCGGGGGCATCCCGCACCTATCGGACCATCAGGCCTCCGTCGATGTGGCTGGTTGATCCACTTGATGAACCGCTGGATGTCTCGGGTCAGGGTGTCATCGGTGCGGGCCTGCCCGGGCCGCTTGGTGTCGCGGCGGTCCTGACGGCCCTGCTCCAGCCAGACCGGGAACAGCAGCTGGTGTGGATGCAGCCGCCCAGCGTGGCCACGGCCCTCGCGACGACCTCGATCACCACCCAGGGATCGCGCCGGGCAAGACCTGCCGGGATCTTGTTCCCGTCGGCGTCGACCGCGTTCTTGAAGAACTTGCCCTGCAGCAGCCGAAGGCCCGTGTCGGCCTGCTGGGTAACGCATCCTCGCTCAAGGTTGACGCCCGGGTCGGCGAGTTGGTCGATCCAACCGGTGGCGACGTCGCGCGCTTCGGTGGCGAGGATGGGCTGCAGCGGCAGGACGACGAGGTCGCGCAGCAGCGCGTCGAGGTGGGCGTGCTGATCGACGCGCAGGCTCTCACCGCTGCAGTTCGACCGCATCAACTTCCTGGGCTCGGCCGCTAGTGCGTTGACCACGAACGTTGCCGGGGTGCTGGGGACGCGCCGGTCGATGCTCGCGGTGCCGGGTGTGTAGGCCTCATCCTCGATGTCGAC
>NZ_JBVHMR010000038.1:0-72041 GCF_055558375.1 Streptomyces sp. NPDC025793 | reverse complement strand
GGGCGCTACTGCGCGACAACAGGGCATTCACCAGCGCCCCACCGGCCACGCAAGCGGCTTGACTCCGTCATTGAGACTCGCTCCGCTCACCGCGCACGGCCCGGCCCCCGGCCGGGCCTGCACTCCTGCCTCCGCCCCGCTCCAGCCCGGCCGGCGCCCGCGCCGCGCGCACAGCAATCAGCCACCTGATGCCAGAGAAGGGGTACGTCGTGGCCGGGGCGGTCGACTCCACGGCTTTAGCCACCTCCCCGGTCCGGGTCCCGCGTCGAGCAAGACCAGGGGGCCACTCGTTCACATTGCGGTCAGGCCCAAAGCCTGCCCGAGTTGCCAACCAGCGTACGGCCCCCTGATCATGCTCGACCCCAGACCGGGCAGGCCACCGGCCAAACCCGCTCCGCCGCCCTATCGTCACTTCAGCCGCTGCGCCAGTTCATCCAGCCGGTTCAAACAGCGGCGAAGGCTCGGTGACTGCTCCGCAGCGATTCGGGGCCGCCAGATGGACTCACCGAAATCCTTGATGTCGGATACGTAGGTTGGCCCGACAACCGCGCCGCTGTTCTGTCGCGGCACAAGACCCTCACGTATATCACGCTTACGTGACTTGCGAGCAAGATTTACTATCTCCTGCTTCGGATCGGCCAAAGAATCCGGATTCTTTGGAATTTTACTCTGCGCTACACCGAGAAATTGTGAAATTTTCTCGCCATCGGCCAAGAGCCACGACTCAAGCTCGACCACGGCTACCCGAAATACCATGTATTGCGATGGATCCGGAAGCCACCCCCTCGCTCTATCGACCACGCAGGCATCTATCGAATCCAGGTCCAGCAGGATGAACCACGGGGAGAACTTCGCCGCGTTGTTGTAAGCTGGCAACTTTTTAATGATGTTGCTACACCCATTTCGCCCCTGCCGCAAGCCAACCGAAAATCCACATTCCCTTAGAATGGCTTTTACAGCGCCCTCATCGGACGGGCCTTCAACTGCTGCCGTGATTGGAAGCACATTCACCCCACGAAGAAGCTGAGCTGTCCGGCCTCATCAGGGGCGGTAAGGCTTTTCAGGATATCGCCTAGCGGAACCCCAGCATCGCGCATCGCCTGCAAATCCTCCCGCTCGGCAAGGGAGGATACAGCAGTACCCTCAGATTCGGGAAGCAGCGCCAAGACTTCATCTGAGCCGATACCCGGATCGTTAAGGATTTCGGGCGAGTGCGAACTCACAAGGATCTGTCGGCCAGACTTACGTTGGACCCTGGCAAACATCTGCGGAATGTACCGCACAACTTCTGGGTGCAGTGAAAGCTCTGGCTCCTCCAGCAGCAACGGACCCTTCGTCTCCGCCACCGCCCACAGCAACCCAAGAAGGCGGAGAGTCCCGTCTGAGAAGTGATCTTCCGTTTGCCAAGCGCCCTGGGGGCGCCAATGCTGGTATTTACCTCGCAGATGGGGTACGCCACGGATGTCAGCCGTTAGCCTCGCGCTTTCACGTGGCAGGCCGTCCGGTGGGTGATCAGAAACGCGGAGAGTGCTCCTGACCTGCAACGATGGGACTTGTCTAGGGTCCAGGTCGTCGCATGAAAGAAGCACTCTCCAGGTGAGGAAGCGTATCGGGTCCTACCCGCGTGTCCGTACTGAAGGCGGTGGTCGCGGGGTGGTCTCCCAGGCCGGCGGGGTGCTGCTGGTGGAGACGATCCGCAAGACCGGTCTGGATCAGGCGATATCGGCGGCATTGACGCCGTGGCGCAAGCCGCGGACGGTGCATGATCCGGGCAAGGTCCTGCTGGATGTGGCGCTCGCGGTCGCGCTGGGCGGAGACTGTCTGGCCGATGTGGGCATGCTGCGGGCCGAGCCGGCGGTGTTCGGGCCGGTGGCCTCCGATCCGACGGTGTCCCGGCTGATCGACACGCTGGCCGCGAGCGGGAAGCGCGCGCTGACCGCACTGTGGCAGGCCCGCGCTCAAGTCCGCGAAAAGGTATGGGGGCTGGCCGGTGACGCGGCGCCGGACGCGGCCGGGCAGGTGATCGTGGACCTGGACGGGGTGCTCGTCCTCGCGCATTCCGAGAAGCAGGATGCGGCCGCGACCTGGAAGAAGACCTTCGGGCACCACCCGCTGATGGGGTTCGTCGACCACGGACGGGGCGGGGCCGGGGAGCCGGTGGTCGGGCTACTGCGGCCCGGGAACGCGGGCAGCAACACCGCCGCAGACCACATCGAAGCCGCCCGACTCGCCCTGAAACAGCTGCCGGAGAAGTACCGACGGGGACGGCAGACACTGATCCGTACCGACTCGGGCGGGGGCACCCACGAGTTCGTTGACTGGCTTTCCGCCCGCGGCCGGTGGTTGTCCTACTCGGTCGGCATGACCATCACCGACGCTATGCACGCCGCTGTCCTGAAGGTTCCCGCATCGGCCTGGACGCCGGCCGTCGAGCCCGACGGCGAGATCCGCGACGGCGCTTGGGTGGCCGAACTCGACGGCGACTGCCTCAAGGGCTGGCCCACGGGCATGCGGCTGATCGTGCGGAAGGAACGGCCGCACCCCGGCGCCCAGTTGCGCTTCACCGACGCCGACGGCATGCGCTTGACCTGCTTCGCCACCAACACCAAGAACGCTCCGATCGCCGAGCTGGAGCTGCGCCACCGCCAGCGGGCCCGGGCCGAGGACCGCATCCGCGCTGCCCGCGCCACCGGCCTGCGCAACCTCCCGCTCCACGACGCCGCACAGAACCAGATCTGGCTGGAGATCGTCCAGATCGCTCTGGACCTCCTGGCCTGGATGCCCCTGCTCGCCCTCACCGGACAGGCCCGCCGGTGGGAGCCTCGCCGTCTGCGGCTGCGGCTGTTCTCCGCGGCCGCCCAGCTCGTCACTACCGGACGCCGCCGCATCCTCCGCTTCGCCAGGCACTGGCCCTGGGCCGACGTGATCATCGACGCCCTGCAACGGCTCACGGCTCTGCCGAACCCTGGCTGACCAACAACTTCCCGTCCCTACGAGCAGCACCACACCCGACCGGAGCGTGGAACCCGGCGCCCACCCGACGCGGCAGCCGGGCCGTCAGCCTGCACACCGCCAGGAATCTCCGCCCCGAACGAGCCGAAAGGGTCCGTCAGCAAGCTGACGGACCCTCATGCAAGATCGAGGCTAGTGTGCGCCGCAGTCGCGTACGCCACTCCGCCTCTACATCCGAGGCCGTCTGTTCATCGCCGCCTTCTATCGCCAACGCCAATTCGCTGCGCGAGGTCTCTAGCTCCCGCGCGATCATGCCTTCCTCGCTGCCACGGCGGGAAAAGAACGACACTATGCGATCACGAGCTTGTGCCCATGAGTGTGCCGCCATTTGCTGAACGAATGTCGTAGCGCCTGCTGCAGCGAGCGCCATCAGCTCAGCTTCCATCGAACCCCCTTTGAGCGGCGGGGCAGTTAGCCTACCGCCTGATCCCCTATGACTACAGCGCTGACGCCGTGCGCTACGTCAACCACTGAACGGCTCATGAGTGGCTGTATGCCAGCCGACACGCACAGGTAAGACGTTCCGCTACTACATGTTCATGAAGGAGGCCCAGGGCACTCGACGGCCGAAGCGGATCTCGTACTTGGCGCCCGCGTAGCCAAGAAGAGCGAGCAGCGAGGCCACCGCCCACACGAAAAGCCCTTCAATCGTTAGGTGGCCGAGTTTCGCCCACCCCATCCCAACAGCCTGGCATGCCAGGACCAACCAAAAGAAGATCCTTTTACGCCGACGCACTGTGCTTAGCCGCTTGGCCTGCGCCATCGCCGCGGCGGCAGCCGCCGCATCCTCAGCATGCTGCTGCGCTTCCAGCCTGGCTGCCAAGCGTTCGAGGGAAGTCTGGGCCTGCGCGGGCGGGTGGATAACTACATTGCCGTGTATGGCCCCGGACTGAACCACGGGCCCACCAACGTTGCCGTTCAACTCGTTGCGCACAGACGGCTGTTCACTCATACGGCGGAAGATACGCCGTCCGCCTACAAGATCACCATTGGCGGGCGCCGCCAGGTGTCATACCTCTCGGGAGACCTCGGGGTTCCGCGGATGAGGGCTCAAGGGTGGCTCTTAGTCACCTTCTTCCCAAACCTCCCAACTCTCCTCATATTCCCATGTTTCGTAGGACTCCCACGTCTCCCAGGTCTCTTCGTGCCCTTCGGAGTCGATCTCCTCCTGCTCCGGGTACGCGGCGGGTGCGATCCAGCGGAACAGGACAATCGCACCGACGGTGGAGAGCGCAACAGGCGCGGCCCACCGACCGGTGAGAAACCCAAATGTGAGGCACGAGGCAACAGCGAGAACTAGGCATATGCCCGCACAGCGCTTGCGCGTGCTCGCACGCGCCTCCAGCTCTGCAACCTCTGATTCATAGGCCGCCTCAGCCTCAGCAGCTTCCTTGGCCTCCGCTTCCTTCCTCATCGCCTTGGCCATGCGGCGGGCCAGCTTGTCCGGGTCCTGTGTCGTGCCGGACCAGTGCATATGCACGCTTCCGTGGACCGTTCCGAACTGTCCTACAGGCCCGTTTACGTTGCCTGTCAGATCATTCCCGACGTATTGCCCTCTGTCGAACTTCTCGCGTCGATCCCCCATACATGGAGACGGTAAAGCACGGCATCAGCAGGCGACAGGGCGCACCGTTCCCCCCCTACCAATCGAGACAGAAGGAGAGGCGATCCGTTACGGTGCCCGCTGAATCAGGGTGCGTGCGGCGGATCGGCTCATGGTCAGGAAATGACGCAACGGGGAGAGAAGCCGGGGCTTTGCAGTGGCTTCTCCCCCGTGACTGCTGAGGCGAAGGCTTCCGCTGGCAGCGGTCGTGGCCGACCTTCCGCTTCAGAGGTGGTGAGGTTCACTCGCTGCCAGGAGGTGACCGCGGCTGATCGCTACGCGGAGTACGTCTCGCAGGGCTCCAGTCAGCTTGTTTGCCAGGAGGCGCACGTCCTCGGGGGCCGGGTCCTCGTCGCCGAGGGTTTCCGAGGCATGGTCCAACAGTTCAGCCGCCATGCCGAGTTGTACGGCCTCGATGTTGTCCGCCAGGCGGGACATGTGGCCGTTTCCGTCGTCGGTGCTGAGGTAGCAGGGTTTGCCCTCCCGGCCCAACCACGGGAGGAGCCGTAGTTCGTTCCGTGCCGTCATCCTTGCGTCTTCCTCTCATCGATCACGTGGTGGGTGGTGAAGACTGCATCGACGCGGTCCCCCGGGAACACCAAGAGCGCGGCTTCGACGACTCGCCCGGCCGTGTCGGCTGCGACGCGTGTGATCGCGAGGACCGCCAAGGCTGAGTTGATCCGGAGAGTCGACGCCTCATCTGGTGTCGGGAGCCGGGCGGAGACCGTCTCACGGACCTCTGCCGGCGGAGGGTTCGGCACGGTGAAGCTCGCGTGCGCTCGCGCGCTTGAGGATCCGTCGCCGGACACCACGTTCGGCGCCAGGTCGTGCGGGACGTAGATGCGGGCCAGGCTGTGCGGGGACTCTCCCTCGTAGCTGAGGCAGAGGAATTCGGTCAGTGGGCTACCGTTCGGGACGCACAGCAGGGCTGGCAGAGCCCCACGCGCGCCCATCGCGGTAGTGTGGATCGTGACGCGCAGGCCCGTGTCAGCGGCAGTCCGGGGGTCCAGCGTGCCCCATCCACCGACGTACGTGATCTTGCGGAGGGGGCGGCGAACGAAGTTGCCCTTGCCGTGGATCTTCTCGACGAGGCCTTCCCCCTGAAGCACAGCGAGAGCGCTCCGCAGCGTCGCCGTACTGACCTTGTATTGGCCGGCCAGTCCAGACTCAGACGGAAGGCGTTCGCCGGGCTTGATGCGACCGGCCGAGATCTGATGCCGGAGGTCGTCGGCGATGTCGTGATGGCGAGAGGCCATGGCCCCGATCACCGCCTTCTCATCATCCGCACGGCAACCAGCCGAGTCCGTGCGTGTATGGTCAGCAACTCGCCCGACTCGAAGAGAAGTTGCTTGGCACCGTTGGGCAGTTGGAAGAGGTTTCCCACACGACATGCCCGGCCGCCGATCTGGATGATGTCGCCGCGCCGAACGGTGGTCGCAGTGACCTCAACGTTGGATGCCAGCGCGCCGGCGGGGGCAGGGACGATCACCGCTTCACCTCCGGTGCCGCGGACTGGGCGGGCGTCGAGTGGCACGGGCAGTCGCACGCCTCGTAGACCACCGGCAGGTCGACCGGTGCCGAGACTGGGGAGGACTCCGCGCAGGCGGAGTGCGTGCCGATCCGGCATGCGATCGATCGGTAGGGGGCAGCCGAGGCGTCCGCGACGTGGGGCTGTTGACGGGAAGGCATCAGCGGACCTCCGCCAGCGCGGACCAGGCTTCAGTCGACAGATGAGAAGCGACAACCACCGCGCGCGGCCGTACTCGGTTCTCCCAGGCCAGCACATACGGACGGACGAGCGCGTTGTCCTCGCCCGAGAGCAAGTCCGCGCAGTACTCGGTGTCCGGCGCTTGTCCCAAGGCTGCCGCCAGTCCGTCACGAGACGCAGCGGGCTCGGCAACAGTCCTCGGCCGGAAGGACGTTAAAGGCCGGCGGTGCCTGCCCTTGGGCGCGTACCGCGCTCTGGTGAGCGAGACGGCACGGCGGATACGGTTGAGCACGCTACTCAGCTCCTATCGCTGATGGCTGGTCCCCCGACATCGCCCGTCGTGGGGACCGCTTTGCGTACGACCGCCCAGAGGGTGCGGCCGTTCAGGCTGGTGGCGACGAGACCGAACCGATCGGCGTCCGCCACCGCTTCCAGGACCTCCCGCCATAAATCGGCGGAGAGCGTGTCCGGCACCTCCGCTTCGACCGACGCGTACCGGTCGTGCTCCTCCACTCGCGCGACGAGCCCGACGGCGGACAGCCGGGCAGCGATGGCCGCCGCGCTAACTCCCGAAGCGGGCACAGGGCAGCCTCCGTCAACCGACGATCACTTTCAGTGAAGCTAGTTAACTAGATTAGAGCTAGTGGACTAGATTTTCCATATGCCTGAGCAGCCGCCCTATCTCCGTATCGCCGACGAACTCCGGCGGCGGATCGCGGAGCACGTATGGGAGCCGGGGGATCGCCTGCCGTCCCGCGCCCAGATCGGCCAGGAGTGCGGCGTGGGCGAGAACGTGGTCCGACGGGCGCAGGAACTGCTGATCTCCCAGGGTGTGCTGGAGGGTCGTGCCGGATCGGGCACGTACGTCGCCGAGCCCCGGCAGCGGGTTCGGGTCGTCCGGTCGTCGGCCAGGGAGCAGCCCAGCGGATCACCGTTCCGCGCTGACATGAACGCCGTGGGCAAGCAAGGCGATTGGGAGAGCCGGACCGATGCCAAGGTCCCGGCGCCGGCGGACATCGCGACGCGGCTCGGCATCGCCGAGGGCGACCTGTGCGTCCGCACCACGTACGAATTCCTGGCCGACGGCAGGCCCGTGCAGCTGTCGACGAGCTGGGAGCCGTACGACCTCACCGCCGGCACTCTCGTCGTCCTCCCCGAGGGAGGGCCGCACGCAGGGGCGGGTGTCGTGAACCGCATGGCCGCGATCGGCATCACCGTCAGCCACGCCGTGGAACAGCCCGAGCCACGGCAGGCGACCGCCGAGGAGGCGTCGATACTCGGCATCCAGAAGGCCGCGCTCGTCACACACATCCGGCGGACGTACTACAGCGATCAGGGGCAGCCCGTGGAGACGGCGGACATCGTGGTGCCCGCCGCCCATTGCGAGATCGTCTACGAGATCCCGATCAACGGTTAGCCGCTGCTCACAGGGCGACTTCTGACATCCACGGCTGACATCAACGAGGCCGGACGGCGGCACACAGCGGCGCCCCCGGGCGAACGTCGGATCAGCCGACGGCGGCACCAGGGGCGGGCGTAGATCGAACTCCTAAAGCGGTGGCTAGATGGTGACCGCCCTCCACCAACAGCCGGCTCCTGATGATCAAACCGGCAGCTTCGGGAACGGGAAGGCAACCCCAACGGGGAGCGGCTCCTGGTCGTGCGCGAGGCGACGTGTACTGTAGCCTTACTGCACTCAACGACGCGGGGTGGAGCAGCTCGGTAGCTCGCTGGGCTCATAACCCAGAGGTCGCAGGTTCAAATCCTGTCCCCGCTACTGCAAACGAGTCGCCCGAACGGTTTTTTCGGGCGACTCGTTTTTTTCTAGGCCATTTCCTCTTCCTCTTGCGTCTCGATATCACCTTCCGAGTCCGACACAAAGAAGTGGTGCTCGCCAGAATTAGCGAGATATTGCCCTAGACTTGTCCTAGCCTTCGCCACGGTTTGGTAGTAGCTACGGAACGGTTGCGACACCCTTGCAGCCGTCTCTGGATCATCGGGCACCGGAACTTCGATCTCCAGGTACCGATCGCCCACGTCCTCGCGATTCGTCTGCATGAAAATGACGCGTTTCCACTGCTCTCGTACGATCTTCAGCGTCATCGCCCACAGTAGATAGAAGGAGTCAAACTCCGCTCGCGGTCCGGGCCGAATCACGATGATTTCCTTAGTCAGGAGCAATTGCTCTTGACCCGGCATCAAGACGCAGAAGTCGCCAATATTCTTACTCGTGCGTTCTGGACACAGAATATCGAAAGCTTGCAGTCGAGAGCTAGGGCCTTTCCAGAAGGCTTCAGCGATGGACCGGGGCACCCGATTCGTGGGGTTGATGTTCACGAACCCAGCCCGCAAATCAGAGACCTTAATGTAAGGTACGTTCCCGATCCGCTCGCCGGACGATGGCGATCCGTGGCCACCACGAATGGTGATGATCTCGCTTTCTGCCAGTTCTGCAAGGGTGGCACTGCGGAACCCTTTAAAGCGTTCCGTCTTCATCTCGGAAATGAAGTGCTCATGATACCGACGGTCATAGTAAACCGGAACGCGGGTCCGTGGCAGAACTTCTGACGCTGGAATGTCGCGCATGGTGCTGGTCCGCTCTCCGCGCTGGAGAGCAAGTGCGTCACTGAGTAGCACATCATTGATGGCTGTCACTGGCTGACCTGTCTCAGGGTCAGTTGTCATGACGCGAGCGCCGGTCTTGAGATCGAGGAGTGGCAGGAGCCGCCCGCCCTTAGTCAGACCGCATGTCGGCGCTGTAGAGACTGTGACCGTTTCCTCGGAGAACCAGGACGGCCCATTGATCGCGGGCATCAGACTTGCTTCTCCTCTGTCAGTTCCGTCTGCACCATTCCCTCAGGCCCGTTGCCGACCTTCTCGAAGACGTAGAAGTTAGTCTTGGCCCTGCAGAATTCCTCGAATGCTTCCATGGCGATGTTGAACATGCCTCGAAGCTCAAACCTACCCTCCATCCAGGAAGGCAGCCACCGGTACTTATAGGAGAAGAAGTAGGTTTCCGGGAGGACAATCCCGACTCGGCCGCCCACCTGCAGGAGCCGGTGAGCCAGCTCCAAGTACATCAAGCCGATTTCCAGGTCGACGTACTCTTTGCGGCCGCTGGCAGCCGCTTTGGAGATCGTGTACCCGGCGGCACGGGCGTCTGACGCCCTAACCTTAAGGTCTTCTCCAAAAGGCGGGTTGGTGAGGACAACCGTGAACGACTCCGCCACCAGGCTTTGACCATTTCCGCCCAGTTCCTCCTTCAGCCGGGGAAACTGAGCTGGCCAAGTGTGCTGCCGAACGGCGTCACCGAGAAGGACGTGAGTGGAGCCGTCGCGCATAGCTATCATCATGGCCCGAGCGAGCTTGACGTTGAGTGGGTCGATATCGACGCCGTACAGATTATCGTTGGCGAACTTGACCAGCCGCCACGTCTCGTCGTCGCCAGGAAACTCCCGCTCCTGCACCTGCCGCAGCGCCTCGACGATGAATCCGCCAGTGCCGCAGGCGGGGTCGATCACCTTGTCGCGCGAGGTGATCTCCATGATGGAAACGCATGGCCGGATGACCCGTTGTGGGGTGAGGAACTGGCCCTCACCTGACTTCAGCGCTTTGGTCCGGAAGATCTGGAATGCTTTGGACAACAGATCGACCTGATCGCCCAAGATCCGCCACGGGGCCAAGGTGTCGACGACGGCGAAGATCGTCTCCTCTCTCAGAAGGATCTCATCGCGGTCGTCCGGGTTGAAGACCCGGTTGCGCTGCCGAGCGAAGTAGCTCCGGAACTGCTGCCGGATCTGCTCGGCGGTCACCTGAATCATGGACGCCTTGTCGCCGTAAATCCTGAAGGGGACCGGCTTGTCCTGGTTGGCTGAGCCAGATGCCCAGGCGTCCGACTCCACCTTGACCAGAATGACGTGCAGCAGCTCCCGAAGCTGGTCCTCGCGACGGGTCGAACGCGAGTCACTCACCACCACAGTGGCTACGAGGCGGCGCAGTGCGGCCGACAGCGCAGCCTCGGTGGGGACCTCCAGGTCATGCCAGGTGGGCGGGGTGGTCGGCGGTGCGGTCAGGTCCTCGCCGGGGTGCGGCAGATGAGCGTTCTTCTGCTCGATCCAGTCGTTGGTGTGCGACTTGTAGACCGCCAGGCTCTCGATGCCGTTGGTCCAGTACCCCATGCGGACCAGGGGCTCCGAAGCTAGGTACCGGATGAGCTGTTCTTTGCCCTCGGAGATCGAAGGCGCCTTGAACTCAAACAGCACCTGCAGCGCGTGTGATTCACCGGAGTCGTCTGCGAAGGCAGCCAAGTCCGCTCGACCGCAGGCTTCGAAGGATTGCCCACGTTCACGCTTCGTTAGGTCATGTGGGGTGTCCGGTACGCGCCACTCCTTCCGTAGCTGCGTCTCCTTCCAGCCCAGCTTCTTGAGGTCGGCAAGCACGCGCTGGCGTACAGCCTCCTCGGGGGCGCTACTCTTGGCGCTCAAGTCCGAGATGTCCTTCCTCTGCCGTGACGCCCGGTATCAAAGGTCCGGGCCGCAACTCTAACGCAAAACGAGCTGCTCTTTTTGCGCGGGGACTGGACTCTCCACACCCGGCCAGCACGGAAGCACGGAGCCTTGCCATCCTGTAGGCATCCCGGCCTCAGTGGAAGCAATGGCTACCGTGGACCACCTGTGGACGCACCTCAGCCGGCCGAGCAGTTGCAGCGCCCTGACATGCAGAACCGCCTGAGAGTCAAAGGCCAGGCCCTCCGGAGCCGTGTGCGCAGGTTCGAATCCTGCCGGGGGCACTTCACAGGAAGTGCCGAAAGACCCCGCCGTCAGCGAGTTCGCTGGGCGGGGTTTTTTGTGTGCGGCTCAGCCCTGGCTCAGGTCCGCCGCCGGGCGTCGTCGCGCCCTTAGGCCGACCGTTTGCGGGACGCGGTCTTCTTCGTCGTCGGCTTGGCGGTCTTCTTCGCCGCGGACTTGGCCGCAGGCTTCTTCGCCGTCGCCGTCTTCTTGGCGGCCGGAGTCTTCTTCTGGGTGGCGGCGGTCTTGCGTGGCAGGCGTCTGACCTCCGCCTCGACGTCCGAGGGGGGTTCGCCCCGGGACTCGCGGGCCGCTCGCACGCTGCTCTCCAGCGCCGCCATCAGGTCGAGGACCTTGCCGCCGGCCGCCGGGGCCGGGGTCTCGGGCGGGGCCTCGCCGGAGGCCTTCGCGGCGATGACCTCCTCCAGGGCCTCCCGGTACTCGTCGTGCAGGTCCGCCAGGTCGACCTCGCCCAGGGTGTCCATCAGGGCGTCGGCGAGGTCGAGTTCCTTGTCGCGGACGGTGACGTCGGTGTCCGGGGCGACGCCCTCGGGGGCGCGTACCTCGTCCGGCCAGAGCAGGCCGTGCATGGCGATGGCGTCGCCGACCACCCGCAGCATGCCGAGGCGTTCGCGGCCGCGCAGGGCGTACTTCGCGATGGCCACCTTGTTGCTGCGCTTCAGGGCCTCCCGGAGGAGGACGTACGGCTTCGCGGCCGGGACCCCGCTCGCGGCCAGGTAGTACGCCGCGTCCATCTGGAGCGGGTCGATCCGGTCGGCCGGCACGAAGGCCACGATCTCGATCGTGCGGGCGGTGGGGATGGGGAGGTGGGAGAGGTCGTCGTCGGTGATCGGGATGATCGTGCCGTCCGCGTCCTCGTAGCCCTTGCCGATCTCCGCGGCGCTGACCTCGCGGTCCTCCAGTTCGCAGACCTTGCGGTAGCGGATGCGGCCGCCGTCCTCGGTGTGGATCTGGCGGAAGGAGACCGAGTGGCTCTCCGTGGCGTTCACCAGCTTGATCGGGATGCTGACGAGACCGAAGGAGATCGCGCCGTTCCATATCGACCGCACGTGCCGCACCCGCCCTTCCGACGGTTCCACCGGTTTCGCTGGTTTTTCCTGTTCATCTGGGATTGTCATCTTATGACGCCTATCACAGAGGTGGCGGGCCGGCGGGTCGCGCTCAGCAACCTGGAGAAGGTGCTGTATCCGCGGACGGGTTTCACCAAGGCGGAGCTGGTGCACTACTACGCGACCAGCGCCGACGCGCTGCTGCCGCATCTGCGCGACCGGGCCGTGTCCTTCCTGCGCTATCCGGACGGGCCCGACGGGCAGGTGTTCTTCACCAAGAACGTGCCGCCGGGTACGCCCGAGTGGGTCACCACCGCCGAGGTGCCCCGCTCGGAGGGGCCGGCCCGGATGGTCGTCGTACAGGATCTGGCCAGCCTCGTCTGGGCCGCGAATCTCGTCACCGAGTTCCATACGCACCAGTGGCTCGTGCAGCGCCCCGACGAGGCCGACCGGCTGGTGTTCGATCTCGATCCGGGGCCGCCCGCCCATCTCGTCCACTGCTGCGAGGTGGCCCTGTGGCTGCGCGAGCGGCTCGCGGCGGACGGCATCGCGGCGTACCCGAAGACGGCCGGGTCCAAGGGGCTGCATCTGCTGGCCGCCGTGCGGGGCTCGTCCGCCGAGCGGACCAGCGAGTACGCCAAGACGCTCGCCGTCGAGGCCGAGCGGGCCATGCCCCGGCTGGTGGTGCACCGGATGACCAGGAGCCTGCGGCCGGGCAAGGTGTTCGTCGACTGGAGCCAGAACGCCGCGCGCAAGACCACGGCCACGCCCTACACCCTGCGCGCCCGCCCCACGCCGCTCGTCTCCGCCCCGGTCACCTGGGACGAGGTCGCGGACTGCCGCAACCCGTCCCAGCTGGAGTTCCAGGCTCGGGACATCGCCCCGCGGCTGCGGGACCTCGGGGAGCTGATGGCACCCTTGCTGGACCCGGAGACGGCGGCTCCGCTGCCCGGGTGACTCCTACACCCTCTCCCACGTGTTCCGGTCCCGCGCCATTCCGTGCAGCGCCTCCACGTCCGCCGGCTTCAGCACCCCGCCCAGCCGGGCCAGGTCCGCCAGGTCCGTGTCCTGGAGGATCCGCAGGGCGCGCGGCCGGGCGGCGACCGTCACCTCGGCGGGGCCCGCGAGGGCCAGGACCGGGCGGACCTCGGCGGTCAGGGCGTAGGAGGCGCGGTCGGCGTCCGCGCGCAGGCGGCGCAGGAGGGGCTCGGGCTCGCGGCGGCCGACGGTGACCAGGGGGTCGGCGACCAGGATCCGGGCCTTGCGGGCGTACAGGGCGTGGACGGCGAAGACGCCGCCGGGGCCGAGCAGCAGATGGTGGATGCGGTCCCCGCCGGGCAGCGCGAGGGAGTGCAGGGTGTGCCAGCCGGCGCCCTCCAGGGCGTCCAGGGCCTGGCCGACGGCCTGCTCGGCGGCCAGGGCGCGGCGGCGCGGGTCGGGGCGCAGCCGGTGGGCGGGGCCGGGATCGCGGTCGAGGGCGACGAGCAGGGCCTCGCCGGGGCGGTTGGGCGCCAGGTCGTCGTCGGGGTGCAGGGTCAGCCGGGCCAGTTCGGCCGGGGTCGGGACCGGGGGCGGGCCCACGGTCACCGGGCCGGTCAGAAAGGGTTTCAGGGCGTGGAGTACGTCGTCCCTGCTGTCCTCGCCGAGCAGGTTCACCCGGCCCGCCTCCCGGTCGTACCAGGCGACGTTGCTGCCGTCCGGGCGGCAGACGTACAGCCGTTCCCGGCCGTGCCGATAGGCCGGCACCACGCGCAGTGCGTTCATGCGCCATCACCCCTCGACCATGGGAACAGGCGGGGTGCTCCGGGGGCAAGACCGGTTACCTTGAAGAAAGGCCCTGGAGGACGGCCCTGTGCAGGGGAGTTGGGGAGGCGCCGTTGCGGATCCGCGGGAGGCAGCCCGCCGTACCGGCTCCGGAGCGTGCGTGGAGCGAGATCGTGCCCGGCCTGTGGATGGGCGGGCACGAGGTCCGGGGGCGTTCCGGGCGGGCGGAGCCCGTCGTGGTGCGGGACGAGTTCGACGTGGTGCAGACGCTGCTGCGGCTGCCGGGGCACGGCCCCGATCCGGGCGTCGAGCACCATGTGTGGCCGATTCCCGACGGACCGCTGGACGGGACGCAGCTCGCCGGGGTGATGCGGCTGGCGGGCGCGGCGAACGAGGCGCTGGACTCCGGGCGCCGGGTGCTCGTGCGCTGCTACCACGGGTACAACCGCTCGGGTCTGGTCGTCGCCCACGCCCTGGTCCAGCGCGGACACTCCTCGCCGGACGAGGTGATCCAGCTGATCCGGGCCCGCCGCTCGGCCTGGGCGCTGCACAACGAGCTGTTCGTGGAGTACCTGCGCGCGGGACTGCCGACCGTCCGGCTGCTCGAAGATCTGGCCGAGTAACCTCTGCGCAGCACCACTCTCGGGGAATAAAAAGGACTTCCCTACAAAATTACGAGCAATACGAGACTGCGCATAAGGTTGTACGGGGTCCCGTCCGCCCCCCGCACCGACCAGTCCGCCCACCCGCCCGCCCGTCGGCTCGCCCGTCGGTCCGCCCCTCCGTCAGCCCCAGGAGCACCGTGCCAGCCCGCCGTCCCGTGCGTATCGCCCTCGCCGCGGTCGCCGTCGCCCTGCTGTCGGTGACGGCATCGGGGTGCGGGGACCGCGGCGCGCTGCGGGCCGCCGGGCCGACCCCGACGGCGGTCAGCCCCGCCAAGCTCTGGCCCGACCTCCAGCCGGCGTCCAGCCCGGCCTACCCCTACGCCGTGTCGACCCGGTCGATCGTCAAGGGCATCAAGGTCCCCGGTGACGACATCCGCAAGGTGGACCCGGTCGACGTGGTCGGGGCGGAGATCAGGTCGGCGCCGGACGACTACGGGTCGAAGGGGGCGTACCACGGGACCGTGGACCGGCTGAAGGACTGCCGGCCCGGCGGCGACGAGGCGCGCTGCCCGCTGCTGAAGCCGTACTACCGGGACCTCACCGGCGACGGCAAGGACGATCTGACGCTCGGCTTCCGGCTCTACCCGACCAACCAGACGGCGGTACGGGTCTACACGGTCGAGAAGCACCGGCTGGTGCAGGTGCTGGCCGACAACGACGCGATCCTCGGGGTGGAGCTGGCCGGGCGGGCGCTGATCGAGCGCTCGCCGGCGGACATCTCCGGCTACGAGTACCGCACGACCTGGGTGTGGGACCCGGGACAGCGCGCGATGGTGTTCTCGCGGGACGAGTACCTGCACACCGGTGACGGACGGAAGGCCACGAAGCCGTCCCGGTCCGCCGCGCCGTCCGCCTCACCCTCCGCCGGGTCCTCCTCCCCGGCCCCCTCACCCCCGTCGGCCACCCCCTCGGCTGGCACCTCGTGACGCCCGGTCTGCCGCGGTGGGCCGGTCCGCTCGCCGTGAAGGCGGCCGTGTTCATCACGGTCATGTGCTGTGCGCTGGCCGCGCTGCTCGGCGTCCTGGTGCACGTCTCGGTGACCGACCGGACCGTCAACCAGGCCCGCGAACAGGCGCTGTCCCGGCTCGACGACGCCACGCAGGCGTACGAGGCCGGGGACACGCTGCTGCCGGGCGCCGGTGTGGACCCCGAGGGGCTGCCCTCGTCGCTGCGGTCGCTGGCGGCGTCCGGGCAGCGCGGCACGGTGGTCTCCACGCACCAGGGGCGCCCGACCATGTGGGCGGCGGGCCCGGCGGCCGGGCACCGGGCGCTGGCCGTGGAGCTGGACTACTCGCAGCAGGCCCGCACGATCACCGGGCTCGACACCTCGATCCTGTGGTCGTCGGGGCTCGCGATCGGGATCACCGTGCTGGTCGGCGTGTTCGCGGTGACCCGGGTGACCCGGCGGCTGCACGCCACCGCGCGCGTGGCCCGGCGGATCAGCACCGGCGACCTGGACGCGCGCGTGGACGACCCGCTGTCCAAGGATCCGTTCCGGCCGCAGGACGAGGTGGCCGCGGTCGCGGCGGCCCTGGACAGGATGGCCTCCACGCTGCAGAGCAAGCTGCTGAGCGAGCAGCGGTTCACGGCGGACGTGGCACACGAGCTGCGCACCCCGCTGACCGGGCTGCACGCGGCCGCGGAGCTGCTGCCGCCGGGCCGGCCGACGGAGCTGGTGCGGGACCGGGTGGCGGCACTGCGCACCCTCACCGAGGACCTGCTGGAGATCTCCCGGCTCGACACCGGGCGGGAGAAGCCGGCGGTGGGCACCGAGGAGCTGGGGGCGCTGGCCCGGCGGGTGGTGCGGGCGTCGGGCACCGACACGGAGGTGCGGATCGTCCGCAACGCGCGCGTGGAGACCGACCGGCGGCGGCTGGAGCGGGTGCTGGGGAACCTGGTGGCCAACGCGCACAAGCACGGGGGGCTTCCCGTGGTGCTGACGGTGGACGGGCCGGTGGTGACCGTGCGGGACCACGGGGGCGGGTATCCGAAGTACCTGGTGGCCCATGGGCCGCAGAGGTTCCGCACGGAGGGCGGGGCCACGGGACACGGGCTGGGCCTCACCATCGCCAAGGGCCAGGCGGAGGTCCTGGGCGCGCGGCTGGCGTTCGCCAACGCGGTGGACGGGGGCGCGGTGGCCACGCTGATCCTCCCGGTGGACGAATCCCCGGGCCTCTGAGAGAGCGTCGTGCCGGGCTGGGCCACCTGACGCCTCGTAATGTGGCGAACAGTAAGGTTTCGCCCCTTTTCCGGAGGCCCACATGTCTTTGCCCCGTTCCCTCACCCGATCACTCGCCGTAGCGGCCGCCGCCGGCGCCCTCCTCGCCACCGCCTCCATCGCCCCCGCTGCCGCCGGCGGCGGCAAGGGGGGCGAGGAGGGGCTCGGCCACTACAAGGGGGTCGTCACCGCCAAGGGCGGGATCTGGCTGCGGGAGCGGCCGGACCGCAGCAACCGGCAGGTGCGGTTCGTCAAGCAGGGCGAGCAGGTCTCCATCTACTGCAAGACCTCCGGGGACGCCGTGCGCGGCAACCCGGTCTGGTACCTGCTGACGAACGGCACCTGGGCCTGGGGGTCGGCGCGCTACATCGCCAACGTCGGCCCGGCGCCGCGCTCGTGTTAGTGGGCACAGCCCACAAGACGCCTCATATGGGTAGGTTCCGGGCATGACCAAGGCCGGAACCACCCTGGCGGCGGCGCGGAGACCCGCACCCGCCGTACGCCTCCCCCGGCGCCGTGGCTTCGAACTCGCCCTGATCGTGCTGGCCGTCCTGCTGTGCGTGTGCGGCTACTGCGCGGTGGGGCTCGCCCGGACCGGCACCGTCCCGCCCGGCGCCCTCGGCTACGGCGCCGGGCTCGGGATGCTCGCCCTGGTCGCGCATCTCGTCGTACGCCTGCGGGCGCCGTACGCCGATCCGCTGCCGCTGCCGATCGGGGTGCTGCTCAACGGGCTCGGCCTGGTCCTGATCTACCGGCTGGACCTGGAGACCCCGCACGACCGCGCGGCACCCGCCCAGCTGGTGTGGTCCACGCTCGGGATCGGGCTGTTCATCGTCGTCGTCCTGCTGCTGCGCGACCACCGGATGCTCCAGCGGTACGCGTACGTGTTCGTGGCCGCGGCCCTCGTGCTCCTCGCGCTGCCGATCCTCTTCCCGCCCGTCAACGGGGCCCGCATCTGGCTGCGGATCGCCGGATTCTCCATCCAGCCCGGCGAGTTCGCGAAGGTGCTGCTCGCGGTGTTCTTCGCCGCGTACCTGGCCGCCAACCGCAACGCGCTCGCCTACACGGGGCGCCGGCTGTGGCGGCTCCAGTTCCCGACCGGGCGGGTGCTCGGCCCGATCGTGACGATCTGGCTGCTGAGCGTCGGCGTGCTGGTCCTGGAGCGGGACCTCGGCACCTCGCTGCTGTTCTTCGGGCTGTTCGTGGTGCTGCTGTACGTCGCGACCGGCCGGACGGGGTGGATCGCGGTCGGGCTGCTGCTGGCGGTGCTGGGCGCCGATGCCGTCGGACGGTTCGAGCCGCATGTGGGCGGGCGGATCGAGGACTGGCTGTATCCGTTCCACACGATCGACGCGGGGATCGGGCCCAACCAGCTGTCCCAGTCGCTGTTCGCGTTCGCGGCCGGCGGGGTGACCGGCACCGGGCTCGGGCTCGGGCACTCCGTGCTGATCGGCTTCGCCGTCAAGTCGGACTTCATCCTGGCGACGGCGGGCGAGGAGCTGGGCCTCGCCGGGCTCGCGGCGATCTTCCTGCTGTACGCCCTGCTCGTGGAGCGCGGCTTCCGGACCGGGCTCGCCCTGCGCGAGCCGTTCGGCCGGCTCCTCGCCGTCGGACTCGCCTCGCTGCTCGCGCTCCAGGTGTTCGTGATCGCGGGCGGGGTGACCGGGCTGATCCCGCTGACCGGCATGGCGATGCCGTTCCTCGCCCAGGGCGGCTCCTCGGTGGTCACCAACTGGGCGATCGTGGCCCTGCTGATCCGGGTCAGCGACTCGGCACGCAGCCAGTACGACGGGCGGGAGGCCCCGTGAGCGATCCCGGCCGCCACCACGACCGCGCCGGCCTTCCCGACGGCGGCCGGCCCATGGCCCGGTACATCCGCCGCGCCTGGGGGTTCTGCGCGCTGCTGCTCGCGGCCCTGCTGGTCAACGCCGCCCGGGTGCAGGTGGTGCAGTCGCGCCTCTTCGACGCCAATCCGGCCAACCGCCGTGCCACGATCGCCCGTTACGGCCAGCCGCGCGGCGACATCCTGGTCGGCGGCGAGCCGGTCACCGGGTCCACCGACACCGGCGAGCAGCTGCGCTACGAACGCGCCTACCGCGACGGCCCGTTGTACGCCCCGGTGACCGGCTTCGCCTCGCAGCTGTACGGCACCACGTTCCTGGAGCACGCCGCGGACGGGGTGCTCTCCGGCACCGATCCGCTGCTGTCGCCGCTGCCGCTGTGGCAGGACATGACGCACAGGCCCGGTCCGGCCGGGAACGTCGTGACGACGCTGAACCGGGCCGCGCAGGAGGCCGCGTACCGTGGGCTCGCCGGGCGCAAGGGCGCGGTCGCCGCGATCGACCCGGCCACGGGCCGCGTCCTGGCGCTGGTGTCGAGCCCGTCGTACGACCCCGGGCAGCTGTCCGGCAACGGCGAGGCGGTGACCTCGGCGTGGGAGCGGCTGAGCCATGACCCGGAGAAGCCGATGCTGAACCGGGCGGTACGGCAGACCTATCCGCCGGGCTCGACGTTCAAGGTGGTCACGGCCGCGGCGGCGCTGGAGGCGGGCGTGGTCACCGACCTGGACGCGGACACCGACTCCCCCGACCCCTACCGGCTGCCGGGCACCACGACCCGGCTGACCAACGAGGCCGACGGCTGCGACGACGCCTCGCTGCGGGCGGCCTTCGAATGGTCCTGCAACACGGTGTTCGCCAAGCTCGGCGTGGACGTCGGGGCGCACGACATGGTCGCCACGGCGCAGGCGTTCGGCTTCAACGACACAGGCGTGCGCGTCCCCTTCGGCGTCGCGCCCAGCACCTTCGACCCGCACGTGGACCGGGCGCAGCTGGCACTGTCGTCGATCGGCCAGTACAACACCCGGGCCACGCCCCTGCAGATGGCGATGGTCGCGGCGGCCGTCGCCGACGGCGGTCTGCTGCACTCCCCTTACCTGATCGAGCGGACCACCGCGCACAGCGGTGAGATCCTCTCCGGGAGTGGGGCGCATCCGGTGCGGCAGGTGATGAGCCCGCCGACGGCCACCCGGCTCAAGGAGCTGATGACGGACGTGGTCCAGGAGGGCACCGGCACCCGGGCCGCCATCCCCGGCGCCCTGGTCGGCGGCAAGACCGGAACGGCGCAGCACGGGGTCGGCAACTCCGGTGTGCCGTACGCCTGGTTCGTCTCCTGGGCGCAGGCCGACCACACCCTGGAACCGCAGGTGGCGGTCGCGGTGGTGGTGGAGGACGCCTCGGCGGACCGGGGCGAGATCAGCGGCGGCGGGAACGCGGCACCGATCGCGCGGGACGTGATGCGGGCGGTGCTCGGGAGGTGAGACGGGGGTTCCGGGGGCGACCGCGGCCGCCGTGCCGCGGTGGGCGCCGGCCGGCCACCGCCCGACGGTCGTCAGCCGATCGGCGTGATCATCTCCGAGCGGACCCGGAGGGCGAGCTTCGCGTAGAACGCGAGGTCCACCTGGGCCGGGTCCTGCGCGGCCGACCTGGGGGTGACCGAGGCGACCATGGCCCCCGTGTTGCCGTCGTTCCAGGCACACGCGGGGTAGGTCACGGTCGCGCCGACCCTCTTCTGCGTCAGCACCTCACAGCTGACCGTGGGCGAGCCGCTGTCCGTGAAGTCCTTCCGTGCCACCGCCACCGTCATGCCGTCCGCCTCGGAGGCGCCCTTCAGCATGTCGACGCGGGCCTCGTCGGCGTTCTTGAACCGGCCGTACATGCCCGACACCGCCATGGTGCCCTGGCTCGCGTCGCCGTTCAGGGTGTACGAGGCGATCACGGCGTGGACGTCCTTGGCGTCCCAGGCGCCGTCGGCCTCGTCCTCGATCTTCTTGCCCTCGGAGTCGGAGAGGTCCTGGGCCAGCTGGAACCTCCCGCCGACCAGTGTCCTCGGCAGCGTGAGCCTGTTCTTCGCCGCGGGGAAGCCGCTGCTGAGCGCCGCCCCGAGCAGGACGAACCCCACGACGACGAGCGTGACGACACCGCCCACGATCCCCAGGACCAGCCCGACCCGGCGCTTCCTCGGCGGCGCCGCCATGGGCGGCACGCCCCAGGCCGGGTAGGGCTGCTGGGGGTAGGCCTGCGGCGGGTACGGCTGCTGCGGGTACGGCTGCTGCGGCGGGTACGGGGAGCCGTACGGGCCGGGGGCAGGCTGCGGCGGCGGGCCGTACGCGGGCTGCCCGCCATAGGGAGGCTGCGGCCCGTACGACGGCTGCGGCTGCTGCGGTGGCGGAGGCATGGACACGCCGGCACGCTACTCCACCTGGGTGAACCTCCCCGCCCCCGCGATCCGCCACCGTGACCTGCGGGCTCAGTCCTGCGCCGCCCCCGCGTCGACGGCCTCGCGGACCTCCGCCACCCGCTCCCGCTCCTCGGCGGCGAAGCGCTCCGCGTCCAATTGCTCGGCCAGTTCCTCGTCCTGGGCCATGAGCAGGTCGAGGCTGGCGTCGCCCAGCTCGAACACCCCCATGTCCACATAGGCCTGCTGGAGCCGCTTGCCCCACAGGCCGATGTCCTTGACGCAGGGCACGATGCGGCTGAACAGCAGCTTGCGGAAGAGCTGGAGGAACTCGGAGCGCTCGCTCAGCTCCGCCGCCTCGGCCTTCGGGATGCCGAAGTTCCCCAGCACCTCCTCGCCGCGCAGCCGGTCGCGCATCAGGTAGCAGCCCTCGATGACGAACTCCTCGCGCTCGCGCAGTTCGGCGTCGGTGAGCTGCTTGTAGTAGTCCCGCAGGGCCATCCGGCCGAAGGCCACGTGCCGGGCCTCGTCCTGCATGACGTAGGCCAGGATCTGCTTGGGCAGCGGCTTGGTGGTGGTGTCCCGGATCATCCCGAAGGCGGCCAGCGCGAGGCCTTCGATGAGCACCTGCATGCCCAGGTACGGCATGTCCCAGCGGCTGTCGCGGAGCGTGTCCCCGAGCAGGGCCTGCAGATTGTCGTTGATCGGGTAGACGAGCCCGATCTTCTCGTGCAGGAACCGGCCGTAGATCTCGGCGTGCCGGGCCTCGTCCATGGTCTGGGTCGCGGAGTAGAACTTGGCGTCCAGGTCGGGTACCGACTCCACGATGCGCGCGGCGCAGATCATCGCGCCCTGCTCGCCGTGCAGGAACTGGCTGAACTGCCAGGCGGCGAAGTGCCGGCGCAGCTCGCCCTTGTCCTGGTCCGTCATCCTGTCCCAGTACGGCGTGCCGTACAGGGCCATGGACTCCTCGGGCGTACCGAGCGGGTCGTACGGATCGACCTCCAGATCCCAGTCGATGCGCTTCTGCCCGTCCCACTGCTTGTCCTTGCCCTTCTGGTACAGGGCGAGCAGGCGGTCGCGGCCGGCGTCGTACTCCCAGCTGAACCGGGCCGCGCCGCTCGCGGGCACCTGCCAGGGGGAATCTCCGGGGTCGTTGGCGTACAGGTCATGGGTCGGCATACCAGGCAGGCTCACACGTAGACGCGGAGTCAACAAGTCATGCGCAAGGGATTGACGCCCTTGCTGACAGGCAGTCTCATAAGAGACAGGACGACGTACCCCCGGGTAACGAGGTGAGGGAGCCATGACGACGCTGACGGAAGCGGACGCGCTGGACGGACTGCGCGACGCGCTCGGCCTGCTCAAGGACCGGGAACAGGTGGCCGAACGGCTGCTCGCCTCCTCCGCCAAGCACTCCTTCGACCCGGACAAGGAGCTGGACTGGGACGCGCCCTTCGAGCCGGGCAAGTGGTTCTGGCCGCCGGAGCTCGTGTCGCTGTACGACACGCCGATGTGGAAGCGGATGAGCGAGGAACAGCGGATCCTGCTCTCCCAGCACGAGGCGGCGGCACTGGCCTCGCTCGGCATCTGGTTCGAGCTCATCCTGATGCAGCTGCTCGTCCGGCACATCTACGACAAGGCGGCGACGAGCGCGCACGTCCGCTACGCCCTCACCGAGATCGAGGACGAGTGCCGGCACTCGAAGATGTTCGCCCGCCTGATCTCGCACGGCGGCACGCCCTGGTACCCGGTGAGCCGCACCCACCTGAACCTCGGCCGCGTCTTCAAGACCATCTCCACCACCCCCGGCTCCTTCACGGCGACCCTGCTGGGCGAGGAGGTCCTGGACTGGATGCAGCGCCTGACCTTCCCGGACGAGCGCGTCCAGCCCCTGATCCGGGGCGTCACGCGTATCCACGTGGTCGAGGAGGCGCGCCATGTCCGCTACGCCCGTGAGGAGCTGCGGCGCCAGATGCTGACCGCCCCGAAGTGGTCCCAGGAGTTCACCCGGGTCACCTCCGGCGAGTTCGCCCGCGTCTTCTCGGTCGCCTTCGTCAACCCCGAGGTCTACACGAACGTAGGCCTCGACAAACGGGAGGCGACGGCCCAGGTGAAGGCGAGCGGACACCGCCGCGAGGTCATGCAGACGGGCGCGAAGCGGCTGACGGACTTCCTGGACGACATCGGCGTGCTGCGGGGTGCGGGGCGGCGGCTGTGGAGGTCGTCCGGCTTGCTGGCGTAGCAGGGGCGGCTCCGCCGCGCGGACGCGACCAGCCACGACGGGCCGCAGACGAAAGACGGCTCCCCGAGCGGAGCGATTAGGCTGCGGTTCATGACCCCGTCCGCCACCCCCGCCTACCGTCGGCTCAGCGTCGAGGAGCGACGAAGCCAGCTCCTCGACGCCGCCCTCACCCTCTTCGCGCACCGCGCGCCCGAGGACGTGTCGCTGGACGACGTGGCGGAGGAGGCCGGAGTCTCGCGCCCGCTGGTGTACCGGTACTTCCCGGGCGGCAAGCAGCAGCTGTACGAGGCCGCGCTGCGGTCGGCCGCCGAAGAGCTCCAGCAGTGCTTCGACGAGCCGCTGGAGGGCCCGCTGCTGCGCCGGCTCTCCCACGCCGTCGACCGCTATCTGGCCTTCGTCGACGAGCACGACACCGGCTTCAGCGCACTGCTCCAGGGCGGCAGCGTGGTGGAGACCTCCCGCACCACCGCCACCGTGGACGGGGTACGCCGGGCCGCCGCCGAGCACATCTACCGCCATCTCGGCGTCCCCGACCCCGGCCCCCGGCTGCGCATGACCGTGCGCACATGGATCACGGCGGTCGAGGCGGCCTCCCTCATCTGGCTCGACGAGGACAAACAGCCCCCGGTCGAGGAGCTGCGCGACTGGCTGGTGGAGCAGTTCACGGCCGTCCTCACCGTCACCGCGGGCCGCGACCCGCAGACGGCCGCCCTCGTCGGCAGGCTCGCCGGGGATGGCCGAGACTGAGCCTGTGAAGAGCGAGGACATCCCCTTCGAGGGCGGACCGATGGACGGGCGGGTGCTGTCGGTCGCCCTCGGCCCGACCGGGCACCCCCCGAAGACGTACCGCATCCCCGTGCCCGACCCGGACGGCGGTCCGCCCACGGTGCTCGTCTACCGCCGGGTGCCGCGCGGGCACAGCAGGCGACTGGGCCTGATCCAGGGGTGGAAGTACCTCCACGACCCGGACGACACCTCCGGCGGCGGGCTCCGGTGGCCGTGGTCGAGGCCGGCCGGCGCACCGACCGCCGCGCGAACGGACAGACCGGACGACGCCCGGCCGGACGACGCTAACGAGTGACAGGCGTGGGCCGAACCGCCCACGCCCGGCGCGCGCCCCACACGGATACATCTGATTATCGCGGTGCGATAGGAGGGACCAGCCCGCCCGCCGGGCCCCCTCCCCGCATCGAGGTGATGACATGTCAGGAACGTTTCGGCGCCTGGCCTGTACGGTGACGGTGGCGACCCAGGCCGTCCTCGTGCCCGCGCCCGCCGCGGCCCAGCCGGCCGCACCGACCCCGCCCCGCTCCGTGTCCCGGCTGCTGACGGACCTTCAACAGCTGTACCGGCAGACCGAACAGGCCACCGAGGCCTACAACGCCACCGCGGAGCAGCTGACGAAGCAGCGCGCCGTGGTGTCCCGGCTGGACGGCGAGCTGGCCCGCGCCCGGCTGGACCTCCAGGACAGCCGGACCGACGCCGGCCGGCTGGCCCGCGAGCAGTACCAGAACACCGGCGGCCTCGGATCCTTCGCCCGGCTCCTGCTCGCGCCGGACCCGGAGCAGGCGCTGGACGAGGGTCATGTCCTCGGCCGGCTGGCGCGCGAACGGGCCCGCGAGGTGTCCCGGCTGACCGGCGCCGAGAAGCGGCACGACGCCCTGGCCCGCGCCGCCCGCACGGCTCTGGACACCCAGCTCACGCTCGCGGACCGGCAGCGCGCACAGCGCGACGCCGTCCGGGCGAAACTGGCCGACGTGGAACGCCTGCTGGCCGGTCTCACCCCGCAGCAGCTGGCCGCGGTCACCACGCTGGAACAGCGGGACGTCACCCGGGCCCAGCAGAAGCTCACCACCGCGGGCGCGCTGCCCACGGCCCGCGCCGCCTCCCCGGCCGGGCGGCGCGCGGTCGGCTACGCCATGGCGCAGCTGGGCAAGCCCTACGCGTGGGGGACGCAGGGCCCCGCCTCCTACGACTGCTCGGGCCTCACCTCCCAGGCCTGGGAGCACGCGGGCACCCCGATCCCGCGCACCAGCCAGGAGCAGTGGAAGCGGCTGACGCACGTCCCGCTGACCGGGCTGCGCCCCGGCGACCTGGTGGTCTATTTCCCCGAGGCGACCCATGTGGCCCTGTACGTCGGGGACGGCAAGGTCGTCCAGGCGCCGAGACCGGGCGCGCGCGTCACGGTGTCACCCCTGGCGTCGTACCCGGTCCTCGGGGCCGTACGGCCGGATCAGGCCCCGGCGACCGAGCCCAGGTAGGCCGCGGTCTTGTCGGGCTCGTAGAAGAAGTTCTCGAAGTCCGCCGGGTCGTCGAAGGCATTGGCGAAACGGTCCGCCACCGGCTGGAGCTGGCCGGCCGCGCCGATCAGGTTCAGGATGTGCTCCGGCGGCGGGGCGAGCATCGCGTTCGTCCACTTGGTGACGTGCTGCGCGGTGTTCCAGTAGCGGTCGAACGTCGCCTGCATCCAGGCCTCGTCGAACTCCTGGTCCCCGTGTTCGAGGATCGAGGCGAGGTAGGCGGCGGCGCACTTGGACGCCGAGTTGGAGCCCTGGCCGGTGATCGGGTCGTTCGCCACGACCACGTCCGCGACGCCGAGGACCAGACCACCGCCGGGGAGGCGGCCGACGGGGTTGCGCACGGTGGGCGCGTAGCGGCCGGCCAACGTGCCGCCGGCGTCGGTCAGTTCGACCTTGGTCGCGCGCGCGTACTCCCAGGGCGTGAACTTCTCCATGAGTTCCAGGGTCAGGGAGAGGTGCTCCGCCGGGTCCTTGACGCCGTTGAAGACGTCGAGCGGGCCGCCCGGGATGCCCTCCCAGAACAGGATGTCCGCGCGGCCGGAGGTGGTGAGCGTCGGCATGACGAACAGCTCGCCGACGCCGGGCACCAGGTTGCAGCGCACGGCGTCGAAGTCCGGGTGCTCGGGGCGCGGGCCCAGGCCGTGGACGTACGACACCGCCAGCGCGCGCTGCGGCTCGCTGTACGGGGAACGGGAGGCGTCGCGGCCGAACATCTGGACCAGCTCGCCCTTGCCCGCCGAGACGAGAACGAGGTCGTAGGCGCGGGAGAAGTAGTCGAGGTCGCCGACCGCCGCGCCGTGGATGACCAGCTGGCCGCCGCGCTGCGCGAAGGTCTCCATCCAGCCGGCCATCTTCACCCGCTGGTCGACCGACTGCGCGAACCCGTCGAGCCTGCCCACCCAGTCGATGGCCCGCTGCGTGGGGCCCGGGTCGTGCGAGCCGGGGGCCGCGACCGAGACGCCGAGCCCCTCGATCCTCGGGGCCTGCGACTCCCAGAAGTTCAGCTGGAGGTCGCGCTCGTGCTGCAGTGCCGTGTGGAACATGCACTGCGTCGACATGACCCGGCCGGTGCGGATCTCGTCCGCGGTCCGGTTGGACATCAGGGTGACCTCGTAGCCGTGCGACTGGAGGCCGAGGGCGAGCTGGAGACCGGACTGGCCGGCTCCGACGACGAGTATCTTCCGCATACGGGGGAGGACTCCTAACCGGGACTACTCGGAACTGATCGGACTACTCGGGGGTTTCGTCCAGCGCGTGGCCGACCAGGGCCAGGAGTATCTCGATGACCGAAATTCGACGCCGCGCATCCATGATCATGACAGGGATGTGCGCGGGGATCGTCAGCGCCTCCCGTACGTCCTCCGGCTCGAACCGCTCGCTGCCGTCGAAGTGGTTGACGGCGACGACGTACGGCAGCCCGCAGCTCTCGAAGTAGTCCAGCGCGGGCCAGGAGTCCTTCAGCCGGCGGGTGTCGGCCATGACGACCGCACCGATCGCGCCACGCACCAGGTCGTCCCACATGAACCAGAACCGCTGCTGGCCCGGCGTGCCGAACAGGTAGAGCACCAGGTCGTCGTCGAGGGTGAGACGGCCGAAGTCCATGGCCACGGTGGTCGTGACCTTGTCCGGCGTGGCCGTGAGGTCGTCGGTGTCCTCGCTCGCCTCGGTCATCAGCGCCTCGGTCTGCAGCGGCGTGATCTCCGAGACGGTGGTGACGAGTGTGGTCTTGCCGACGCCGAAGCCTCCGGCCACCACGATCTTCGTGGCGATGGGGGCCCGCGTGCGGTCCGTCTGCCAGGACTTCAGGTCCTCGTCGGGCTCGGCGAAGCCGGCGACGAGGGGGATGCCTCCGACCGCGGAGGCGCCGGCCGCGGAGGCGGCGGTGTCAGAGACGACGGAGTCCACCGAGCACCCTTTCCAGCAGAGCGCGGTCCGGGCGGCCGGTGCCGTGACCGGTGCCGGTGCCGTACACACGGATCTTTCCCTGGTCCGCGAGATCGCTCAGGAGGACGCGGACCACGCCGAGCGGCATCTTCAGCAGCGCGGCTATCTCGGCCACCGTGCGCATACGGCGGCACAGTTCGACGATGGCCCGCATCTCCGGCATGACCCGGGTGTTGAGGGAGCCGTTCGTCAGTTCCTTGCGCTCCTCCGGGGCATCGAGCGCCGCCGTGCTGGCTACGAACGTCTCCACGAGGAGGACGTGACCGAAGCGGGTACGGCCGCCGGTGAGCGAGTAGGGGCGGACGCGGGCGGGTTTGCGGTCGCCGCCGCGTACGGGGAGTTTGTTCGGTGTGCCGCTCATCGCGCGCTCCCGGTCGACTGGGACTCCAGTGACTGCCGTAGCTCCGAGCGGAGTTCCGGCGTGAGGACGTGGCCGGCGCGGCCGACGAACAGGGCCATGTGGTACGCCACCACGCTCATGTCGCACTCGGCGGAACCGTGCACCCCGAGCAGCGAGCCGTCGCTGATGGACATCACGAAGAGGCTGCCCTCCGCCATGGCGACCATGGTGTGCTTGACCTGGCCGAAGTCCATCAGCTTGGCGGCGCCGATGGTGAGGCTGCCGATGCCGGAGACGATGGTGGCGAGGTCGGCGGAGGAGCCGCGGGGGCCCTTCGCCGGGCGGTGCTGCCGGGACTGCTCCGCCTGGCCCGGATCGGACGAGAGCAGCAGCAGACCGTCCGAGGAGACCACGGCGACGGACTGGATGCCGGGCACTTCCTCGACCAGATTGGTCAGCAGCCAGTGCAGGTTGCGGGCTTCACTGCTCAGTCCGTAGGTACTGGGCGCGGTCAACTGCTTGCCTCCTCGGCTGTGCCCCCCGTGGTTTCTTCGGCGTGTGCGTAAACGGTCGGCCGGCGGTGACCGGCGGTCTGCTCCTCGATCTCCGCCTCCACGGCGCGGTACCCGGCCTGGGCGCCGCTGCGGAAGCCGCCGAGCCTGCGGCGGAGCGCATCGGCGTCGACACTGCCGGTCCGCTGGCGCGGGGCCTGGGCGGGGGCGGTGATCCTGGGGGTGCGCTTGGGGAGGCCCTTGCTGGTGACCTGCTCCTCCGCGTCGGCGGTTTCCTGCGGAGCCTCGGCCCGCACGGCGCCCGCCTCGGCTCCGCCGTCGGCGTCCACCGGGTGCGCGGGCGCCGGGCGCACGGGCAACGGGGCCGGGGCAGGTGCGGCCGTCGAGGGGGCCGTGGACGCCCGATCCGTAGGCGCCGGGCCCGGGGGCACGGCGGCGGGCCCGGGAGTCGGCTGGCCGGTGGACGGCGGGGTCGTGGGCGTCGAGGGGGCGGTGAGCGCCGGGCCCGGGGGCACGGTGGTGGCCGGGGGCGCCGGCTGGCCGGTGGACACCGGGGGCGTGGCAGTCGGTGGCGGGGCGGGGTCCGTCGGGGGCTGGGTCACGTCCGGAAGCAGCAGCTCCATCGTCGTCTCGGCGTACGTCTCCGCCGGGGCCTTCGGCCGGGTCTCCGTGTGCTGGGCCGTGCCCGGCTCGGCCTGCCCGTGTTCGGCGGGCTCGTCCGCCTCGGTGCCGGCCGTCTCCGCCCGGACCGCTTCCTCCGCCAGGGCGACCAGCGGGTCGGTGCCCTTCGCGCGGGCGTGCAGGACGTTGGAGTTCACCTCGGCGTCGGCGCCGGGGAGGGAGAAGGTGCCGGTGCCGCTCATCGACGTGGTCCGCGACGGAAGCGCGGCCGAGGGGGCCTGGGTGAGGAGGGTGGCGGGCAGGACGACGACCGCCGCGACACCGCCCTGCTTCTGCTCGCGCAGCTGCACCCGGACGCCGTGCCGGTGGGCGAGGCGCGCGACGACGTAGAGGCCGAGGCCGAGACCTGCGTCGCCCTCGTTGTCGTAGTGGGACTCGGGGTCGAAGTCGGCCAGGCGGGCGTTGAGGTGGTCGAGGCGGTCCGTCGCCATGCCGATGCCCTCGTCCTGGACGGAGAGCATCACCTCGCCGGACTCCAGGAGCCAGCCGGAGACCTCCACCGGAAGGTCCGGCGGGGAGAACGAGGTGGCGTTCTCCATCAGTTCGGCGAGCAGATGGGAGAGGTCGTCGGCGGCGAAGCCGGCCACGTGGGCGTGGGGCGGCAACGAGGCGATGCGGACGCGTTCGTAGCGCTCGATCTCGCTGACCGCCGCGCGGACGACGTCGACCAGCGGGACCGGGCCGTGGTGCTGCTGGACGTGCTCGGTGCCCGCGAGGACGAGGAGGTTCTCGCTGTGCCGGCGCATGACCGTGGCGAAGTGGTCGAGCCTGAAGAGCGTGGCCAGCCGGTCGGGGTCCTGCTCCCGCTCCTCCAGGCCCTCGATGACGGCCAGTTGGCGCTCGACCAGGCCGAGGGTGCGCAGGGCGAGGTTCACGAACGTGCCGCCGATGCTGGTGCGCAAGCGCGTCAACTGGGCTGCGGAATCGGCGAGTTCGGCGCGCAGCTCCTCGCGGGCGTCGGCCATCTTCTGGCGCTGGCCGACCAGGTGCTTGCGGTCGGTCTCCAGCGTGGCGACGCGCTCGTGCAGGGCCGCCGCGTGCGCGTGCAGGGCGTTGACCGAGCGGACCACCTGGGCGAACTCGTCGTTGCGGCCGGTGAAGGCGATCGGCTCCCGCGTCGCCGCGTCCCCGGGCTCCGCCAGGCGGGCCGAGCCGCGGCGCAGCACGGACAGGGGGCGGGTGAGGGTGCGGGCCATGGCCGTCGCGATGCCCACCGCCGCCAGCATCAGGGCGCCGAGGACGGCGATGCGGATCTCCAGCGCCGTGACGTCGTCGTCCCGGAGCTGCGCCAGGTCCTTGGTGCGGTGGTCGTAGAGGGCCGACTCCGCGCCGCGCATCAGGTCGACCCGCGCGGACAGGGCCGCGTCCACCTTCTTGGCGCTGGTGGCCGGCTCGCCGTCGGTGAGCGTGGGCTGGGCGGTGAGCGTGGTCAGGTACTTCTCCGCGGTGTCGACGTCCTGACCGGTGACGGTCGAGTCGTAGGAGTCGACGGCGGACTGCGGGGCGGTCTCGCGGAAGTCGGCGAGGGCCGCGTCGGCGCGCAGCCGGGCCTGCTGGGCGGCGGCGGTGAGGGCGTCGCGCTGCTTCCTGTCGGCCTCGGTCGCCGTGGAGGTCGTGACCGGCAGGCCGGTGACGGGACTGATCACCGTTCGGGTGACGCCCGGCACGTTCAGCGCGGCCAGCAGCAGGCCGCGGGCGGCGGCGGACTGCTGGACGGCGGTGTCCAGTTCGGCGAGCGCGTGGGCGCCGGAGCCGGCCCTCGGGGTCGACTGGTCGGCCAGCTGCTCGGCGACCTTGTGCAGGGCGGCGATCGTCTGCGAGTAGGCCTGGTGGGCCTGGAGCGCGGTGGTCTGGCCGGTGAGCGCGGAGTGGCGGACGGCGGCGATGCCGTCGAGTTCGCCGCGCAGGCTCGCCGGGGTGTCGGAGGTGCCGCGCAGGTCCTCGACCTGGCGGTCGACGCGGGCACTGCGGTCCTCGGAGGGTGCCTTGGACTTGACGCGCCCGGCCGCGATGTAGGTGGTGACCTCGTCCCGCTCGTCGGCGAGGGAGTTCGCCAGGGCGAGCGCGTCCTGGGTCCGGCCGGCCAGCGTCACCAGACTCTGCGCGTCGCTGACGTCCCCGGAGGCGGTGAGGAGGGACGGCGTCCCGGCGCCCGCGACGGCGGCGGCCACCACAGCGACGGCGACGATCAGCCGGGTGCGCACATGAGTGGGGCGGCCGGTGCCCACGGGGGTCTGCTGGTCGGCCCCCGCGGGGTCCGTCTGCCTGCCTGTGCGCCGAGGCCGCTTTTTCTGCACCGGTGCTCGCATTCCTGAACTCGACTACCAAGGGGCCCGGGTGGCGCCCCGTCATCTCGGTGCCAAGTGGTGCGTACACCCGGTTCGTACGGTTCCCGACCCTCCCAGCGCCGGTGGGCAGTGGTCGTGCATCACCTGACCCGCCACTCGAAGGAGTGAACATCGCTGGGGAGTTGGCGGGCAAGTTCCTGTGGCGCGTGCACGACTGCCGCGGGGCACGCCGGTTGGACGCGCGCGGGATGCTTTGGCAGTATTCGCCACCCACGCCTTCCCGGAAGGGTGGATTCTCCCCCAAAGCAGGCGGCTGACCTGCGGGGTCGTGGCAATTCGGCGGCGCATGCCAGCCTTTGGCGGAGGCTGTGAAAGCCTCGTGCAGACTGGCTGAATGCGAACTGAACTCGTTTCGGAGCCCGGCGACGCGAACCGCCCCAACGAGGACTTCGCCGGTGTCGGACTACCCGCCTCCGGACAGGGCGGTTGTGTGATCGTCCTGGACGGGGTGACACCGCCGAGGGGTGGGACGGGGTGTCTGCATTCCGTCCCCTGGTTCACGGCGCGACTCGGCGGCGCGCTGACCGAACTGACCGTTTCGGGGCGAGATCTGACGCTCCCGGAGATTCTCTCGCGGGCCATCGCCCGCACGGCCGGAGCCCACGCGGACACCTGTGACCTTTCTCACCCGCGAACCCCGCAGGCAACCGTCGCCCTGGCGCGCTGGTCCGCCGAGACCGTCGAGTACCTGGTGCTGTCCGACTCCGCACTGCTGCTCACGGCGCCCGACGGTACGGTCACGCCGGTGCTGGACGACCGGCTGGCCCGCCTCCCGCGCGCCGCGCTCGCCACGGAAGCCCTGGTGGACGCGGACCTGCGCAACAAGGAGGGCGGCTTCTTCACGGCCGCCGCCGACCCCGCCGTATCCGCCCGCGCGGTCACCGGCACCGTGCCCCGTGCCGGGGTCCGGGCCCTGGTCGCGCTGACGGACGGGGCCACCCGCTGGACGGAGACGTTCCACGAGGGCGACTGGACGGCCCTGTTCGACCTGGTGGCGAAGGACGGTGCCCGGTCGCTGGTGGAGCGGGTGCGGGAGCTGGAGACGGCGGACAGCGAGGAGCGGGCCTTTCTGCGGCGGAGCAAGACGCACGACGACGCGACGGTGGTGTACGCGGAACTGTGAGCCGTGTGTCGTGCGCCGTCACGGCTCCGCGGCTACCGCGTGACGCCTTTACCCCGTGAAAACGTGACCATTCCGGTCTGCTTCCCCTACTTCTCCATGACGCCGTTGAGCTGGTGCAGCAGCCGGGCCAGCTCGGCGACCTCGTGGCGGTCCCAGTGGGCGAGCTGGCTGACGTAGCGGGCACGGCGGGCCTCACGCACCGTGCCGACCCGGCCGCGGCCCTCGTCGGTGAGGGTGACGAGCCAGGCGCGGCCGTCGGCGGGATCCGGCTCGCGGGCGATCAGGCCCAGCTCCTCCAGGGCCCGCAGCTGGCGGGACATGGTGGCCTTGCCGACGCCGATGTAGCCGGCCAGTTCCGTGGCCCGCTGGCCGCCGCACTCGTCGAGCCGGATGAGCAGCCCGTACGCGGAGGACTCCAGGTCGGGATGGACCTCGCGGGCCATCTCGCCCTGGTTGGCCCGGGCGCGCCGCAGGAGCACGGTCAACTCCCTTTCCAGCGCCAGGAATTCCTGGTCTGCACCACTGGGCGTCATCTGCCCGGCGGCGTGATGTGCGCCGTCGTTTCCGTGCTCGTGCACGTCAGCACCCCTGCTCGGTTTCGCGATCCTGAAAGTTTCTGTCAAACGCCGTCATTGCCGCAGCTCCGTAAGTATTTCGCAGGCGTAGACCAACGGCGGCGCCCGGACCCCCTTCCCACGCCGTCATCTACGTGCGTAGCTTCTTTACCAGGCAATGAATGGCATGCCCACGCTCAGTGGGACGACCCCCCACGTGTTCGTCGCTCCCCCCACCTCTCTCCCTCCGGAGGCACGCCATGCCCGTGCTCAGACCCGGCACCATCCGCACCCCCCACGCTCTCCTCACGGCCCTGCTCGCGGCGCTCTCCCTCACTCTTCCCCTCACCCCGGCCCAGGCCGCCACCGCCACCGCGCCCAGCCGCGGCTCCGCCCGCATGGGCATGGGCGTCCTCGCGCACGACGGCGGCAGCGGCTCGCCCACCAGCGGTGCCGTCACCCAGACCGAGGGCGTGGACGTCGCCGGCTACCAGGGCAACGTCGCCTGGTCGACCCTGTGGAGCAGCGGGGTCAGGTGGGCGTACACCAAGGCCACCGAGGGCACGTACTACACGAACCCGTACTTCGCCCAGCAGTACAACGGCTCGTACGACGTCGGCATGATCCGCGGCGCCTACCACTTCGCGACCCCGGACACCACCAGCGGCGCCACCCAGGCGAACTACTTCGCCGACCACGGCGGAGGCTGGTCCAGGGACGGCAAGACGCTGCCCGGCGCGCTCGACATCGAGTGGAACCCGTACGGCGCGGAGTGCTACGGCAAGTCGGCGAGCGCGATGGTCGGCTGGATCGCCGACTTCCTGAACACCTACAAGGCGCGCACCGGCCGGGACGCCGTGATCTACACGGCGACCAGCTGGTGGAGCGACTGCACCGGGAACTACGGCGGCTTCGCGGCGAACAACCCGCTGTGGATCGCCCGCTACGCCTCGGACCCGGGCACGCTGCCGGCCGGCTGGGGGTACTACACGATGTGGCAGTACACCTCCTCCGGCCCGACGGTCGGCGACCACGACAAGTTCAACGGGGCGCTGGACCGGGTGCAGGCGCTGGCCAACGGCTGACGCCTGATCCGATGACCTCTTCGTGGCCCCCGCCGGCGCGCGGGGGCCACGTCGTTCGCGGGCCGCTGCGTCGGTGCTCCGCGCCGCCCCGGCCGATCCTGGTCCGGGACAGCCCGCCGGACAAGGCGAGATGAGCGGCGATGGAGCGACAGGCGACGTACACGGCCACGGCCACCATCGACGAGCAGGGCATCCTCACGAGCTGGAACGAGGGCGCCCGGCGCCTGCTCGGCTACGAGTCCCCCGCCGTCGTCGGCCGTCGGCCACCGCCCCGCTCGCCTCCGACGAAGCCGCCGACGGCGCCCGCCGCGCCCCGGCCGGCCGGCAGCGCTGGAACGGCACCGTCCCGCCGCGCCACCGCGACGGCCGGCTCCTGGAACCGGGCCTGCTCGCGCACCGCCCCGCCGACGACGTCGCCCTATTCGTCGCACGCACCCGCGCCCTGCAGCGGACCGGGTCGCCGCCTGGGAGCCGGCGGACGATCCCGCCATGGGCGCCGCGCCCGCCGTCTCACCGAGGAGCCGCTGTCCGCGTGGGCCTGACGGAGGCCGCGTTCACCACCGAGCTGGTGGTCAGCGAACTGGTCACCAACGCCATCCGCTACGGCCGCCCGCCCATCCGGCTCCGGCTGATCCACCAGGACTCCACGCTGATCTGCGAGGTGTACGACGCCGGCGGCACCGCCCGGCACCTGCGCCGCGCCCGGATCGACGACGAGGGCGGCCGGGGCCTGCTGCTGGTCGCCCAGCTCGCCGAACGCTGGGGCACCCGCCACGACCGGGTCGGCAAGACGGTGTGGGCACAGCAGACGCTCGTCCCGCGACGAGCGGACGGGCGCAGGGCGAAGGCCCGGGCCTCCCTCACGCGACCCGGGCCCTCGTCCGTCCGGCCCCCGCGGGCGGAGCCCGCTGAAGGACCACGTCGTCACGCCGCGACCGGAACCTCCGGGGCCGCGCCGTGCACGGCGGGCGCGAGCGCCAGTTCCAGGACCTGGCGGACGTCGGTCACGGTGTGGACGTCGAGCGTGGCCAGCACCTCGGCCGGGACGTCGTCCAGGTCGGGTTCGTTGCGCTTGGGGATGATCACAGTGGTCACCCCGGCGCGGTGGGCGGCGAGCAGCTTCTGCTTCGCACCGCCGATGGGCAGCACCCGGCCGGTCAGCGAGACCTCGCCGGTCATCGCCACGTCCGGACGGACCAGCCGGCCGGAGAGCAGGGACGCGAGGGCGGTGGTCATCGTGATGCCCGCGCTCGGCCCGTCCTTCGGGACCGCGCCCGCCGGGAAGTGGATGTGCACGCCCCGGTCCTTCAGGTCGGCCACCGGCAGCTCCAGTTCGGCACCGTGGCTGCGCAGGAAGCTGAGCGCGATCTGCGCCGACTCCTTCATGACGTCACCCAGCTGACCGGTCAGGGTCAGCCCCGCCGCGCCCGTCTCCGGGTCGGCCAGCGACGCCTCCACGAAGAGGACGTCGCCGCCCGCTCCCGTGACCGCGAGGCCCGTCGCCACGCCCGGCACCGACGTACGGCGCTCGGCGGGGTCCTGGGCGGACTCGGGCACGTGGTGCGGACGCCCGAGCAGACCGCGCAGGTCCGTGTCCCGGACGGTGAACGGCAGCTCCCGCTCGCCGAGTTCGTGCTGTGCCGCGATCTTGCGCAGCAGGCGGGCGATCGCGCGCTCCAGGGTACGGACGCCCGCCTCGCGCGTGTACTCGCCGGCGAGCTTGCGCAGCGCGCCCTCGTCGATCGTGACCTCGTCCTCGCGCAGGCCGGCCCGCTCCAGCTGGCGCGGGAGCAGGTGGTCCCGGGCGATGACGACCTTCTCGTCCTCGGTGTAGCCGTCGAGCCGCACGATCTCCATCCGGTCGGCGAGCGCCTCCGGGATGGCCTCCAGGACGTTGGCGGTGGCCAGGAACACCACGTCGGACAGGTCGAGTTCGACCTCCAGGTAGTGGTCCCGGAAGGTGTGGTTCTGCGCCGGGTCCAGGACTTCGAGCAGGGCCGCGGCCGGGTCGCCGCGGAAGTCGGAGCCCACCTTGTCGATCTCGTCCAGCAGGATCACCGGGTTCATGGACCCGGCCTCCTTGACGGCGCGCACGATCCGGCCGGGCAGCGCCCCGACGTACGTACGCCGGTGGCCGCGGATCTCGGCCTCGTCGCGGACGCCGCCGAGCGCGACGCGGACGAACTTCCGCCCCATCGCGTGCGCGACGGACTCGCCGAGCGAGGTCTTGCCGACGCCGGGCGGGCCGACGAGGGCGAGTACGGCACCACCCCCCCGTCGCCCACCACCGCCCTCAACCGAGGCGCTTCGCGCCGCCCCCTGGTCGGCCCGCCCGCCGATGACGCCGAGGCCGCGCTCGCCGCGCCGCTTGCGCACGGCCAGGTACTCGGTGATGCGTGCCTTCACGTCCTCCAGGCCCGCGTGCTCGGCGTCGAGGACCGCCTTGGCGCCCTGGATGTCGTAGGCGGAAGCACTGTCATCGGTTCGCTCGTTCCAGGGCAGCTCCAGGACCGTGTCGAGCCAGGTGCGGATCCAGGAGCCCTCCGGGGACTGGTCGCTGGAACGCTCCAGCTTGTCGACCTCCTTGAGCGCGGCCTCGCGGACCTTCTCGGGCAGGTCGGCGGCCTCGACGCGGGCGCGGTAGTCGTCGGACTCCTCGGCCGTGTCCGCGCCGTCGCCGTTCAGCTCGCGCAGCTCCTTGCGGACGGCCTCCAGCTGGCGGCGCAGCAGGAACTCGCGCTGCTGCTTGTCGACGCCCTCCTGGACGTCCTTGGCGATGGTCTCGGCCACGTCCTGCTCGGCGAGGTGGTCGCGGAGCTGCTGCGCGGCGAGCCTGAGCCGGGCCACCGGGTCGGCGGTCTCCAGCAGTTCGACCTTCTGTTCGATGGTGAGGAACGGTGAGTATCCGGAGTTGTCGGCGAGCGCGGAGACGTCCTCGATCGCCTGGACGCGGTCGACGACCTGCCAGGCGCCGCGCTTCTTCAGCCAGTTGGTGGCCAGCGCCTTGTACTCCTTGACGAGGTCGGCGACCTGACCGGGCAGCGGCTCGGGCACGCTCTCCTCGATCCGGGCGCCCTCGACCCACAGGGCCGCGCCGGGCCCCGTGGTGCCCGCGCCGATCCGCACCCGGCCGCGGCCGCGGATCAGAGCCCCCGGGTCGCCGTCGGCCAGCCGGCCGACCTGCTCGACCGTACCGAGCACACCGGTCTTGGCGTACGTGCCGTCGACGCGTGGCACCAGCAGCACCTGGGGCTTTCCGGGCGCCGACCGGGCGGCGGCCTGTGCGGCCTCCACCGCGGCCCGCACCTCGGCGTCGCTCAGGTCCAGCGGAACCACCATGCCGGGCAGCACGACCTCGTCGTCGAGCGGCAGCACGGGCAGTACGAGCGTGAACGCCGTGGACTCAGCAGCCATGATCTCCCCTTCGGCAGTCAACTTGAGCTATGCCGACTCAACCTCTGGGCAGGGGCTGGTGTTCCCCCCACGTGTTCGCTGTGAGCGATCGGGGGGTGACGTAGAGACCTATGCAGGCGAAAGCAGTGAGAGGTCAGACCGCGCGGGCCCAGCGGCGCACCAGGGGCCAGCTCATGACGCCTATCGTCAAAGCGATCAGGTGGCCCCAGTCCGTCATCGGGTCCACGAACTCGGCCAGGTCGTTCAGCAGCAGTCCGGCCACCACGGTGAGCAGGGGCCAGCGGAACCAGGGGCGGAGCAGGCCGGCCAGGGAACCGATGCTGGCGGCCACGCCGAAGCTGATGCCGTAGTCGAGGCGGTGCAGGGACGTGGCCGGGAGATGGCCCGCCAGGACGGCGAGGCCCACCGGGACCTCGGTGGCGAGCGTGGCCAGGACATGCCCGGCCAGGAAGACACAGGCCGCACGCCCTCCGCCTATGCGCCGCTCCAGCGCGGTGAGCACCAGCACGAAGGCCGCGCTGTACGGCGAGAGGATCCCGCCCGCGATCCACAGCGCGCTCGCCAGGAGCACCACCGCGGGCGACTGCACCAGATGGGCCACGTCGGTGCTGGAGCCCTGGTAGAGCGTGTTCATCAGCCCGGGGTCGGCCACGGCCGCGACGGCGGAGGTGACGGCGAGGAGGGCCGCGTAGCCGAAGGTGAAGGGCGTGGCGGCCGGGGTGGGCAGCAGCCGCCACAGCCGGGCGGCCGGGACCGGACGCGGTGCCCCGACGGGCACGGGATCCGCCGGCGCGGGGCCGAGCGTGTCGAAGGGAACCGCCGGCGCGGGGCCGCGCTGGCGGGGCATGCCGTCCAGGAGTCCCTCGAACACGGGGGCCGGGACGACGGCGGCGCCGTCGGACAGGGGCGTGCCCGCCGGGGGCGGGGACGCGGCCGCCGCAGGGCCCGTCGCGGTCCGTTCCACGATGAGGCACTCCTTCCGTCGCGCCCACCATTGAGGCTCGACCGGCCGCATGTCTATGACCGACGCCACGCGGAAGCCGATTCTCAGCAACCTCCTACATTCCGCTCGCGTCCGCACCCCGGCGTACGCCCCTCGGACGAGTACGTCGGACCGGGGCCGCGCCTCCGTCATCCGCAATTCCCATGCCCGACAGGACACGTTCAAGCAGGATGGGGGCATGACTGCCGCGTACGACACTCCCGTGGTCCTCGACCGGCGTGACGGCCCGTACGGCGAGGTGGTGCTGCGCAGACACGGCGCGCTGCTCCAGATCATCGCCAACGGGTGTTTCCTGATGGACACCTCCGACGGCCGCTCGGAGCGGCTGCTGGTCGACGCGGCGTACGACGCGCTGGACGGGCGGCCGGGGCCGGCGCTGCTGCTCGGCGGGCTGGGCGTCGGGTTCTCGCTCGCACACGCCGCCGCGGACCGGCGCTGGGGGCGGATCACCGTGGTGGAGCGCGAACCGGCGGTGATCGGCTGGCACCGGGACGGGCCGCTCGGCCGGCTGTCCGCCGCGGCGCTCGCCGATCCGCGCACCGACGTCGTCCAGGGCGATCTCGTCCCTTACGTCACTGAGACGTCGGACACGTTCGACGCGCTGTGCCTGGACATCGACAACGGGCCCGGCTGGACGGTCACGGACGGCAACGACAGCCTGTACTCTCCGGCCGGACTCGCTTCCTGCGCAAGGGTGTTGAAGCCCGGCGGGGTGCTCGCGGTGTGGTCGGCCACCCCCTCTCCGGATTTTGAAGGAAGCTTGCGGAATGCCGGGTTCCGGCAGGTGCGTACCGAAGAGGTGCCGGTTGCCCGGGGCGTTCCGGACGCTGTGCACCTCGCGGTCCGCCCTGGATAGCGGCAGCGCGGCGGATCCCCGTAATGTGCTGCCCTGACGCGGATCATTCAACGGATCAACCAAGCGTCGATCGCAGACATGGGATCACCCCACTGGTTCCGGAAAGCAACAAGCAGGGGCGGGCGATGGAGCAGACACATACCTCCCAGAGCGGCGCGGCGACGAGCACCCCGGGCGCTCAGCGCCGGGTGCTGGTCGTCGAGGACGACCCCACGATCGTCGACGCCATCGCGGCCCGGCTGCGTGCCGAGGGATTTCTCGTGCAGACGGCGGTGGACGGTCCGGCCGCGGTCGACACGGCCGAGGCCTGGCAGCCCGACCTGCTGATCCTCGACATCATGCTGCCGGGCTTCGACGGTCTCGAGGTCTGCCGGCGGGTCCAGGCGCAGCGGCCGGTACCGGTGCTGATGCTGACCGCGCGGGACGACGAGACGGACATGCTCGTCGGTCTCGGCGTCGGCGCGGACGACTACATGACCAAGCCGTTCTCGATGCGCGAACTGGCGGCACGCGTGCACGTGCTGCTGCGCCGGGTGGAGCGGGCGGCCCTCGCCGCCACCACGCCCCGCTCCGGCATACTGCGCCTCGGTGAGCTGGAGATCGACCACGCGCAGCGCCGGGTGCGGGTGAAGTCCGAGGACGTCCACCTGACGCCCACCGAGTTCGACCTGCTGGTGTGCCTGGCGAACACCCCGCGCGCGGTGCTCTCCCGGGAGCAGCTGCTGGCCGAGGTGTGGGACTGGGCGGACGCCTCCGGGACCCGCACGGTCGACAGCCACATCAAGGCGCTGCGCCGGAAGATCGGCGCCGAACGGATCCGTACGGTGCACGGCGTGGGCTACGCCCTGGAGACACCGACGCCATGAGCGACGGCGGGCGCCAGGCCGCACGGAGGAGCCCCGGGAGCCTCGGCGAGGACCCCTGGGGCGGCGTACGCCCGTTCTCGGTCAAGACCAAGCTCGGCGCGCTGGTCGTCATCTCGGTGCTGATCACCACCGGTCTGTCGATGATCGCGGTGCACACCAAGACCGAGCTGCGCTTCATCACGGTCTTCTCGATGATCGCCACGCTGCTGATCACGCAGTTCGTGGCGCACTCGCTGACCTCGCCGCTGGACGAGATGAACGCGGTGGCCCGGTCGATCTCGCAGGGCGACTACACCCGCCGGGTCCGCGAGAACCGCCGGGACGAGCTGGGCGACCTGGCCGGAACGATCAATGTCATGGCCGACGAGCTGGAGGCCCAGGACCGCCAGCGCAAGGAGCTGGTCGCGAACGTCTCCCACGAGCTGCGCACGCCCATCGCCGGGCTGCGCGCGGTGCTGGAGAACATCGTCGACGGGGTCACCGAGGCCGACCAGGAGACCATGCGGACGGCCCTGAAGCAGACCGAGCGGCTGGGCCGGCTGGTGGAGACCCTGCTGGACCTGTCGCGGCTGGACAACGGCGTCGTCCCGCTGAAGATGCGTCGCTTCGAGGTGTGGCCGTACCTGTCCGGCGTACTGAAGGAAGCCAACATGGTGGCGTCGGCGCGGGCGGGCATCGCCTCCGGCTCCGGCAGCCACACGCGCACCGACGTCCACCTCCACCTGGACGTCTCGCCGCCCGAGCTGACCGCGCACGCGGACCCCGAGCGCATCCACCAGGTCGTCGCCAACCTGATCGACAACGCGGTCAAGCACAGCCCGCCGCACGGCCGCGTGACGGTGAAGGCGCGGCGCGGGCCGCAGCCGGAGTCGCTGGAGCTGGAGGTCCTGGACGAGGGTCCCGGAATCCCCCGGTCCGAGTGGCACCGGGTGTTCGAGCGCTTCAACCGGGGCGCGGTCACCCGGCCGCACGGCCCGGGCAGCGACGGCGGCACGGGGCTCGGGCTGGCCATCGCCCGCTGGGCGGTGGATCTGCACCGCGGCCGGATCGGTGTGGCCGAATCCGAGCGGGGCTGCCGGATCATCGTCACCCTCCCGGGACTGACTTCCGCCCCAAGTTGACGTAAAGTCCGAACCGGAAGCACAAGATCCACGACGGTCGCCGCCGCTCAGGCGCAGCTGGACACGTGTGATCAGGGGCAGGCCCGCGCCACCCTTCGCGGAACGGCGCGCCGGGCCCGGGTTTGTGCACCCTCTCACATGCGGAACCACGCTTGTTTCCCGCCATATCAAGCCCTGAAACAAGATTTCCGATGTGACTTACGCGACGATGACCTTGCTCGACCTGACCTTCCCGGCCATGGAGGCGTAGCCTTTATTCCCGCTGTCCATCACCTTGTGAAGCGGAAGAGGGCGGTTGCCGCCGTGTCGCCACAGTCCCCCAGTAACCCGAGCGTCTCCACCGACGACCAAGCCGGGAAGAACCCCGCAGCTGCCTTCGGTCCGAACGAGTGGCTCGTCGACGAGATCTATCAGCAGTACCTCCAGGACCCGAATTCGGTAGACCGCGCCTGGTGGGACTTCTTCGCCGATTACAAGCCGGGTGCGCCTGTCACCCCGGCTGCGGCGGGTACTGCGGCCGCGGGGGCCGCAGGGACCACCTCCACGGCCCCGCAGGCCCAGCCCGCGGCCCCGGCCCCCCAGGCCGCCGCCGCGCCGGCTCCCGCCGCCCCGAAGCCCGCCGCGGCCCCCGCCCCGGCACCGGCTCCCGCGGCGCAGGCCCCGGCACCGGCCCCGGCCAAGCCGGCGCAGCCCGCACAGGCGCCGGCCCAGCCGAAGCCGGCCGCCGCCAAGGCGGCCCCGGCCGCCGCGGCCCCCGAGGGCCCCGAGCTGGTCACGCTGCGCGGTCCGGCCGCCGCAGTCGCCAAGAACATGAACGCCTCCCTGGAACTGCCGACGGCCACCTCGGTCCGCGCGGTCCCGGTGAAGCTGCTGTTCGACAACCGCATCGTCATCAACAACCACCTCAAGCGCGCCCGGGGCGGGAAGATCTCCTTCACGCACCTGATCGGCTACGCGATGGTGCAGGCCATCAAGGCCATGCCGGCGATGAACCACGCGTTCGGCGAGAAGGACGGCAAGCCGACCCTCATCAAGCCGGCCCACGTCAACCTCGGCCTGGCCATCGACCTGGTGAAGCCCAACGGCGACCGCCAGCTCGTCGTGGCCGCCATCAAGAAGGCCGAGACGCTGAACTTCTTCGAGTTCTGGCAGGCCTACGAGGACATCGTCCGCCGCGCCCGTGACGGCAAGCTGACGATGGACGACTTCACCGGTGTCACGGTCTCCCTGACCAACCCCGGCGGCCTCGGCACCGTCCACTCGGTCCCGCGTCTGATGCCCGGCCAGTCGGTCATCATGGGCGTCGGCTCCATGGACTACCCGGCGGAGTTCCAGGGCACCAGCCAGGACACCCTGAACAAGCTCGGCATCTCGAAGGTCATGACGCTCACGTCGACCTACGACCACCGGGTGATCCAGGGCGCCGCCTCCGGCGAGTTCCTGCGCGCCGTCGCGAACCTCCTCCTCGGCGAGAACGGCTTCTACGACGACATCTTCGAGGCCCTGCGCATCCCCTACGAGCCGGTCCGCTGGCTCCGGGACATCGACGCGTCCCACGACGACGACGTCACCAAGGCCGCCCGCGTCTTCGAGCTGATCCACTCCTACCGGGTCCGCGGCCACGTCATGGCCGACACCGACCCGCTGGAGTACAAGCAGCGCAAGCACCCCGACCTGGACATCACCGAGCACGGCCTCACCCTGTGGGACCTGGAGCGCGAGTTCGCGGTCGGCGGCTTCTCCGGCAAGTCCCTGATGAAGCTGCGCGACATCCTCGGTGTGCTGCGCGACTCGTACTGCCGCACCATCGGCATCGAGTTCATGCACATCCAGGACCCCAAGCAGCGCAAGTGGATCCAGGACCGCGTGGAGCGCCCGCACTCCAAGATGGAGCGCGAGGAGCAGCTGCGGATCCTGCGCCGCCTGAACGCCGCCGAGGCCTTCGAGACGTTCCTGCAGACCAAGTACGTCGGCCAGAAGCGCTTCTCGCTGGAGGGCGGCGAGTCCGTCATCCCGCTGCTCGACGCGGTGATCGACTCCGCGGCCGAGTCCCGGCTGGACGAGGTCGTCATCGGCATGGCCCACCGCGGCCGGCTGAACGTGCTCGCGAACATCGTCGGCAAGTCGTACGCGCAGATCTTCCGCGAGTTCGAGGGCAACCTCGACCCGAAGTCGATGCACGGCTCCGGCGACGTGAAGTACCACCTGGGCGCCCAGGGCACCTTCACCGGCCTGGACGGCGAGCAGATCACGGTCTCGCTGGCCGCCAACCCCTCCCACCTGGAGACGGTCGACCCGGTCATCGAGGGCATCGCCCGCGCCAAGCAGGACATCATCAACAAGGGCGGCACGGACTTCACGGTCCTGCCGGTCGCGCTGCACGGCGACGCGGCCTTCGCGGGCCAGGGCGTGGTGGCCGAGACCCTGAACATGTCGCAGCTGCGCGGCTACCGCACCGGCGGCACGGTCCACATCGTCATCAACAACCAGGTCGGCTTCACCGCGGCCCCCGAGTCCTCGCGTTCCTCCATGTACGCGACGGACGTGGCCCGCATGATCGAGGCCCCGATCTTCCACGTGAACGGCGACGACCCCGAGGCCGTCGTCCGCGTTGCCCGCCTGGCCTTCGAGTTCCGCCAGGCGTTCAACAAGGACGTCGTGATCGACCTCATCTGCTACCGCCGCCGCGGTCACAACGAGTCGGACAACCCGGCCTTCACCCAGCCGCTGATGTACGACCTGATCGACAAGAAGCGCTCGGTGCGCAAGCTCTACACCGAGTCCCTCATCGGTCGCGGCGACATCACCCTGGAAGAGGCCGAGCAGGCGCTGCAGGACTACCAGGGCCAGCTGGAGAAGGTCTTCACCGAGGTCCGCGAGGCCGTCACCGCACAGCCGGGCGCCGAACCGGCGCCGGACCCGCAGGCGGACTTCCCGGTCGCCGTGAACACCGCGATCTCCTCCGAGGTCGTCAAGCGCATCGCCGAGTCCCAGGTCAACATCCCGGACTCCTTCCACGTCCACCCGCGTCTGCTGCCGCAGCTGCAGCGCCGGGCGACGATGGTCGAGGACGGCACGATCGACTGGGGCATGGGCGAGACCCTCGCGGTCGGCTCCCTGCTCCTTGAGGGCACCCCGGTCCGGCTGTCCGGCCAGGACTCCCAGCGCGGCACCTTCGGCCAGCGGCACGCGGTCCTCATCGACCGCGAGTCGGGCGAGGAGTTCACGCCGCTGATGTACCTCGCCGAGGAGCAGGCGCGCTACAACGTCTACAACTCCCTGCTGTCCGAGTACGCGGTCATGGGCTTCGAGTACGGCTACTCGCTGGCCCGCCCCGACGCGCTCGTGATGTGGGAGGCGCAGTTCGGCGACTTCGTCAACGGCGCCCAGACGGTGGTCGACGAGTACATCTCGGCGGCCGAGCAGAAGTGGGGCCAGACGAGCGGTGTCACGCTGCTCCTCCCCCACGGCTACGAGGGCCAGGGCCCGGACCACTCCTCGGCCCGTGTCGAGCGGTTCCTCCAGCTCTGCGCGCAGAACAACATGACGGTCGCCATGCCGACCCTGCCGTCGAACTACTTCCACCTCCTGCGCTGGCAGGTGCACAACCCGCACCACAAGCCGCTGGTGGTCTTCACCCCGAAGTCGATGCTGCGCCTGAAGGCCGCCGCGTCGAAGACGGAGGAGTTCACGTCGGGTCAGTTCCGCCCCGTCATCGGCGACGGCTCGGTGGACCCGGCCGCGGTCCGCAAGGTCGTGTTCGTGGCCGGCAAGCTGTACTACGACCTGGAGGCCGAGCGTCAAAAGCGCGGCATCACGGACACGGCGATCATCCGCATCGAGCGCCTGTACCCGCTGCCGGGTGCCGAGCTCCAGGCGGAGGTCAACAAGTACCCGAACGCCGAGAAGTACCTGTGGGCCCAGGAGGAGCCGGCGAACCAGGGTGCCTGGCCGTTCATCGCGCTCAACCTGATCGACCACCTGGACCTGGCGGTCGGCGCGGACGTCCCGCACGGCGAGCGCCTGCGCCGCATCTCGCGTCCGCACTCCTCCTCCCCGGCGGTCGGCTCGGCCAAGCGCCACCAGGCGGAGCAGGAGCAGCTGGTGCGTGAGGTCTTCGAGGCGTAGGCCTTGGGACAAGGGCCCGGTACCGAGTTCGTACTCGGTACCGGGCCCTTCGCGTTGCCGGACGCTCAGCTCGCCTGCGGTTCGAAGTCCCAGTACGGACGGTTGCGGGAGCGGGCCGAGATGGTGTGGGTGTGCTGGGCGCCCAGGGTGGCCGCGAGGTCCGAGAGCGCCTCCTGCTCGACCTTCTCGGCCTGCTGACGGTCCCGCAGGGCGCGCAGGTCGGCCGCGTGGGCGACGCGGGCGGACAGGGTGAGCGGGTGGGTGCGGCCCAGGGTCTCGGTCGCCCGGGCGATCGTGGTCCGGCTGAGGTCGGCGGCGGCCTCCGCGTCCCCGACGAGGTTGCGCAGCGCCGAGGCGTTGATGGCGCAGCCGAGGGTGTGCGGGTGGCCCTCGCCGAGCGCCGCGGTCAGCCCGGCCAGTGCTTCCTCCGCGACCGCGTACGCGTGCTCCCGTTCGCCGACGCTGCGCAGGATCAGGGCGTGGTTGGCGCGGGCGCCGATGACGAAGGGGTGGCCTTCGGGCAGCAGCATCTCGTAGCGGGCGATGACCGACTCGCTGGCCTCGCGGGCCTGGTCGATGTCGCCGTGCTCGCGGGCGAAGCAGCTCTGGCTGACGGCCGCGGCCAGGGTCAGCACGTGGGTGTCGCCCAGCTTGCGCTCGTAGCCTTCGAGCACGCGCGTGAGGAGCGTGCCCGCCGAGGCCCGGTCGCCGCCGCGCAGCTGGCACATGGCCAGGTTGTGCTCGGCGCGCAGGGTGTCCTGGTTGTCCCGGCCCATGACCATCCGGTACTCGCGCACGTTCTTCGCCTGGGCGGACTCCGCCTCGGCGTAGCGGCCCAGCAGCCGCAGGTCGATCGCGTACGACACCTCGGAGAAGAGCGTCCACGGATGGCGGCCCTTCAGCAGCAGGCGCCGGGCCTCCAGCGTGCGCTGATCGATGCCCCGCGCCTCCTCGTAGCGGCCCATCAGCCGCACGGTGTAGCCGATGTTGTTCAGGGCGTTGAGGGTGCGCGAGTCCTGGTCCCCGAGCAGCTCGCGGTAGGCCGCGTAGAGCCACTGGGACATCTCCAGCGCCTCGTCGTAGCGCCCGAGTTCGCGCAGGTCGGCGGCGAGTCCGCCGGCCATGCGCAGATGGTCCAGGTCGTTCGCGCCCTTCTCCTCGCGCAGGTGCTCCACCGCCGCCCGCTCCAGGGCCTCCGTCTCCTGGAACCGCCCGGCCGAGCGCAGCAGGTTCGCGTAGTGGTAGGTGACCTCCCAGACCCGGGGGTGGGCCTCGCCGAGCAGCCGGCGCCAGGTGCGCAGGGCGCGGGCGCCGAGGTTGACGCCGGCGCTGTACTCGCCCGCGAAATACATGTAGCGCAGGCAGTTCAACACCATCGTCTGGACCTTGCGGTCCTTGCTCTGCAGGACGTCGGCGTACTTCAGGTGCGGCACGATCTCCGCGTACGCGTCCCAGTTGCGGGTGTCCGTGGGGCGGCCGGGGTCGGCCTCGGCCAGGGCACGGCGGACCACGTCGATGAACTCGCTCCGGTCCGACTCGGGCATGTCCTTGTGCACGATCTGGTGGACCATGCGGTGCAGGTAGACCGACTCGCCCGTGGCGGCCGTCTCGTCCAGGGCTCCCTCGTGGGACTCCAGGCGGACGACCGAGTACTGGCGGAGCTGGTTGACCGCCTTGTTCCACAGCAGGGGGTCGTCGAGGAGACCCGCGAGCTGTTCGGGCAGGTCGTCGTGGGACATCTCCTTGAGCAGCCGGACGGGGATGAACCCGGGGGCGAAGAAGGTGCACAGCCGCAGGAGGTCGACGGACTCGGGGACGGTCTCGCGGAGTTTGTTCAGCAGTATCGACCACGCGGTCTGGAAGGCGAGCGGGAAGTCCGCGGACACCTTGACCACGTCCTGGTCGATGCCGCCCTCCAGCAGGCCGATGTACTCCTCGACGGACAGGTCGGAGTCGTTGAGCCAGCCCGCCGTCTGGTCGAGCAGCAGCGGCAGGTCCTCCAGGGCCTCCGCCAGCTGGTCGGCGTCCGTCTCGGTCAGCCGGGGCGCGCGGCGCCGGATGAAGGCCACGGACTCGTCGCGGGCGTAGACGGGCACTTCGAGGAGTTTGCTGTTGTGCTCGCTCCACTCGGGGTTGCGGGAGGTGATGATCACGTGGCCGGGGCCGGACGGGACCAGGTCCCAGATCTGCTCGGGCTCGTCGGCGCCGTCGAGGATGAGCAGCCAGCGGGAGTACGGCTCGCCGCGGCGCAGGGAGTCACGCACGGCGCGGAGCCGTTCGCCGTACTCGGGGCCGGTGGACAGGCCCAGCTGGGGGGCGAGTTCGGCGAGGAGGCGGCGGTAGCTGACCCGCTTCTCGGAGCCGACCCACCACACGACGTCGTACTCGGAGCCGAAGCGGTACGCGTACTCGACGGCCAGCTGGGTCTTGCCCACTCCGGACATGCCGTGCAGGGTGAGGACGCCGGCGCCGGGCTCGCTGCCCTGCAGCAGGTGGTAGGCGTCGTTCAGGAGCGGCTCGCGGCCGGTGAAGCGGGTGTTGCGGCGCGGCACACCGCCCCAGACGTCGGGCATCGAGGCGGGAAAGCGCGGGGCCGGGCGGGTGACGTCCCCGGTGACCTGGGTGTCGAGCGGCACGTCCAGCCGGTCCAGCAGCCGCCGTTCGGCCTCCTCCGCGCCCATGTTGGTCAGGTCGACCGGGGCGAGGACGGCGGTGGCGGAGGGCACGGTGGTGTTGGTGACGGACACGGCGGCGAACCGGTCCGGATCGGGCGCGACGACCTCGCGCAGGGCCTCGTTCCACTCCTCGTGGGTGCGCGGGCCCAGCTGGAAGTACCACTCGCTGACCAGGATCAGGGTGCGGCCGCCGGCCAGCGTGAGGTCGCGCAGCAGGCCGGTGAGGGACTGGTCCGGCGGGGCGTCCCAGCGCAGGTACACCACGCGCAGACCGCGCCGCTCCAGCCTGTCCCCGATCCACGCCGCCCAGGGCCGGTTGAACCCGGCGAAGCTGATCGCGACGGTCTGCCTCGCGACCCCCTTCCCGGTCGACCGGACCGGCGTACGAGCTTCAGACATGCAGCGGCCTCCAGCGCGTAGTACCTGAAATCGTAGAACCTCGGCGCGGCTCTGGGGAGTCCGGCGACTGCGGCAGCACCGTGCCTGGGCCCGACGATCTTCCCGCAGTGCGGGGCGGGAAGTCTGTATTTTGCCGATCGGCCTTTCACCGATTCGTGAACGGAGGCGCCGGAGGCTGCCGCTGCCGCCACAGGTTCCGTACGGCCTTGACGTACGCCTGGGCGCGTGCGGTGTACCCCCGGGGTGCCGGGCGCGCGGCGAGCCGTTCGTGGACGGCGGCCATGGCGTCGACGAAGCGCCGGCCGGCCGGTGTCAGGTCGGGCGAGCCGGCGAGCGCGGGCAGGGCGGCGCCGACCATGGCGTGGTAGCGGGCGTGTTCGGCCCATGCGGCCGCCCCCCGGGCGGGGTCCGCGAGCGCCCGGCGCTGGAAGAAGTCCGCCATCGCCAGGTGGGAGTAGGCGCCCTGGAGGAGGCCGTCGTACGGCCGCGGGTCGGGGCGCCAGGGGGCGAAGTAGCGGGCCTCGGGGCCGGCCCGGTGCAGTTCCACCAGCTCGCTGAGCGCGGCGAGTTTGGTGTGCTGCACCTCGTGCACGAGGGTCGCGGCGAAGGCCACCGGGCTCGCGGGCGTGCTGCTGAGGAGCGCGCCGAACGCCTCGCGCCGGGTCGCGCTGCAGCCGCCGCGGCCGGCGGCGCCGGGGGGCGGCTCCAGCGGGACCAGGCAGCGCAGCAGGGCGAGCGTCTCGGCGAGCCGGTGCTCGCCCGCGCCGCGCAGTACGGCGGCGGTGCCGGACCAGGCCTGCAGCCAGCGTTTGCGCTCGGCGTCGTCGGGGGCCATGGGTCCGCTCAGCGCGTGCTGGTCGGGCTCGCGGGGCGGGACGCGGTAGGGGTCGAGGTCGTCCAGCGGCATGGGGGCGGCGCCGGGCACGAGGCCGGGCAGGGCATGGGCCGGAATCCAGGCGGGGGTCGCGGACCAGGCGCCGGTGAGGTGCTCCGGGCACACGGTGACCTCGGGCGCGTCCGGCCGGCGCAGGGTCAGCCGGCCGTCGGCGTGCCGGACTTCGATCCGTACGTCGTCCCGCTCGTGCGTGCGCAGGGCGCCGAGGGAGGGCAGGGTCAGCACGCCGTCGCGGGCGGTGAGGTCGGTGGTGAACGGCAGCCCGGCGCGGGCCGCGGCGGCCACGGCGACCGCGCTGAAATGGGCCAGGTCCCGCAGGAGTTCGGTGCGGTCCTGTGCCGTGGGGCGGCCGTCGCGGGGGTTGAGTCCGGCCAGGACGCGCCGGGCCCAGGGTCCCAGCAGCGGATGGGTGAGGCGGGCCCGCGCCGCGGAGTGCGCGCCGCCGTCGCCCGCCCGGTCCGCCGCCGTCAGCAGCGCCCAGTCCTCGCGCAGGCGGCGTTTCGCCGCGCCGGGGCAGACCGCGAGGTCGGCGGCCTCGGCGGCGTCGAGCACGGCACGGAGCATGAGCAGACGCCGGGTGTCCTGGTCGCGGACGAGCAGCGCGAGGGTGTCCGGGCCGCCCTCGGTGCGGCTCAGCTCGGCAAGTGCCCGGTCCGGGACCGCCGGAGGTATCACGGGGTGCCCCCTTCGGATGACGCCGGAACCACCGGGCGGGTACTGCGGGTGTCCCGGGTCCCCCCGGCCAGCCGGCCGGCCACGTGCTGGATGAAGTGCTGGAGGTCCGCGCAGTACACGGACGGGTTCCGAAAGCCCTGTCCGGCCCGGTAGCGGTGGGCGTAGTGGCCGCCGCCGCACACCGTGAGCAGCGGACAGGCCCGGCAGCGGTCGGCCAGGGCGTCCGGTCCGGCCTGCCGGGCGGCGACGCCGGGGTGGGCGAGCGCCCGGTCGAAGTCGTGCCGGAAGACGTCGAGTCCGGTCGCGGCGGCGCCCTCGTACGCCGACTTCAGGGAGTCGACCTGCTCGATCGAGCCGTCCGTCTCGACCACGACGGCGTCGAAGGGCTGGAGCCCGAGCGACTCGGTGGCGGCCGGCAGGCCGAGCAGCAGCGCCAGGCACTCCTCGAAGAGCCGCACCCGCGTCTCGCGCCGCCCGGCCGACCACCAGCGGTCGAAGACCCGGCACAGCCAGGCGCCGTACCGCGCCTCACCCCAGTGCGGCGGCGGCGCGGACCAGTTACCGTGCGGCAGCAGCAGATCCAGCGCGGGCGGACCGAGCGCGAGCAGCGACTCGTACGTGTCGACCGGGTCGTTCGTGGGGTCGACGACGGTGAGGACACCGGCGTACGACCGCGGGAAGTGCTCGGCGACCAGCCGGGCACCGCGTGCCGCGGCGGGCCAGGAGGGCCGGCCGGCGTGGTCGACGCGCCGGGCGTTGTGCGCGGGGCGGCCGCCGTCGAGGCTGATGCCGACGCGGATGCCGTGCCGGGCGAGGACGGTCATGCGCGCGTGGGTCAGCAGGGTGGCGTTGGTCTGCACGGTGGCCCGCACCGCGCAGCCGGCCGGGACGCGGGCGCGGACGTCGTCGGTGAAGCGGGCGAGCGTGTCCGCGCCGGCCAGCAGGGGCTCTCCGCCGTGCAGGACGAGGGAGACGGTGCTCAGGGCGTGGGCACGCGCGTGCTCGGCGACGCGGTCCGCGGTGCGGGCCAGGACCTCGGCGGGGGCGGCGGCCGGGCGGGTGCGCCAGGTGTGGTCGGGGCCCTCGTACAGGTAGCAGTAGCGGCAGGCGAGGTTGCAGCGGCCGTGCACCTTGACGATGAACTGCCGGAAGGGGCGGGGAGGTCGGGCCACGGGCGCGTCGGCGGTGTTTTCGGACACTCCAGGACCCCCATGCCGTACGCCCCGCCGGCTGCGATACGAGCGCGGGCCACGGCTCTCTCCGCCCGTATGGACGCGCATTCCCGGCCAGTGGCCGGGCGCAAACCCCCGACGGCCGAAGTTGGCTTCTTCTGCTCCTGGTTGACCGGGATGCGGAGGCGGTCACCGGGGTTCAGAGACAGTTGGTGAAACCCCAGAGCATCTCGCTCGGGCGCTCCGCCCGCTCCCGCAGGCCCGCCAGCACCTCCTTCAGGACCGGATGCTCGACCGTGCGCAGCTCCTCCAGGTCCAGCGCCAGCAGGTCCGGCAGTGGTCCGTCGTTCTCCGGCGGGGGTGTCCCGTCCCGTGCGCCCATCCCCGTTCCCCTCTCCTTTTCCGGCGTTCTTCCGCCGGTGTGCTCATTCCAGCTCGGCCAGCCGCTCCGCCGTGTCCGCCGCCGTCGGTCCGCCCGTGCCGAGGCTCGGGTCGGGCAGCCTCGACCACTCGGTGCGCGCCGCCCGGTAGGCCTCGCGGGCCGCGCGGGGGCGGGCGGCCGCCTCGTAGGACATACCCCGCCAGTGGTGCGCCTGCGCACCCAGCTCCACCGCGTCCAGCCGCCGACGCTCGGTTTCGGCCTCCTCCTCGGCGTCCCGCGCGGATTCGGCCGCCGAGCGGAAGGCGTCCACCGCGTCGTCCAGGCGGGTGGGCCGGCCGAGGCTGCGGTAGGCCTCGTACTGTGTCTGCCCCAGCTCCAGTCGGCAGCGGGCGGCCAGCAGCGCGTCGGCCGCGTCCGCCGCGGCCAGGCCGAAGAGGTGCTCCGCCTCCCGCAGGTCGACCCGGTCACCGCGCAGCCGGTAGCGCAGGATCAGCGCGCGGCCCAGCATCAGCAGCCGGTACGCCGTGTGCCGGCTGCCCGTGGGGGTCTCCGTACGGCAGTCCCGCAGCACGCGGATCGCCTGGGACAACGGCTCCCACGCGCGGGCCCCGCTCTCCGCGACCGCGCGGCGCAGCAGCGCCTCGCCCCACTCGGCGAGGACGTCGGAGTAGCCGGCCGCGTCCCGCGGCACGTCCGCGGCCGCCAGGGCGAACGCGTCGGCGGCGTCGCGCAGTTCGCGCAGGTCCCCCGACTCGGTGTACCGGGCGATGCGGACGCGTCCGGCGCGCACGTGCAGGAGGGAGCGCAGGCTGCGGCTGCTGGTGCTCGCCAGCGCCTCCTCGACGTGGTCCTGGGCCTCGGCCAGGTCCCCGCCCGACGTCAGCAGGGCGTCGACCAGGTCGAGGCGGGCCCGGACGCGTTCCCGGGCACGACCGGTGCCGCCCGGGCTCTCGTGCGCCGCCTCGGTCGCCAGCGCGTCGCGCAGGGATCCGCAGGCCTGCTCGGCATAGCCGCGGGCCTGCTCCGGGTCGGTCGTGGCGGCCGCGAGGCGGAGCAGCAACCGGCCGTGGGCGAGCGGCAGTTCGGGCGGGCGGTCCCGGCGGTCGGGCCAGATGTCGGCGAACGCCTCCAGCATGCCGACCGCGCCCTGGAGCAGGGCGCTGTCGTCGCCGCCGAGGTGCCACTGCGTCTCCAGCGCGCCCACCCGCTCCAGGGTCAGCCGCAGCGCCTCCTTCGGGTCCAGTCCGGGCGCGGCGCAGGCCACCGCGTACTCCCGGTCGGCGCGGCGCAGCAGGCCCAGGGCGCCGTGCTGGTCGCCGCGGCGCCTGCGGTCGGTGGCGGCGGCGCGCAGCACCCGGGCCAGCGCCGCCCGCTCGCGCAGCGCGTGGGGGTGCGCCACGGCCTGCTCGGCGGCCGTCTCGGCCTCCCGCAGCAGCTCGGCCCCGCCCTGCACCTCCCACAGCCGCAGCGTGGCGTAGGCGTACTCGGCCCACAGCTCGGGGTCGGCCCCGGCCGGACGCTCGTGCTCGGTGGCGCCGCGCAGCAGTTGTACGGCGTCGATCGCGTCCTGCACCATGCCCTCGGCGTCGAAGCGGGCGAGCAGGGTGCGGGCCCGGACCACCGCCGGATGCGTCGGCCGTTCCCCGGGTGTCTCGCCGCGGAACGGTTCGGGCAACGGCATGAAGCGCTCCAGCACCCGCGCCGCGACCTCGGCGAAGGGCTGCGGGACCAGCGTCGCGTCCCCGTTGTCGCCGTTCTCCGCGGCGGCGTAGCCGGTGCGGGGTGCGTAGGCGGGCGCCGGCGCCACGGCGTGCTCCCGCGGCTGACGCGTCTGCGCCTCGGCGTCGGTCGCGCCGCCGAGCTGGGCGAGGGCCAGGGCCGGGAAGTTGGCGCCGCCCTTGCCGAAGTGCTGCTCGATGTACTCGGAACAATGCTTGAGGACTAAAACGGCCTCGTCCCGGCCGAGCGTCGACAGCAGGGCCTCGCGCACGTCGGGGTCCATCTCGTACCACTGGGCGGCGTCCGGCCCGTAGTCCTCCTCGGCGCGCCGGACGAGGCCGCCGAGCAGTACCTCGGCGAGTTCGGAGGGGCCGGAGCCGGGCAGCATGGTGCGCTGCACCAGCTGCATCACCGGCAGGCACAGCGGGGCGGCCGCCAGATAGACGGCGAGCCGGCCGGCCGTCGGGGAGGCCGCGGCACGGAACCGGCTGATCCGCTCCACCGACGTCGGCCTGCGCGTACGGCGCGCCTTCGGCGCGGGCGGCTGGTCCGGGCGCACCCAGCCCACCGCGCCCGGCACCGGTCCGGTGCCGGCCCCGGACAGCAGCCGGGCCCACGCGCCGAGGGCCACCGGCTCGGGCGGCAGCACCGGTACGGGCAGCACGCCCGGCGGCGGGACGACGGGGGCGCCGCCGGGGGAGCGCACGCGCAGGGTCGTGCCGCCCAGGGTGTCGCCGCGGGTCAGTTCGCCGTACGTCACGGGCAGCAGGGTGCGGTTCCACAGGCGCTGCGGGAGCGGCTGGAGCACCGCGACGGGGGCGAGACGGGCGAGGTGGTGCAGCAGCCGGTGCGCCCGGCCGGCACGCCAGAGCTCGCCCGCGCAGTCGCTGACCAGCAGGGTGATCCGGCGGCCGGTGGGGTCGCTCAGCCGCTCCACGGTGTGCAGCGGGGCCGCGTGGGCGTCCGCGCTGCGGCTGACCGCGGGCTCGCCGTCCGGGCCGGCGTGCAGATGGCTGACCTGGATGTCCCCGAAGGCGCCCAACTGGGCGAAGGCCTGGTGGAGTTCGGCGAACATCCGGTCCCACACCCGCATCGAGGGCGCCGCGTCGAGCACCAGCTGGAGCCGGGCGTCCCTGCGGGTCACCGCGCGGTGCACGGGCAGGATCAGGCCGCCCGCGCGGGCGCTCAGTTCGGCGGTGGCCGTCTCGTCCAACCGGGTGCGCAGCGCCGGTGCGGCGCTGCGGTAGGCCTGCAACGGCCGCAGGGCGCGCTGGAGTTCGAGGAGGGAGGGCAGCGCCGGGGCGGCGGGCACGCCGATCGGCAGTGCCTTGACCCGCCCGGTCGCGCGGGTGCTCGGGGCGCCGTCCCGTGGCAACGGGTACAGCGTCACACGCCGGTCGGGAACAGGGACGTCCGCCTCCGGCTCCACCCACGGGGCGGGCCGCACGGCATCCGGCTCGGCCGGTCCCCCACCGCCCGGTCCAGGCACGACCTCGCCCGTCCCCGTTGCCGTCCCCGGCGAGCCCTGGCCCCCGCCGGCGGCAGCCCCCTCACCGTCGCCCTCCTCCTCCGCCCCGGCCCAGCGCGCCAGCCACAGCGCGTCGCTCAGCTCCTCGACATCGGGGTCCATCCCGATCTCCCGCAACCGGCGTACGAGTTCGGCCAGGAGACCGCCGCCCGGGTCGGGACGGTCGGCGGGGGCGGATGTGTCGGGTCGGTCGGAGGGGTCCGGCGGGACCGGGCCGTGGCGTGCCGCTGCGTCGGGCATCAGCGCCTCACCTCGAACGGTCGAGTCGCTGGATGAGCAGATCGGCGAGGCGCTCGCGGCTCGGCGGGGCGGCGGCTGCGGTGAGATGGATCGCGTTCAACAGCTGGTCGGCGGCGAGGAGTTCGCTGCGGGAACGCTCCAGGAAGCGGGCGATCAGGTCGTCGCCCGCCCGTGCGGCCTCGTCACCGAGGTGGGCGCGGACGAAGGTGGCGAGCCGGTTGTGGTCGGGCCGGTCCAGCTCCAGATGGATGCACCGGCGCATCAGCGGCGCCGGGAAGTCGCGCTCCCCGTTGCTGGTGAGGACCACGAACGGGAAGGCGCGGCAGCGCACCCGGCCGTCGCGCACCCGGACCCTGGCGCCGTCGGCGGTGAGCACCTCGGCCTCGCCGCCGGGCAGCCGGTCGGCGATGCGCTGGAGCTCGGGTATCTCGAACTCGCCCTCCTCCAACACGTTCAGCAGGTCGTTGGGCAGGTCGATGTCGCTCTTGTCCAGCTCGTCGATGAGCAGCACGCGCGGCGTGTCCGAGGGCAGCAGGGCGGTGCCGAGGGGCCCGAGCCGGATGTAGCTGCCGATGGCCTCCACGGCCCCAGGGCTGCCGGCCGCGCCGCCGTGGCCCCCCTGCGCCGCGATCTGGACGTCCTGCAGTCGGGCGATGGCGTCGTAGTGGTAGAGCCCGTCCTGGAGCGCGGTCCGGCTGACGATGGACCAGCGCAGCACCTCGCCCAGCCCCAGCTCGTACGCCACCGAATGGGCCAGGGTGCTCTTGCCCGCACCGGGGCTGCCGGTGACGAGCAGCGGGCGGCGCAGGTACAGCGCCGCGTTGATCATCTCCAGCTCCTCCGCGCCGGGCCGGTGCAGTTCGGCCAGGTGCCGGTGCGCGCCGAGCCTGCGGTCCTGGGAGCTGTCGCCGTCCGCGTCCCGGCCGGAGAAGTCGCGCCAGGGCGGTGGCGGCGGGAGCCGGCTCATCCCGTCGTGCGGTTCTCCGGCGCCTCGGTAGATGAGCCACTCACTGGATTCGGTCATGTCCAATCCTCGTCGTCACTCGTCCGCCACCGCAGCCGTCGAACGTGCCTCACGTTATCGACCCTCAGGACGCCTGGTAAGAGGAACTGGAGGGATCGCGCGCGCTGCGTCACGGCGCCTCCAGCAGATCTCCGGTTCCGGGCAGGGGGCTGTGCGGATCGTCGTACAACAGTGCTATTCCATGGGCCCAGTAGGCCTCCGTGAGCCCCGCGTGGACCTGCCGGCGCAGCCCGTGCACCACCCCGGGCAGCAGGGCCACCCCGGCGCCGTCGTCGACGACCGTCTTGGCGCCCCGGTGGAACTCGCCGCACACGGACTCGGGCTGCCACCGCCTGCGGCGCCAGACCGCCACCCCGAACCCGGCGTTCAGGATCCGGCCGAGCGAGGCGGGGTCGCTCGCGTAGCGCTGGTCGCCCAGGCGGCAGAGCACCGGGACGTCGTGCGGCGCGAGGCCGCGCAGCGCCGGGGCGTCCGGTACGGGCCTGCGCACTCCGTCGTCGCAGTCGAGCACCTCGGCCCGCGCCTGACGGGTGTGCAGCCGCCGCCAGCGGTCGCGGCGTTCGCCGTCCTCGTCGTCGTACGGCTCCCAGGCCGCCGCCGGCCACGCGCCGGGGCCCTGCGCCGCCGCGTCGGGCAACTGGTCGCGGTCCGAGCAGCGCACGAGCACCGGCCGCTCGACGCCCACCGGGACGCCGTCCGGCCGCAGCCGCCAGTCGTCCACCGGCATGTCCAGGAACCGGTGGGGCAGGGCCACGTACAGGGGCGCGGGCCGCCCGGGCTCGTCGCACTGCCGGAAGGCCTCGGTGAGCGCGGCGGCCGCCCGGGCGTCGAGGTCGGCCAGCGCGGTGCGCTGGGTCTCGTGCAGCAGCGTCGTCCCGCCGTCCGCGTCCGCGACGGAGACCGACCAGTCGCAGCGGTCGGGCTCCCAGCCCCGGCACAGCACCACCAGCAGCACGGACGGTCCGGGCGGTGCGAGGGGCGGATGCTGCGCGGGGCGCTCGGGCGCCCGGCCGGCCTCGCCGTCGGCCCGCTCGTGACCGGCCCGTCGGCGACCGTCCCGCTCCCGCCCGAGCAACTCCTCGCGCTGCTGGGCGAGTTCGGTGCGATAGCCGCTGTCCAGCCCCGTCGACGCGTGCCACACCCACTCCCACAGGGCCCGCTCGGCGGCGAGCACGCTGCGCGTGCGGTCGCGGTCGGCCAGCAGGATCCGCATCGCGTAGCCGATGACGAGCCTGCGCGCCTCGTCCTGCCGCGCGTGCTCGTACAGCACGCCCAGGCCGTCCCGCCAGCCGCGCGGCGCGGGCACCAGGGACGGCAGCCGGAAGCCGGGCAGCGATCCGAGGATGCCGAGCAGAGCGCGGGTGCTGACCGGGGGCGGCAGATCGGCCAGCCGCCCGAGCAACTCCCCGCGCTCGTGCGGACTGAGCGCGCGCCCGGGGCGCGCGCCGAGCTCGCCCTGGATGTCGGCCCAGGTGGGCGCCGCCGACTCGGAGGGCTGCTGACGGTCGCGGTGGTAGCGGTCGTGGGCGTGGAAGACGGCTTGGTAGAGGTCGGTGTGGTCAGCGTGGTCGGTGTGGGGGGCGGTGTCCGCGTGGCGGGAGGGGCTCGGGTCGGCGGGGCCCGGGAACGTGCCGTGGGTGTGGCCGCCGTTCCCCTCGGCGCCGTCGCCCCGGCCGTCGCTCCGGTGGAGGGTGCGCAGCTGCTCGACGCCGATGGACGTGCCGCCCGCCCCCTGGTCCGCGCGGGACTTCAGGACCCCGACGACCTCACCGCGCACGGGGTCGATCACCGGCCCGCCGGAGACACCGGGCGGCAGGTCGTTCTGCCCGAGCCGCACCTGCTCCTCCGGCGACCAGGCGCTGATCGTCCCCTGGACCGAGAGGTACCCGTCGAGGATCTCCAGCCGGCCACGGGCGCCCGTCCAGCCCGCGTAGTACACCCTGTTCCCGCCGAAGTGCGGGTTGGGCCGCTCGGAGACGTACACGCACGCGTGGCCGACGGGCTCGCGGAGCCGGACCAGCGCGAGATCCGGAGCGGGCCAGCCGCCGGGGACGAGCCGGCCGGCGTGCTCCGGCAGGGTCGCCGCCACCTGCCCGGGCACGGCGCACGGGTCGTCGTAGGGGCTGGTCCGGTACACCACGACGACCTCGCCCCCCTCCTCGGCGTGAACCACGTGTGCACAGGTCAGAACCCAGTTCGGCGCGACGAAGAATCCGCTGCCGAGGAAGCTGCCGGGCTCGTCGTGGGCATACCCGGCACCCGCGTGATGAATGCGCACCGTCGCCGCGAGAACGAGTTCACGCAGCGCAAGCCGGGCAGCATCGAAGCCGTCCGGTGCGCCCCCGTCGTACCCCTGCGTCATGCCGTGCCCCCGACGCCGCCGTCCCCGGCGCCCCCGTGCCCCCGAGCGCCGGTGGGCGCGCCGGTACGGGAAGCCGGGCCGGGGGTCCGCGGGGACGGGGGCACGGGGGCGCCGGGGCCGTGGGCCGGCCGGGGGGCGGAAGCGTCCGCGGACGACGGGTCCGGCGGACCGTCCCCGTGCCAGGTCAGGGTGACCGTGATGGCCGCCTTGGCCTCACCGTCCGCGAGCAGGCCCACCACCTTTCCGGCCTTCGCGGTCAGCTCGATGCCGAACTCGACGCTCACCTCGTCCGGCCGCACCGCCCGCAACGGGCCGGACAGCGACCGCGCGACCCCGGTGATCAGCGACTGGAGGCTCTCGACACTCGCCTCCACCCGCTCGGCGAACCCGGTGTCCGTGTACGACAGTCCCCCCGGCGGATGTCCCGCCGACGGCGCGGCGAGCTCCTCCGCCCCGGAGATCCGGGCCCACACCGGCGTGCCGTCCGGCAGCTGGATCCGCGCTACCCGCGTCGACTCCGGCGACTGCGCGTTCATCATGTTCCCCCGTCCCCTCGCCCCGTCTCGCCCCGCGCGGACCGCTCGCCCGCCGGGGCCGGCGGCTGCCTATCATTTTCCTGTTCTCGCCAGACTCCTCAGGCGGAAGAGCGGCATCTTCCACCTCTCACAGGTTGAGGGTTCTTCCCGCCCGGGAGCGGCCCTATCCCTGCACTGAACGACGGAGCGGCATCCATGTACTTCACCGACCGAGGCATCGAAGAACTGGAGAAGCGGCGCGGCGAGGAAGAGGTCACCTTCGAGTGGCTCGCCGAGCAGCTGCGCACGTTCGTCGACCTGAACCCCGACTTCGAGGTACCGGTGGAACGCCTCGCGACCTGGCTGGCCCGCCTGGACGACGAGGACGACGAGTAGTCCCCTTCACGGCGGTTTCCCGGCGCTTGCGCGGCGGTACGACAGCGGCCCCTGGCGGCGCGGTACGGCGACACGGTCGTACCGCGGCCACCAGGGGCCGCAGCACATGAGCCCCACGAAAGGGTGTCTTGACTTTCCGCGACCGCGATATATCGTGAATACGGAAGACGCGATATGGCGCGTCGCGAGTGCGTCGCCGCGCTTCGCCCCGCCGTGCCCGAGGAGGTCCCCCATGCCCGAATGGTCCGTGACAGAGCCCCGGAAGCTGACCTTCGACTCACGCGTGAGCGATCTCCGGGTCCGCATCGTCAGCGGAACAGTGAACGTGGTGGGCACGGAAGAAGGTTCCGCCCGCCTGGAGGTCTCCGAGATCAAAGGCCCGCCCCTCGTGGTCACCGAGGAGGACGGCCGGCTGACGGTGACCTACGAGGACCTGCCCTGGAAGGGCTTCCTCAAGTGGCTCGACCGCAAGGGCTGGCGGCGCAGCGCCGTCGTCTCCCTCGCGGTCCCGGCGGACACGCGCGTGGAGGTCGGCGTCGTCGACGCCGACGCGATCGTCTCGGGCATCCACGGCCCCGCCGCGGTCAAGGGCGTGACCGGCGACACGACCCTGGTCGCCGTCTCCGGCCCGGTCCACGCGGACACCGTGTCGGGCAGCCTGGAGGCCCAGGCGGTCACCGGCGACCTGCGGTTCAACTCGGTCTCGGGCGACCTGACGGTGGTCGAGGGCTCCGGCCGCTCCGTCCGCGCCGACTCGGTCAGCGGATCCATGATCGTCGACCTGGACCCGGACGGCCCGACGGAGGTCAGCCTCACCAGCGTCTCCGGCGAGATCGCCATCCGCCTGCCGCACCCGGCGGACGCCGAGGTGGAGGCGAACACCGCGAGCGGCACGATCTCCAACGCCTTCGACGGACTGCGGGTGCACGGCAACTGGGGCGCCCACAAGATCACCGGCCGGCTCGGCGCGGGCACCGGCCGGCTCCGGGCCACCACGGTCTCCGGTTCCATCGCCCTGCTGCGCCGGCCACCGCGCGAGGACGGGAAGAGCACCCCGTGGGAGCCTGAGCCCCCACGGGCCCCGGGCACCGCCCCCGCCGCGGGCTCCCCGGCCGCCCCGGGGGAGAATTCCGTCTCCGGCCAGGACGCGAAGGCGACGGACGCCACCGGCGGCTCCGGCACCTCCGACACCCCGGCCGACGGTACGACCGACAAGAAGGTGCTCTGACATGCCCCCCGTCTTCGCCCACGGGCGCCTCCGCCTGTACCTGCTCAAGCTGCTCGACGAGGCACCGCGCCACGGCTACGAGGTGATCAGGCTCCTGGAGGAGCGCTTCCAGGGGCTGTACGCCCCCTCGGCGGGCACGGTCTACCCCCGCCTGGCCAAACTGGAGGCCGAGGGCCTGGTCCGCCACACCACGGAGGGCGGCCGCAAGGTCTACTCCATTACGGACGCGGGCCGCGCCGAACTGGCCGACCGAAGCGGCGAGTTGGCCGACCTGGAGCTGGAGATCCGCGAGTCCGTCGCGGAACTGGCGGCCGAGATCAGGGCCGATGTGCGCGGCGCGGCCGGCGACCTGCGCCGCGAGATGCGCGCGGCCGCCACCGAGGCCCGCCAGGGCGCGCGGACGGGCGCGGCGGGCCCGTCTGGGGAGTACCTGGGCGGCGACAAGGAGTCCTGGCGCGTCGCGAAGGAGGAGATGCGCCGGGCCAAGCAGGAGTGGAAGGAGCAGGCCCGCCGCGCCAAGGACGAGAGCCGCCGGGCCCGCGAGGAGGCCCAGCGGGCCCGGCACCAGGCCCAGGAGGCGCAGGCGCGGGCGCGGGCCCAGGCACAGGAGGAGATGCAGCGCATCGCCCGCCACGTCCAGGACCGCGTCCAGGACCACTTCACGCGCGGCGACTGGCCGACCGGCGTCCGCGAGGGCCTGACCGAACTGGCCAAGGAGTTCGGCGACTTCGGCAAGGAGTGGAGCAAGGGGCTGGGCAAGGAGCGGGGCTTCACCCGCACCCCGCAGGACACGTCCCGGCCCACCACCCCGGCGCCCGACTACATCGAGCCGGCCGAGGAGTTCCCGGCCGAGTACGAACCCTCCTGGTCCCACGAGGACTTCACCGGAGACCCGGCCCGCGACCTGGACCGCCTGCTGGACCGCTTCCGCGACGACATCCGCGACACGGCCCGCGACCACGGGGTCACCACCGACCAACTCCGCGAAACCCGCCACCACTTGTCCACGGCGGCAGCGCGCATCGCCGCGCTGCTGCACCAGCCGAAGCCCTGACGCACCCCCGGCCGCCGGGGCGCCCCAAGGACGCCTCGCCCGGCCGGGACGGCCCACCCGCCCGGCCGGAAGGTCCGGCGGGGCGGGTGGGCCCGTCACAGCACGCCCTGCACCGTCTCGTACGTCACCCCGTGATCCGCCAGGACCTCGCCCGCCACCCCGGGACGCATCGTCAGGGACAGCAGGATGTGTTCGTCGCCGATACGGCCGTCACTGCGGCCGACGGCGCTGCGCAGGGCGCCCTCCAGGACACCCTTCGCGCCCCGGTCGAAGGAGCGCCGGCCCGACCACCGACCCCGGCCCGCACGGCCGCCGGACATCGCGCCGACGCCGTGCGCCTCCTCGACCCGGGAGACGATCTCGGACACGTCGATCCCGAGTCCCGCGAGCGCGTCCGTCTCGGCCCGTGACAGCCCGGCCCGCCGCCGGGCCTCGGCCAGCGCCTGCCGTACGGAGGCCTCGCGCTGCGCGATCCCGAGCGCGGCCAGCGCGGTCGACGCAGGGCCGCTCTCGCGGTCGAGAAGGGCGAGCAGCAGATGCTCGGCGCCCACGGTCCGCTCCCCCGCACGCTCGCAGTGGCCGACCGCGCCCTCGACGACCTCGCGGGCGTCCTTGGTGAAGTGTTCGAACATCACTGCCTCCCGTACTTCTTGTGCACGGCCTGCCTGCTGACACCCAGTTCCGCGGCGATCTCCTGCCACGACCAGCCCTGATTGCGCGCACTGCGCACCTGCACCGCCTCCAGCTGCTCCAGCAGCCTGCGCAGCGCGGCCACGGCCCGCAGTCCCACCCGCGGGTCACGGTCACCGGCGCGCTCGGCGAGATCGGTTGCATCGGTCATGGTGTCAACCTACATTGACAGGACCGCCATGTCAACCAAAGTTGACATGGCGGCCCATGGGTCAACCGGCCCGCCGGACTCAGGAGTTGGTCAGCACGATCTTCCCGAACTGCTCCCCCGACGCCAGCCGCTCGAAGCCCTCGCGGGCCCGGTCCAGCGGCAGCTCCTCGTCGATGACGGGCCGTACCCCGGTCGTGGCGCAGAAGGAGAGCAGGTCCTCCAGCTCCTCCTTGGTGCCCATGGTCGAGCCGACGACCTTCAGTTCCAGGAAGAAGATCCGGGTCAGCTCGGCGTGCGAGGGCCGGTCGCCGCTCGTCGCCCCGGAGATGACGACCGTGCCGCCGGGCCGCAGGGACTTCACCGAGTGCGACCAGGTGGCCGCGCCCACGGTCTCGATCACGGCGTCCACCCGCTGCGGCAGCCGCGCCCCCGGCTCCACGGCCTCCACGGCCCCCAGCTCCAGGGCCCGCTTCCGCTTCGCCTCGTCCCGGCTGGTGGCGAAGACGCGCAGCCCCGCCGCCCTGCCGAGCACGATCGCGGCCGTGGCGACCCCGCCGCCCGCGCCCTGCACGAGGACCGAGTCGCCGGGCCGTACCCCGGCGTTGGTGAACAGCATCCGGTACGCCGTGAGCCACGCGGTCGGCAGACAGGCCGCCTCGGCGAAGGACAGCTCCTTGGGCTTGGGCAGCACGTTCCAGGTCGGTACGGCGACCTGCTCGGCGAAGGTGCCCTGGTAGCGCTCCGTGAGGATGGAGCGCGGCTCGTCCGGGCCGACGCCGTGGCCGGTCTGGCCGATGACGGAGTGCAGGACGACCTCGTTGCCGTCCGCGTCGACCCCGGCGGCGTCGCAGCCGAGGATCATCGGCAGCCGGTCCTCGGGGAGGCCGACGCCGCGCAGGGACCAGAGGTCGTGGTGGTTGAGGGAGGCGGCGCGCACATCGATCGTGCTCCAGCCGGGCCGGGCCTCGGGAGCCGGACGCTCCCCCAACTCAAGGCCGGTGAGCGGCTGGTCGCGGTCGATTCGGGCGGCGTAGACAGCGAACATGGGCCCGACGATAGGTGCGCGGATCAGCCGAGGGAACCAGGCACCCCTGTGACACATGCCCTCTTGCGCACCGGCACCCGTGCGGCGCAGACCGCACGGCCGGCGCCGCGGAGAGCCCCCTGACACGACCGGCCCCGCCTCAGCAGGCGGGGCCAGTCGATCCGGAGGTGTGTGCCCTAGAGGCGCGCGACCCCTTCGGCACGGGCGGCCGCGGCCACCGCCGCGGTCACCGCCGGGGCGACCCGCTCGTCGAACGGCGAGGGGATCACGTAGTCGGCGGCGAGGTCGTCGCCCACCACGGCGGCCAGCGCCTCCGCGGCGGCGATCTTCATGCCCTCGGTGATCCGGGTGGCCCGCACCTGGAGCGCCCCCGCGAAGATGCCCGGGAACGCCAGCACGTTGTTGATCTGGTTCGGGAAGTCCGAGCGCCCGGTGGCGACGACCGCCGCGTACTTGTGCGCGACGTCCGGGTGGACCTCGGGGTTCGGGTTGGCCATCGCGAACACGAAGGCGCCCTCGGCCATGGAGGCCACGGCCGCCTCGGGCACCGTACCGCCGGAGACGCCGATGAAGACGTCGGCGCCCGCGAGGGCGTCCTCCAGCGAGCCGGTGATGCCCGCCTTGTTGGTGAAGCCGGCCACCTTGCGCTTGACCGGGGTGAGGTCCTCCCGGTCGGCGGAGATGACGCCCTTGCGGTCCGTGAGGGCCACGTCCCCGACGCCGGCCCCGATCAGCATCTTGGCGATGGCCACACCGGCCGCGCCGGCGCCCGAGATGACGGCCCGCAGGTCGCCGATCTCCCGGCCGCTCAGCTTCGCCGCGTTGCGCAGCGCCGCAAGCGTCACGACGGCCGTGCCGTGCTGGTCGTCATGGAAGACCGGGATGTCGAGGCGCTCCTGGAGCTGCCTCTCGATCTCGAAGCACCGGGGCGCCGAGATGTCCTCCAGGTTCACGCCGCCGAAGGACGGAGCGAGCCGGACGACGGTCTCGACGATCTCGTCCACGCCCGTGCAGTCGAGCGCGATCGGGACCGCGTCGACGCCGCCGAACTGCTTGAAAAGGATCGCCTTGCCCTCCATCACGGGGAGGGAGGCCTGGGGACCGATGTCCCCGAGCCCGAGCACGGCCGTACCGTCGGTCACGACGGCGACCACGTTGGACTTCCACGTGTAGTCGTTGACCAGTTCCGGCTGCTCCGCGATCGCGGTGCACACGCGCGCGACGCCGGGCGTGTACGCGAGGGAAAGGTCGTCCTTGTCGCGGACCGGCACGGTGGCCTGCACGGCCATCTTGCCGCCGCGGTGCAGCGCGAACGCCGGATCGAAGGACTCCAGAGGCTCGGCCCCGGCGTCCTGGTCCGTATTGCTGTCGCTGCGAGGATTGACGATCTCCGCTGCCACTTTGTCTTACCCCTTAGGTATGCATGGTTTGAGGGTCGACCACTCCTGGTGAGGGGTGGGCGGGCACCGCGTACGGCCCGATTGCTGATACGTACGAGCACATACACGACGGGCGCGCCGCACACGCGCCCTGAGCCCCGGATGAGGGGTGTAAAGAACCTTCTTACCGGACGGACGGTGCCCACGACGAGTCCATTAGGTCCAAGGTCACATCTGACAACCAGAGAGCCACACGCAGATGACACGAGGCTGACGTCCGCCCCAAGGGCGCGCGGCCGGGCCCGCAGTCGGGCCCGCCGCCAGGCGCAAGCCGCCGCTACGCGGGTAGATGCATTGACCACATCGTGAGATACGCCGAAGATTCTCCGGCGTAAGTGCTGGATTTCCGCAGATGGTCCGGCGGCCAACGACCGTTGCCGTGCCGACCTGATGCGGTTCGGGGGGTCACCCGTTATGCGATTTTGACATAGTCGCCACCTCGAATGGCGCAGTCCGAATGGCAAGATGCCGTAAACCCGCGAGGTCGTGACACCCGAAGGTGTGTGTTCCAGTCGACCCATCGGTACTTCTTCATCTCTTCCCATCCGCCGGAGGATCCACGATGACCGCACGTTCCACCCGTCGTACCACCGCCACGCACTCCCGTCTGGCCGCGGTGGGGGCGATCGCGGTCGCAGGCGCCCTGCTGGTCACCGGCTGCGGCGACCAGACGAAGGACAAGAACAAGGGCTCCGGCAGCGGCTCCTCCGTCGCCGGTGCGCCGCTCAGCAGCAAGCTCCCGGCCGACATCCGGAACAAGGGCGAGATAAAGGTCGGATCGGACATCGCGTACGCCCCCGTGGAGTTCAAGGACTCCTCCGGCAACGTCACCGGCCTCGACCCCGACCTCGCGGCGGCCATGGGCAAGCAGCTCGGCGTGAAGCTGACCTTCGAGAACGGCACCTTCGACGGCCTGCTCACCGGCCTGCGCTCGGGCCGCTACGACATCGCGATGTCCGCGATGACGGACAACAAGAACCGCCAGCAGGGCGTCGACCCGGACACGGGCAAGAAGGTCGGCGAGGGCGTCGACTTCGTGGACTACCTGACCGCCGGCGTCTCGATCTACACGCGCAAGGGCGACACCCAGGGCATCAACGGCTGGGCGGACCTGTGCGGCAAGAAGATCGCCGTCGAGCGCGGCACCGTCTCGGAGGACCTGGCCAAGCAGGAGGCCAAGAAGTGTCCGGGCGGCAAGAAGCTCTCCATCGAGCCCTTCGACGACGACCAGCAGTCCCAGACCCGGCTGCGCTCGGGCGGTGTGGACGCCGCCTCCTCCGACTTCCCGGTGGCCGCGTACGCGGTGAAGACCTCCGGCGGCGGCAAGGACTTCCAGACCGTCGGCCAGCAGGTCGAGGCGGCCCCGTACGGCATCGCCGTCTCCAAGGAGGCCACGCAGCTGCGCGACGCGCTCCAGGCCGCGATGAACGCGATCATCAAGAACGGCGAGTACGCGAAGATCCTCCAGAAGTGGGGCGCCCAGGACGGCGCCGTCCAGCAGTCCGTGATCAACGGCGGCAAGTGACCCGCGCAGGCGAGCGGCCACTGAGAGGCAACACCCGTGACTGACAACGAGAAGAGGGCCGGGGCGGCGCCCGCGGCCCGCCCGGAGGCCGTCAGGGCCGTCCCGGTCCGCCACTACGGACGCTACGTCACCGCCGTCGTGGCCATCGCGATCCTCGTCGCGATCGTCTACGCGTTCGGCCAGGGCAAGATCAACTGGCATGCGGTGCCGGAGTACTTCTTCGACCACCGGATCATGACCGGTGTCAGCAAGACCCTCCTGCTGACCGTCCTGTCGATGCTGATCGGCATCGTCGGCGGCATCGTCCTCGCGATCATGCGGCTGTCGAGGAACCCGGTGACCTCGTCGATCGCCTGGTTCTACATCTGGTTCTTCCGCGGCACCCCGGTCCTGGTCCAGCTGTTCCTCTGGTTCAACCTGGGCCTGGTCTTCGAGTACATCAACCTGATGCCGTTCTACAAGGACTACTGGTCGAACTTCATGACGCCGCTGCTGACGGCGCTGCTCGGCCTGGGTCTGAACGAGGCGGCGTACATGGCCGAGATCTGCCGGGCGGGCCTGCTCGCGGTGGACGAGGGCCAGACCGAGGCGGCCCACGCGCTCGGCATGAGCCACGCCAAGACCCTGCGCCGGGTGATCATCCCGCAGGCGATGCGCGTGATCGTGCCGCCGACGGGCAACGAGGTCATCAACATGCTGAAGACGACCTCGCTCGTGGCGGCCGTCCAGTATCCCGAGCTCTTCCGTTACGCCCAGGACATCGGCCAGAACTCCGGCGCCCCGGTGGAGATGTACTTCCTCGCAGCGGCCTGGTACCTGATCATGACGTCGATCCTGAGCGTCGGCCAGTACTACATCGAGCGGTACTACGCCCGCGGCTCCAGCCGCAGCCTGCCGCCGACCCCGTGGCAGAAGGTGAAGGCCAACATGTTCTCGCTGGGCCGGCCGAAGGGAGCGGTGAGCGCATGAGCGACGAGCTGAACGAGACCGAGGGCGCCGCCCCCGTGCGCAGCGGCGTGCCGATGGTCAGGGCGCAGGGCGTGCACAAGTCCTTCGGCCACGTCGAGGTGCTCAAGGGCATCGACCTGGAGGTGAGGCCGGGCGAGGTGTTCTGCCTCATCGGCCCCTCCGGCTCCGGCAAGAGCACGTTTCTCAGGTGCATCAACCACCTTGAGAAGATCAACGCCGGCCGGCTGTACGTCGACGGCGAGCTGGTCGGCTACCGCCAGCAGGGCGACAAGCTGTACGAGTTGCGCGACCGCGAGGTCGCCATGAAGCGCCGGGACATCGGCATGGTCTTCCAGCGCTTCAACCTGTTCCCGCACATGACGGCCGTGGAGAACGTCATGGAGGCGCCGGTCCAGGTCAAGGGGGCCGGCAAGGCGCAGGCCAAGGAGCGGGCCATGCAACTGCTGGAGCGCGTGGGCCTGGCCGACCGGGCCGGGCACTACCCCTCGCAGCTCTCCGGCGGCCAGCAGCAGCGGGTGGCGATCGCCCGGGCGCTCGCGATGGACCCGAAGCTGATGCTGTTCGACGAGCCGACCTCGGCCCTGGACCCGGAGCTGGTCGGTGACGTCCTGGACGTCATGCGCGACCTCGCCGAGTCCGGCATGACGATGGTCGTCGTCACCCACGAGATGGGCTTCGCCCGCGAGGTGGGCGACAGCCTGGTGTTCATGGACGAGGGCGTGGTGGTCGAATCCGGCCATCCGCGGGACGTCCTGACCAACCCGCAGCACGAGCGGACGCAGTCGTTCCTGTCCAAGGTGCTGTGAGCGGGTGACGCGGCGAGGGGCGGTACGGATTTCCCGTACCGCCCCTTTTCGCCCGTGAACGGCCTACTTCACGGCGAGCAGCAGCGTGTCCGACGGCGAGCACCACACCGCCCGCGCCTCGCCGAAGCCCCGGGCCAGCAGCGTGCGCGCGTGCCAGGCGGCCGAGGGCGTGTCGCCTTCGGCGTGCTCGCCGTAGATCTCGAAGCGGCGGGCGGTGGGCTCGGCGAGCACCGGGTCCTGCGCCGCCAGCTGCCACCACTGCGCCCAGTCCACGACACCGTCCTCCTTGGCCCGATCCATCCGGGCGTGGCGCTGGGCGCGCTCGGCCGCGTTGATCCGGGGCGTGCCCTCGTCGATCATGTGGTCCGCGTTCATGAAGACACCGCCGTCGCGGACCAGCCCCGCGACCTGGCCGTAGAGGGTCGCGAGGGGTTCGCTGTGCAGCCAGTGCAGGGCCGTGGCGGTGAGGACGGCGTCGTAGGAGTCGTACGGCAGCTGCGCGGACCACGCGGGGTCCTTGAGGTCGGCGGTGACGAAGGAGACCCGCGCGTCGCCCGCGAAGGTGCCGCGCGCGATGGCGAGCAGGGCCGGGTCGAGGTCGACGCCGGTGCTGGTCGCCTCCGGGAAGCGGGCCAGCAGCCGGGCGGTGATGCTGCCGGTGCCGCACGCGAGGTCGAGGACCCGCGGGGCCGTCCCGACCAGCGCCTCGACCATGTCCAGCATGATCCGGAACCGCTCCTCGCGGTCCGGCATGTACCACTCCTGCTGCCGGTCCCAGCTGTGCTGCCAGGCGGCCCAGTCGGTGCCCGTGCTCGTCGTCATCGGATCCGTCCCCCTTGTCCACAAGGCGTGCGTAATACCCTGGATGCACGACCGGCTGTTACCCGACCGCAGACACGACCATAAAGCGCCCTCGTAAGGACTACAAGTGGAACTGGCCTATTACTCGGATTACGCCGTCCGTCTCGTCAACAGCGAGGAACCGGCGCGGGGGAAGGACTCCCTGACCTCGGTCGAGGCCGTCCGCGATCTCTTCGGCGCCAACAACTCCTCCACGGCCCGGCGCGCCACCGACGCCGACGTCACCCGCTTCCGCTCGGTACGGGCACGGCTGCGCGCCGTCTTCGAGGCTGCGGACCAGGGCGACGAGACGCTGGCCGTGGACCTGCTGAACTCGCTGCTCCTGGAGTTCCCGGTCAGCCCGCAGATCTCCGGACACGACTTCCGGGACGAGGACGGCCGCCCGCTGTGGCACATGCACCTGGCCGACCACCCGTCCAACCCGACCGCGGGCTACGCGGCCATCGCGGCGATGGGCCTGGCCTTCCACCTCACCGAGTACGGCGTCGACCGGCTGGGCCTGTGCGAGGCGTCCCCGTGCCGCAACGCCTACCTCGACACGTCCACCAACCGCTCCCGGCGCTACTGCTCGGACCGCTGCGCGACCCGCGCCAACGTCGCCGCCTACCGGGCGCGCAAGCGCCTGGAGGCCGACCGGTCCGGCAGCAGCGGCCGCGCGGCCGAGAACACCCAGCGCGCCAGCGCCAGCGGCGAGCGCTGACCGGCGGGCCACGGCCGGTACCTGAAGTACGCCTTGCCCAGGACCAGTTCGTCCGGTACGACCCCGTAGTCGGTGCTGTCCCCGCCCGCGTACGGGTTGTCCCCGAGCACCCACCAGCCGCCCTCGCGCCGCTCCACGGCCCGCTTGACGACGAGCAGATCCTGCTGGAACGGATGCCGCAGCACGACGACGTCCCCCGGCCGCACCACCGCTCCGTACCTCAGCAGCAGCCGGTCCCCGTGCCGGAGCGTGGGCACCATGGACGGGCCCGTCACCTCGGCCAGCCCGAACGGCGCCCCGGCCCTCCCCCGTTCGGTCTCCTGCGACAGCTCCGGCATCCCCGGCACCTCCCCGGTCCGTTCCTCCACCAGTCTCAGTCTGACCCTGGACTTTTGTCCTAAGCCCTAGGGGGCACCCGAGAAATCGCCTTCCTCAGGGAGTAATGTCGCACCTGAGAAGACGATCACGAGGAAGGAATGCTCCATGCTTTCCCGCCTGTTTGCCCCCAAGGTCAAGGTCAGCGCCCACTGCGACCTGCCCTGCGGCGTCTACGACCCGGCCCAGGCCCGCATCGAGGCGGAGTCGGTGAAGGCCGTGCAGGAGAAGATGGCCGCCAACGACGACGCCCACTTCCAGGCGCGTGCCGCAATCATCAAGGAGCAGCGCGCGGAGCTCGCGAAGCACCACGTCTCCGTGCTGTGGAGCGACTACTTCAAGGCCCCGCACTTCGAGAAGTACCCGGAGCTGCACCAGCTGGTCAACGACACCCTGAAGGCCCTGTCGGCCGCCAAGGCGTCGACCGACCCGGCGACCGGCCAGAAGGCTCTGGACTACATCGCCCAGATCGACAAGATCTTCTGGGAGACCAAGAAGGCCTGATCTTGGATCATGCCCTCTGACCTGCGGTTTCCTTACTCGCAGCGTCGCCCTGTCCGCACCCGGTCCGCAAGCCGCCGAGCACGGCGTCCATGACGGACCGGGTGCGGTCTTCTTCGCCCGGCCACAGGTGGGCGGAGATCGCCTGGACCACCGGACACGGGGACCTCCACTGGGCCAACCTCACCCGCCCTCCGCTGCCCCTCCTCGACTGGGAGGGCTGGGGCGCCGCCCCTGCCGCCCCTGTCGGCTACGACGCCGCCAACCTCTACCTGCACTCCCTCCCCATCCCGGACCTTGCCGAACGGGTCCGCGTGGAGTTCGCCCACGTCCTGGGCACGCCGCCCGGCCGAGTCGGGGAGCTGACCGCCTGCACCGAAATCCTTCAGGCGGCTGCCCGAGTGCCGTTCTACGCCGACCTGGCCGACAGCGTGCGGCAGCATCTCGATCACCTCAGCTGAACGTCTGCGGCGCCAGCGCGACCGGGGCGGAACGTGATCGACGGGTGTCGGCCGCCCGCCGATCTCCTCGACTCGGGCGCGTAGTTCTGATCAATGGGCGCGTCCGGGGCACTGCCCTGCATAGGTGATCCAGCGCCGTAACAGGGGACACCGATACCGCCGAGTCTGTGCCGGGGCCATTTGCGCGGCCCGCGCCGCCGCTCACCACACGCCTAGGCCGTTTCTGATGGCTCTTGGACGATGTCTCGGAGCCAGATGACGATCGCTGTGATGGCCAGGGTGCCGTTGAAGATGTAGTCGCGTTTGTCGTACCGGCTGGCCACCGCCCGGTACTGCTTCCACTTGCTGACGCACCGTTCGACGGCACTGCGGTGGCGGTACTGGACCTTGTCGAAGGCCGGCGGGCGCCCTCCGGTCCGACCCTTGCGTCGACGGGCGGCTCGCTGGTCATCGGGCTGGGCGATGGTCGCTTTGATCCCCCGTCGCCGCAGGTAGCTGCGGTTGTCGCGGCTTGAGTATGCCTTGTCACCGCGCACACGATCCGGCCGGCTGCGTGGTCGGCCCGGTCCGCGCCGTCGGATCCGTAAGCCCTCCAGCACAGGGATGAACATGGGACTGTCGCCCCGCTGGCCCGGCGAGGTCTGCCAGGTCAGCGGGCGGGCGCGATCGTC
>NZ_JBVHMR010000037.1:0-73399 GCF_055558375.1 Streptomyces sp. NPDC025793 | reverse complement strand
CTGAAAGACCTGGTCAAAGTCGCCGCAGCGAGGTGGGCGGTGGAGGAGTGCTTCCAGACCGCCAAGGGAGAGTGCGGCCTGGACCACTACCAGGTCCGGCTCTACCGGGCCTGGTACCGGCACATCACCCTGTCGATGGCCGCGCTCGCCTACCTGACCGCAGTCCGCGCACAAGAGGCCGCAAAAGGGGCAACGCAGAAGACGAGCAGAACCTCATACCCCTCAGCGTCCCGGAGATCCGCCGGTTGATCGGGCACATCGTCATCACGCCTCGCCACCACACCAACGAACACCATCTCCGCTGGTCACACTTCCGTAGACACAGCCAGGCACGAGCCCGCCGCTCCCACTACAAACGTCGAGGGCACAACCCCCAGATGCGGTTGCAGTACTAGGCCCCCCGGGCCGGCCCCGTAGTACCGGAGAGCTACAGCGCGGCAGCCGTCGCGCGCGTGGTCGTCGCGATCGTCGCCGAGCCCACCACCCGCGTGCCGTCGTACAGGACGATCGCCTGGCCGGGGGCGACGCCGCGGACCGGCTCGGTGAAGGTCACGCGCAGCTCGCCGTCGACCGGCTCGGCGGTGGCCTCGGTCTCGCCGCCGTGCGCGCGCAGCTGGGCGGTGTAGGTGCCGGAGCCGGCGGGGGCGGTGCCGCACCAGCGGGGCTTGATCGCGGTCAGGCCCACCACGTCCAGGGCGGCGGCCGGCCCGACGGTGACCGTGTTGGTCACCGGGGAGATGTCGAGGACGTAGCGCGGCTTGCCGTCGGGGGCGGGCGTGCCGATCCTGAGGCCCTTGCGCTGACCGATGGTGAAGCCGTACGCCCCGTCGTGGGTGCCCAGCCGGGTGCCGGACTCGTCGACGATGTCGCCCTCGGCCTTGCCGAGCCGCCCGGCGAGGAAGCCCTGGGTGTCGCCGTCGGCGATGAAGCAGATGTCGTGCGAGTCGGGCTTCTTGGCGACGGCGAGGCCCCGGCGCTCGGCCTCGGCGCGGATCTCGTCCTTGGTGGTGACCGTGTCGCCGAGCGGGAACAGGGCGTGGGCGAGCTGCTTCTCGTCCAGCACACCGAGGACGTACGACTGGTCCTTGGCCATGTCGGAGGCGCGGTGCAGCTCGCGGGAGCCGTCCTCGCGCACGATCACCTTGGCGTAGTGGCCCGTGCACACCGCGTCGAAGCCCAGCGCGAGCGCCTTGTCGAGCAGCGCGGCGAACTTGATCTTCTCGTTGCAGCGCAGGCAGGGGTTGGGGGTGCGGCCGGCCTCGTACTCGGCGATGAAGTCCTCGACCACGTCCTCGCGGAAGCGGTCGGCGAGGTCCCAGACGTAGAACGGGATGCCGATGACGTCGGCCGCGCGGCGGGCGTCACGTGAGTCCTCGATGGTGCAACAGCCCCGCGCGCCGGTGCGGAAGGACTGCGGGTTCGCGGAGAGCGCGAGGTGGACGCCGGTGACGTCGTGCCCGGCTTCCGCGGCGCGCGCGGCGGCGACGGCGGAGTCGACTCCGCCGGACATGGCGGCGAGGACACGGAGGGGGCGCTGCGGGGTCTCAGTCATAGCCCTTCCAGGGTACGGGCCCCGGGAGGCGGCTCCGTAAAAAATCAAGGCCCAGACCCCTTGCGTGCCATTCAGACCGATTTATCCTGGAAATAGACCTACGAGACGAGTGAGGGAGTCCAAGCGGAGTAGCCGACTTCAGCGAGAGATACAGGATCTCCCTTCACCGAGAGGTACGAGATCTCCGCTGGTGCCGACGTCGACGCTCGGGCTGAGAGGCCGGAAGGTCGCAAGGACTGGACCGGAAGGCGACCCCCAGCTACCTGATCCGGACAATACCGGCGAAGGGAACCCGCCTCGTAGGTCGCGTCATGCAGCGGTGCCGCTCCACAGCGTGGAGCGGCACCGGCGCGTCTCAGCTCAGGCCCGCGGCGCGCGCCCGTTCCACCGCCGGGCCGATCGCCTTGGCCACCGCCTTCACGTCCGCCTCGGTCGAGGTGTGCCCGAGGGAGAAGCGCAGGGTGCCGCGGGCCAGCTCCGGGTCGGTGCCGGTGGCCAGGAGCACATGGCTGGGCTGGGCGACGCCCGCGGTGCAGGCGGAGCCGGTGGAGCACTCGATGCCCTGGGCGTCCAGCAGGAGCAGCAGGGAGTCGCCCTCGCAGCCGGGGAACGTGAAGTGGGCGTTGGCCGGAAGTCGCCCCTCAGAGTCCGGGTCGCCGCCGAGGATCGCGTCCGGTACGGCGTCGCGCACGGCCTCGATCAACCGGTCGCGCAGCATGCCGACTTCGCGGGCGAAGCCCTCGCGCCGCTCGGCGGCGAGCCGGCCCGCGACGGCGAAGGAGGCGATGACGGGGACGTCGAGGGTGCCGGAGCGGACGTGCCGCTCCTGGCCGCCGCCGTGCAGGACGGGGACGGGGCTGTACTCGCGGCCGAGCAGCAGCGCGCCGATGCCGTACGGGCCGCCGATCTTGTGGCCGGACACGGTCATCGCGGCGAGGCCGGAGGCGGCGAAGTCCAGCGGGACCTGGCCGAAGGCCTGGACCGCGTCGGAGTGCAGCGGGATGCCGAACTCGGCGCTGACGTCGGCGAGTTCACGGATCGGCAGGAGCGTGCCGATCTCGTTGTTGGCCCACATCACCGTCACCAGGGCGACGTCGTCGGGGTTGCGGGCGATGGCCTCGCGCAGCGCCTCGGGGTGGACGCGGCCGTAGGAGTCGACGGGCAGGTACTCGACCGTCGCGCCCTCGTGTTCGCCGAGCCAGTGCACGGCGTCGAGGACGGCGTGGTGCTCGACAGGGCTGGACAGCACCCGGGTGCGGGCCGGGTCGGCGGCGCGGCGGGACCAGTACAGGCCCTTGACGGCGAGGTTGTCCGCCTCGGTGCCGCCCGAGGTGAAGACGACCTCGCTGGGGCGGGCGCCCAGTGCTTCCGCGAGGGTTTCGCGGGACTCCTCGACGGTACGGCGGGCCCGGCGGCCGGCCGCGTGCAGGGAAGAGGCGTTGCCCGTGATGCTCAGCTGGGCGGTGAGTGCCTCTGCCGCCTCCGAGAGCATGGGGGTTGTCGCGGCGTGGTCGAGGTAAGCCATGGTGCCCTGATTCTACGGGGCCTCCTCGGTCCGTCTCGGCCGCGGATGCGCCAAGCTGCGCGCTCACCCCGACTCGGCGGTGAGGCGCCCGGCGCGGCCGGGCCGTACCCCCTGCGCACTCCGGGCCCTACAGGCTCCAGGACACCGTGTGACTCAGCTGCATCGACAGGACCAGGACCGCCAGGTCCGCGACGCCCAGGGCGAGGCCCAGCCAGGCGCGGCCGCGGCGGACGGTGCCCCGCCACAGGGAGACCACGGCCAGGGCGATGGCGATCGGGCCGAGGAAGATGTTGAGGACGAGCAGGCCGAGCAGGCCGAGGATGAAGGACGCCACGGCCATGCCGTCGGCGTCGCGCGGTCCCTGCCGGGTGTCGGTGCCGCTCGTGACCGGTGCGGTGAGTTGCATGATGCTCAAGCTCCAGGAAGTCGTGGCGGACGGTCAGTTGGCCTGCGTGCCGCGTCGGCGGCCGATGCGCTCGCGGATCGCGAAGACGCCGAGCCAGACGGCGATGACGGCGGCGATGAGGGCGGTGACGGTCAGCGGTGCGTGGGCGACGGTGCCCAGCACGACGCCGAAGAGCATGAGTGCGGCGACGAGGAACAACATGGGATCAGATCCCCCCTCCGAGAGGCCTCGCACCGGCCCGGTCCGGGCCGGCGTCGGGGCCGGTGTGAAGTTTGGGTGAACAGTTGTAGTAACAGTTGTTCACTGACTTAGAGTCTAGCGCCTTCCGCGGCTTTCCAATTCCAGAGAACAGTTGTTAACTGGATGACATGAGTCACACCCTCGGCATCCGGCAGGCGCAGAAACAGAAGACCCGGCAGGCGTTCCTCGACGCCGCGCTCGCGCTGCTGGAGGAGCAGAGCCTGAGCAGCCTGGGTCTGCGCGAGGTCACCCGTGCCGTCGGTGTCGCCCCGACCGCCTTCTACCGGCACTTCCGCTCGACCGCCGACCTCGGGGTGGCGCTGGTCGACGAGGCGCTGGGCAGCCTGCACCCGATGGTGCGGACGACGGTGTCGACGGCGGGCGGCAGCGAGGAGCGCATCACCCGCGCCATCGAGCTGATCTCGCACCACGTGGACACCCACCCCGCGCACGTCCGCTTCATCGCGCGCGAGCGGCACGGCGGGGTCCAGCCGGTGCGGGAGGCCATCCGGGCCCAGCTGGAGCGGTTCGCCGAGGAGGTCAAGACCGAGCTGGCCAAGGACCCGGAGGCCGCGGGCTGGAACGACGACGACCTGCTGATGCTCGCACACCTCTACGTCGACCAGATGCTCATCACCGCCTCCCTGTTCCTGGAGGCGCAGGAGGCTCCGGCCCAGCAGCGGGAGCGGGTCACCCAGCTCGCCAGGCGCCAGCTGCGGCTCATCACCGTCGGCCGCAGCCACTGGCTCGACTGAGCGGACGCACACGAACGGCGGGGGCGGCACGCTCGACGCGTACCGCCCCCGCCGTCGTACGGCCGTCAGCCCTACTGGGCCCGGCCCCCGCTCCGCCCGCCGCCCGGGCCACCGCCGCAGCCGCCCTGCCCGCCGGGTCCGCCGCTCGGTCCGCCCGAGGCGGCACCCGTCGGCTTCCCGGTCGGCTTCCCGGTCGGCACTGCGGACGGCATCCCCGACGGCGTGCCGGTCGGCTTCGCCGTGGACGCCCCCTCGGGCAGGCCGGACGGAGCCCCGCTCGGCCGGCGGGAGCCGCCGGCGCCGGGCATCCCGGACGGCGCCGTACAGGCCTGCTGCCCGCCGGAGTTGCCACCGCCGGAGGACGACGAGGAGGACGCGGACGACGCGGAGGACGACGAGTCGCCCGGGCCGCACGCGGCCGGCGGCAGCGGGGAGAGCACCGGCAGGGCGACGGCGGGGGCGAGACGCGCACGCTTCATGGGGACCGGCTCCGGTGAGGATGGGGATTTCCTGAGAGCCGCACTCAACCAACGCTGCCTTGGCGGCACTTGGGCCCCTCCTGTCCGCCGGCTGTCAATCCCGGGTCAGCGGCCCGGCTGGTACAGGGCCGCGACACGGCGGGCACCGGCCAGCAGCTCAGCGCGTGCCTCGGGCGGGTCGAGGACCTCCACCTGGTCGGAGAAGGCGAGGAGTTGGCGCACCGCGCGGAGCACCGGGTACCTGAGCCGGACGGTGACCCACTCCCCCGTGCCGTCGTCGTCGGGCACGGCGGTCAGCTCGGCGGCCGCCACCCGCCGGAACAGATCCAGCCGGGCCCGCCGGACCCGTGCGGTGACCTCGATCCCGCCGTCCCGCTCCTCCACCTGGCGGCGCAACACCTCCCAGACGTCGGCGAGTTCGACTCCGGCGCGGCGCCGCACGGGGTCGTCGAGGAGCCGGGCCGAGCGCACCCGGTCGGCCCGGAACAGCCGCGGGCGGCCGCGCCGGTCGGCGACCAGGTACCAGACCCCGGCCTTGGCGACCAGTCCGTACGGGTCCACGGTGTACGTCCGCGGTTCCCGCTCCCCGCTGTGCCGGTAGCGCAGACGCAGGCGCCGGTCGGAGAAGACCGCGTCCTGGAGGGCCGCGAGGTCCTCCGCCTGCCGGGGGCCGCCGCGCCAACGGGTGGCGTCGACCAGGATGCGCCGGCTGGTCACCTCGGCGGCGGGCCGGTGCGGCGCCGGGAGCGCGGCCATCACCTTGCGCAGGGCCGAGCCGAGGGCCGCGTCGAGGCCGAGCGCGGCGTGGGTGCCCTGGGCGGCGAGGACGAACAGGGCGCGGGACTCGTCGGCGGTCAGTCCGGTGACGTCGGTGCGGAATCCGGGGAGGAGTTCGATGCCGCCGTGCCGGCCGCGCTCGGCGTACACCGGGACGCCGGAGGCGGACAGCGCCTCGATGTCGCGGTAGACGGTGCGGACCGACACCTCCAGCCGGCCGGCGAGTTCGCGCGCGGGGACCCGGCCCCGGGTCTGGAGGAGCAACAGGATCGACAGCAGCCGGTCGGACTTCACGCGCTCAGCGTGCAGCGCGATCAGGCCGCGCGCAAATGTTGACGGCTTCTGTCAAGTTATCGGAGGAGGCTCGGTTCACCGAACGGCACGCAGCCGCACCGACCGCGGCACCCCGAGGAAGAGGAACGCCCCATGGCCAGCACCGGCTTCACCGACCCCCGCCCCGTCTACGTCCGCGCCACCGAACAGGCGGCCGCGCTGATCGGGTCCGTACGGCCCGCCGACCTGGCCCGCCCGACGCCGTGCAGCGAGTACGACGTACGCGCCCTGCTCGGCCACGTCGTCGGCGGCACCCTGCGCCTCGCGGTGGTCGGCGAGGGCGGCGACGGGCTCGCCGTCGTCCCGGCCCTGGAGGGTGTCGAGGACGACGGCTGGGCGGCGGCCTACGACGAGGTCAGGACCCGCGCGCTCAAGGCCTGGGAGAGCGACGAGCGGATGACGACGCCCGCGCGCGTGCCCTGGGGCGAGGTCCCGGGTCACGCGGCGCTCTCGGGCTACGTGATGGAGATCGTCACCCACACCTGGGACCTCGCCGAGGGCCTCGGCCGACCCTGTGAACTCGACCCGGATTTGGCCGAGTTCGCTCTCGCCATCGCCCGCGCGGTGCTGCCCGACTCCCGCCCCCGCGACGTCGCGTCCCCCGACGCCGCCGACCGCAAGCCCGCCTTCCACCCCCGCCGCCCGGCCCCCGGCAACGCCGACCCCTACGAGCAACTGGCGGCCTGGCTCGGCCGCGAGCCCCTCGTCCGCGCCTGACACACCGCGGACCACGCTTCACCGCGCACCAGGAACGCCACCGGGCGGACGGAGCACCGCAGCGCGGGCGGGAGTCCGCCGGGCGAGCCGGAGTCCGACTGGCGGTGGGGGTGCGCCGGTGCCGCGTGCGCCGACCGGAGGCGGCAGGCCGGGGGCGGCACCGCGAGCCGCAACCCGCCTGACCGGCAGGGCGCACATCCGCCGGAAGCCGACAGCCCGGACCGGCGGCAGGCCACTCGGGCAGGCCTGCCGCCGCGCGGGGCCGCTCCCCGCGCGCCCGGAGCGCCGCCGGGCCGGTGGCAGGTCCGTCGGGTGGGTCTGGTGCCGTGGGTGAGGGGGTCCGGTGGGGTGACTGTGGGGGTCAGGGCAGACGGACGCGGGCGAGTTGGCGGGACTGGGCGACCAGGCGGTCGTCGGTGTCCCAGACCTCGGCGTCCTCCTCCAGGAAGCCGCCGGCCAGGTTGCGGGTGGTGATGGAGATCCGCAGCGGGCCGGGGGCCGGGCGGTGGCGCACATGGACCGTGAGTTCCACCGTGGGGACCCAGCCCTTCAGGCCGATCTCGAAGGCGGTGGGCGGCAGCGCGTCCACCGCGAGCAGCAGCGAGAGGGGGTCCGCGTCGCGGCCGTCGGCCAAGCCGAACCAGGCGCGCATCTCCCCCTTGCCGGAGGGGGCGCCCAGGGCCCAGCCGAGGGTCGACGGGTCCAGCTTGAGCATCAGCCGGTCGGCGATCGCCGAGCTGCCCTCGACGGGGGCCGGTCCGTCCTCGGCGCCGAAGCACTGCTCCAGCGGCGGGATGGCGGGCGGCGTCGCCGTCGTACGGACGTCGTCCGGGAGGTCGGCGAGGTCGCCGTAGGAGGCGAGGACGCGGATGCGTTCGACCTCGTCGCCGTTGTCGTCGTACTGGTAGAGGGAGGCCTGGCCGGTGGAGAGCGTGCGGCCGGTGCGGACCGTCTCGGTGCGGACGACCGCCGGGCCGGGGCGCGAGGCGGTCAGGTAGTGCGCGGTGATGGTGAAGGGGTCCGGGTGCGGCAGGGTGTCGGCGAGGGCCCGGCCGAGCACGGCCAGCAGGTAGCCGCCGTTGACGGCGCTGATGATGGTCCAGCCGGCCGAGAGGTCGATGTCGTAGACCCCGGGCGCGCGCCGGGTGACGGCGGTGTCGCGGTCGAACTCGCCGGCGCCGATCACGGCCGGTGCCGGTGCGGCGGGTGCGGAGGCTCCTTCTGGCATGGGTGAACGGTACAACAGAAAATTACTAAGCGGTAGCTTTCTCAGGGAGGCGGGACACAGCTGTTTCCCTGTCGGCCATCCGGGTGAGCTTCCGGCAATTTCTCGGTAAGCGCCCGGAGACGTCCAGAACCCCAGGCCCCTGATTCCCCTCTATGGGGACATGAGCCTCACCGGGACTCCGTTCCTCTACACGACCATCGTGCTGGCCGTGGTTGCACTGATACTGCCGCTCGCCTTCTGGTCGCGGGTGCGCGGGCCCAAGGCCCTGCGCACCGCGGCCCGCGTACTGATGCTGCTCTTCGCCCAGGGCACCGCCATCACCCTCGTCTTCGTGTTGGTCAACAACTCCAACAACCTCTACGACAACTGGGCCGACCTGCTCGGCACGGGCAACCATGTACAGCAGGCCGCGAACCTCGGCGCCGACGGCACCGGCGGCATCGCGTACAAGAAGCTGCCCAAGGTGCAGCAGAAGTTCACCCAGGCCGACGGTCCCGGCATGCACGCGGCCGGCGGGGTCAAGGTCACCCAGCTCAAGGGCCGGGTGTCGGGGGTGAGCGCCGAGGTCTACGTCTGGCTGCCGCCGCAGTACGACGATCCGGCCTACAAGGACAAGAAGTTCCCGGTCGTCGAGCTGCTGTCGGGCTACCCGGGCTCGGCGAAGGCCTGGTTCGGGTCCATGAAGGCGCACGAGCAGCTGGAACCGCTCATGAAGAGCGGCCAGGTCGCCCCGTTCATCCTGGTGGCCCCGCGCACGAACCTGATCGCCAAGATCGACACCGGCTGTGCCAACATCCCCGGCACGGTGAACGCGGACACCTGGCTGAGCATCGACGTACCGAAGATGATCACGGACAACTTCCGCGCCCAGTCCGCGCCGGACGGCTGGGCCGCGGCCGGCTACTCGGCCGGCGCCCACTGCGCGGCCAAGCTGGCCGTCGCCCACCCCGACCGCTACCGGGCCGCCGTCAGCCTCTCCGGCTACAACGACCCGATCGGTGAGCGCAACTCGCTGGCCGCGGGGAGCGAAGAGCTGCGGCGGGCCAACAACCCCTACTACCTCTTGAAGAACTACCGCACCCCGCCGAAGATCGCCCTCTACATCTCCGGCGAGAACGGCGACGGCTACCAGGCCGGTGTGGCACTGGAGCAGATCGCGAAGCCGCCGACGTACGTGAAGGTGGTGTTCCTGCCGCGCAGCATGGGCGGGCACTCGATGGCGCTGTGGCGGCCGCAGGTGCCGACGGTATTCGAGTGGCTGACCGCGGAGCTGACGGGGCAGAGCAGCACCCCCCGGCACACCCGCACGCCGAGCCCGCTCAGTCCTCTGACACCGTCGAGCGGCGGTTCCAGGCGCGCGGAGCTCGCCAGTGGTAGCGCATCGCGAGCAGGCGGAGCACGAAAGCCGTGACGACCGCGAGCCCGCTGGTGTACGGATTCAGCACGCCGTAGCGGATGCACAGCACCACCATCGTGGCGCCGACGATCGCTGGGACCGCGTAGAGGTCGCGGTCCCAGCGCAGCAGCGACGGCACCTCGTTGGCCAGCACGTCCCGCAGGACGCCGCCGCCGACGGCGGTCGCGAGGCCCAGCGTCGCCGACGCGGTCAGGCCGAGGCCGTGGCTGTACGCCTTCGTCGTACCGCTGACACAGAACAGGCCGAGGCCGGCCGCGTCGAAGACGAGCACCGCCCGCTGGATCCGCTCCACGTGCGGATGCAGGAAGAAGACGACGAGCGCGGCGAGCAGCGGGGTGACGAAGTACCCGAGGTCGGTGAAGGCGGCCGGGGGTACGGCCCCGATGATCAGGTCGCGGAACAGTCCCCCGCCGAGCGCGGTGACCTCGGCGAGGACGCCGATGCCGAACACGTCGAAGTTCTTCCGGACGGCCAGCAACGCGCCGGAGATCGCGAACACGAAGATGCCGATGACGTCCAGCGTGTGCTGGACCGAGGGACTGAAGAGAGGCTGGAGCTGCACCCCGACATTCTCGCCTGTCGGGGCGCGTGAACCTTACAAAGAAAGGCTCACAGGGTGACATCCCTGTGAGCCTTTCTTACTGAGGTGTCCTTACTTGCCGGTCGAGCCGCCCTCGGTCGACTCCTCGGTCGTCTCGTCGGCCGACTCCTCGGCCGACTCCTCGGCCGTCTCCTCGGTCGACGTCTCGCTCGGCTCCTCCGCCTGCTCCTCGCTCGACTCCCGCGACTCGGTGGTCCCGGTCTCCTCGGAGCCCACCTCGCCCTCGGCGACCGCCGTGGCCAGCGCCTCCGAGGTCTGGGCCGACTCGGCCAGCACCTCGTCGGCGACCAGCTCGGCGGCCTCCTTCGCGGCCGTCAGCAGGACGGTGTCCTGCGGTGCCTGGTCCTCGAAGTTCTCGGGGTGGTGGCAGGCGACGCGCTGGCCCGGGCGCAGCTCCACGAGCTGGGGCTCGGTCGTCCTGCAGATCTCCGTGGCCTTCCAGCACCGGGTGTGGAACCGGCAGCCGCTCGGCGGGGAGATCGGCGAGGGGACGTCGCCCTTGAGCAGGATGCGCTCGCTCTTGGCGTTCCTCCGCTTCGGGTCCGGGATCGGCACCGCGGACATGAGCGCCTTGGTGTACGGGTGCATCGGCGTCTTGTACAGCAGGTCCCGGTCGGCGAGTTCGACGATCTTGCCGAGGTACATCACCGCGATCCGGTCCGAGACGTGCCGGACGACCGAGAGGTCGTGCGCGATGATCACGTACGTCAGGCCCAGTTCCTCCTGGAGGTCGTCCATGAGGTTCACGACCTGGGCCTGGATCGACACGTCCAGCGCGGAGACCGGCTCGTCGGCGACGACCAGCTTCGGCTTCAGGGCGAGCGCGCGGGCGATGCCGATGCGCTGGCGCTGACCGCCGGAGAACTCGTGCGGGTAGCGGTTGTAGTGCTCGGGGTTGAGGCCGACCACCGACAGCAGCCGCTGCACCTCCTTCTTGATCCCGCCCTCCGGCTCGACACCCTGGAGCCGGAACGGGGCTCCGACGATGGTGCCGATGGTGTGGCGCGGGTTCAGCGACGAGTACGGGTCCTGGAAGATCATCTGCACGTCGCGGCGCATCGGGCGCATGCCCGCGACACCGAGGTGCGTGATGTCCTTGCCCTCGAACTCGACTTTTCCGGCGGTCGGTTCGAGCAGCCGGGTGATCAGGCGGCCCATGGTGGACTTGCCGCAGCCCGACTCGCCCACCACGCCGAGGGTCTCCCCGGCGCGGACCTCGAAGTCGATGCCGTCGACGGCGCGCACGGCACCGACCTGCCGCTGGAGCAGCCCCTGCTTGATGGGGAAGTGCTTCTGCAGCCCGGTCACCTTCAGCAGGGTCTCGCCGGGTGCGGCGTCCTTGCCGAGGGTGGCCGCACCGGCAGCCTTCACCTCTTTGTCCTCTGCGTTCTCACTCACAGCTTCGGCGCAATCTCTTCGGTCCAGATCCGTTCCCGCTGCTCCTGCGACATATGGCAGGCGGCCCAGTGCTTGCTCCCGACCTCGGTCAGCTCGGGGCGGACCGTGCGGGTCACGTTGTCCTTCGGGACGTCGGCGTACGGGCAGCGCGGGTTGAAGGCGCAGCCGGACGGGATGTTGATCAGCGAGGGCGGGGAGCCCTTGACCGGGATGAGACGCTCCTGCTGGTCGCGGTCCAGACGCGGCATCGAACCGAGCAGACCCCAGGTGTAGGGGTGGCGGGGCTCGTAGAACACCTTCTCGGCCGGACCGCGCTCCACGCAGCGGCCGCCGTACATCACCAGGATGTCGTCGGCCAGTTCGGCGACGACGCCCAGGTCGTGGGTGATGATGATGACCGCGGAGCCGAACTCCTTCTGCAGATCGCGGATCAGGTCCAGGATCTGCGCCTGGACCGTCACGTCGAGCGCGGTGGTCGGTTCGTCCGCGATGAGCAGCTCGGGGTTGTTCACCAGCGACATGGCGATCATGGCGCGCTGGCGCATACCGCCGGAGAACTCGTGCGGGTAGCTGTCCACCCGCTTGTCCGGCTGCGGGATGCCCACCCGGTCGAGCATCTCGACCGCGCGCTTCTTCGCGGTCTTCTTGTCGACGTCGTGGTGGATCCGGTACGCCTCCACGATCTGCGCGCCGATCGTGTAGTACGGGTGCAGCGCCGACAGCGGATCCTGGAAGATCATCGCCATGTCGCGGCCGCGCAGCTTGCGCACGTGGTCGGGGTCGGCGGACAGCAGCTCGGTGCCGTTCAGCCAGATCTCGCCGGAGATCTGCGCCTTGCGCTTGCCGTACTGGCCGGCGGTGTGCAGGCCCATGATGCCGAGCGAGGTCACGGACTTGCCGGAGCCCGACTCGCCCACGATGCCGAGGGTCTTGCCCTTCTCCAGCTGGAAGCTGAGGCCGTCGACGGACTTCACCAGACCGTCGTCGGTCGGGAAGTGCACCTTCAGGTCGCGCACTTCGAGGAAGGAGGTCGGCGCGGGCGAGGCCTCCGTGGGCTCGCCCACGGCTGCTCCGGTCTTGCTGAGTTCGGTCATGCGAGCCTCACTCGGGGGTCGATCACGGCGTACAGCACATCGACCGCGAGGTTGGCGATGAGCACCGCGAGGGAGGTGATCAGGGTGACGCCCAGGATGATCGGCAGATCCTGGTTCTTGATGGCGGTCAGCACGGCCTGGCCGAGGCCGGGGATGCTGAACGTGGTCTCGGTGAGGATCGCGCCGCCGATCAGGGCGCCCAGGTCCATGCCGAGCATGGTCAGGATCGGGGTCATCGTCGAGCGCATGGCGTGCTTGCCGATGACGACCTGCTCCTTGAGGCCCTTGGCGCGGGCGGTGCGGATGTAGTCCTCACCGAGGATCTCCAGCATGGTGGCCCTGGTGATACGGGCGTACATCGCCGCGTACAGGAAGGCGAGGGTGATCCAGGGCAGGATCATGCCGCCCAGCCAGCCGGAGAAGCTGTCGCTGATCGAGACGTACTGGCCGTTGATCCAGTTCAGTCCGTAGCTGAAGATCGCCAGCGAGAGCAGACCCGTGAAGTAGATCGGCAGCGAGACACCGCTGAGGGCGACGACCATCGCGCCGCGGTCCCACAGGCTGCCCCGCTTGAGGGCGGAGAGCACACCCGCGGCGACACCGAAGACCAGCCACAGCACGGCGGCACCGAGCGCGAGACCCAGGGTCACCGGGAAGCGGTCGGTCAGCACCGGCCAGACGGCCTGCTCACTGCGGAAGGAGTAGCCGAAGCACGGCGCGGCACAGTGGGTGACATCGCCGCCGGCCGCGTAGGTGCGGCCCACGAATATGCCCTTGAAGAAGTGCCAGACCTGCGAGTAGATCGGATCGCTCAGACCCAGCTTCTCGCGCACCGCCTCGACGGCGTGCGGGTCCGCCTGCTTGCCCACGAAGCTCGTGGCGATGTCCACGCCCGCCCACTTGGGGACGAGGAAGAAGATGCTGAAGACCACCAGGATGATGACCACCAGCATCACTACGGCGGCGAACAGCCGCCTGATGAGGTAAGCGAGCACAGCTAACGGCCCGCCGCGGACCGCGGGCCCCCGGAGATCTTCCGGAGGGCCCGCGGCTCGCCGCGCCGGCCTTCACCTGCCTTTCGTGCCGTTCGGCGGGTGTGCCGGGACTACTTCGTGGACTTCAGGCCGAGGTTGACGAAGTCGTAGTAACCGCTGTACGCGTTCGTCGTGTACACGTTGCCCAGACGCGAGGAGCGGATGTTGAGCAGCCGCTCGAAGGTGAAGGGCAGGTAGTACGCGCCCTCCATCACCTTGTGGTTGATCTCCGTGGAGATCTGCGTCTTCTTCGCCTCGTCCAGCGTGGTGGTGTACTGGTCGAAGAGCCCGTCGATCGTCTTGTCCTTGATCAGGGCGTAGTTGTTGTTACCGCTCTGCAGGATGTACTTGCTGTCCCACAGCGGGATGCCGTAGCCCTGGACGGTCGGGAAGTCCGGACCCCAGCCCATGATGATGATGCCGAGCTTCTTCTTCTCGACGTTCGACGGGGAGCCGATGATGCCCGGGCTCTGCGAGCCGTCGTACTGGTAGATGTCGGCGTTGATGCCGACCTTCTTCAGCGCGGCCTGCAGGGACTCGGCGGTGGCGACTTCCTGCGCCTTGTTGTTGCGGACGGCGATGGTGGTCGAGAAGCCGTTCGGCTGACCGCAGGCCTTGAGCTCCTGCTTGGCCAGGTTGACGTTGCCGTTCTTGTTGGCACCGGAGATCTGGTACGGGTCGTACTTCTGGCCCTCGCCACCGCCGACCGACGGCGGGAGCATGTTGGTGCCGATGTCACCACCGGCGATCGGGCCACCGCGGGCGGTCTGCAGCGACACGTGGTCGGCGGCGTAGATCACGGCCTTGCGGCAGTGGAGGTTGTCGAACGGCTTGACGCTCTGCGGGAAGACCGCGTAGCGGATGAAGCCGGAGACCGGGTTGTCCAGGTTGTCCTTGTGCTGCTTCAGGGCGATCTGGCGGCCCTGCGGGCCCAGGCCGGTCTGCGAGGCGTCGATGTCGTAGTCGCCGTCGATCAGGCGCTGGTCCGAGTCGGCCTGGTTGGTGGAGATGTCCAGGGTGATCTTGTCCGGGTACGCCTTGCGGACCGGGTCCGAGGACGCCTTCCAGTTGGCGTTGCGGACCAGGACCAGGTTCTTGCCCGGGCTGTACGACTGGAACTTGTACGGGCCCGAGGAGAACGGGTGCAGGCCGTACTTGGACTTGGTGTCCATGTCCTGGCGGACCGGCGAGGCCGTGGTCATCGCCAGCACCTGGAGGAAGTCCGAGTTGGCCGTCGGCAGGTGGAAGACGATCGTCTTCGCGTCCGGCGTGTCGATCGCCTTCAGGCCCAGGTGGTCCTTCGAGGTGTCCTTGTACGGACCCTTGTAGGTGTTGTTCGGGTCCAGCATCTGCTGGAGGTAGACCGGACCGCCGGACAGCACGTCCTGCGCCCAGGAGCGCTCGATGCCGTACTTGATGTCCTGGGAGGTGATGGCCTTGCCGTCCTCCCACGTGATCCCGTCACGCAGCGTGAAGGTGTAGGTCTTGCCGTCGGCCGAGACCTTGCCCGCGTCGGTGGCGAGGTCCGGGGTGAGCTTCGCGCCCTCGGCACCCGGCGCCGTCTTGTAGGTGAGCAGCTGACGGCTGTAGTAGCGGGAGAAGTCCCACATGAAGCCGTAGTAGCCGCGCGTGGTGTCCCACGAGTCGGCGTCCTGCGTGCTCACGAACTTCAGGGTGCCGCCCTTCTTGACCTGGTCGGCCTGGGCAACCTTGTTGTTCGCCGCGTCGAAGCCGGCCGCGCCGTTCTTCGAGCTGCCGTTGCCTCCGCCGCACGCCGCCGTGGTCAGCAGCCCGGCGACCACTACGGCAGCGGCGAGGGCCTGCTTGCGCCGCCCTGAGGTGCGTTGGGTAGTCACGATCTCGGATCCTCCGGAATTGATGAGAGACCCCGTGGCTGAGCTCACGGGACGCTTGGGGTACGGCACTTCAGCGGGAGCCCTTCGGGTCGAGCGCGTCCCGCACGCCGTCGCCGAAGAGGTTGAAGGCAAGAACCGTGATGAAGATCGCCACGCCCGGGATCACCATGTACATGGGGTCCGAGTCGTAGTAGTCGATCGCACTCGACAGCATCTGCCCCCAGGAGGACGTGGGCGGCTTGACGCCCACGCCCAGGAAGCTGAGCGCCGCCTCGGTGAGGATGTTCGTGGGGATCATCATCGTCGTGTACACGATGATGGGCGCGACGAGGTTCGGCAGCAGCTCCTTGAAGAGGATGTAGAACTGCCCGGCGCCGAGGGAGCGGGCCGCCTCGACGTACTCGCGCTCACGCAGCGAGAGCGTCTGGCCGCGGACCACCCGGCCGATGTACGGCCAGCCGAAGAAACCGATGACCAGGATCATCACGAACACCCGCACGCCCGTGCCGGTGAGTCCCAGCATCTGGTTGGGCATGACGGAGACCAGCGCGATGATGAACAGCAGCTGCGGGAAGGCGAGCAGGCCGTCCATGACCCGGCTGATCAGGGAGTCCACCCAGCCGCCGAAGAAGCCCGCCAGGACGCCGAGGACGGTGCCCAGGATGACGGCGACCACGGCGGACAGGAAGCCGACGAGAAGAGAGATCTGTGCGCCGTAGAGGATGCGGGCGAAGATGTCGCGGCCGTTGACCGGCTCCACGCCGAGCAGGTGGTCTCCGCCGATGCCGCCCAGTGAGCCCTTGGGGGTGCTGAACAGCGGGTCGATCAGGTCCTGGTGGTAGACGTCCGGGTCCTGGCCGACCAGGCTCGTGATGACGGGCGCGAGCAGCGCGATCACGATGAGGAGCAGCACCACGACGCCGCCCGTCAGGGCGAGTTTGTCCCGCTTCAGGCGCTCCCAGGCGATCCGTCCCAGGGAGCGGCCCTGAACGGCCTTCGCGTCGGCGGCGGCGACCGCCGCTTCCTCGGCCGCACCGGGCGCCGCTTCCGCGGCCGGCTCGTGCAATGGTGCCGTCATTAGGCTGGGACCCCTCTCAACCGGTGGTAACCGGCCCGCACTTGCCGCTGGTAGCGGCATCATTCAGTCCGTCGTACACACAGGGGCGAGCCCCTTGAAGGGGGAGTCTTCAATGCCCGCGCGACAAGCCGCCAGCCTTGGCAGCGAATGGATGCGTAACCGTGATGCAAGCAGGCGTTTCCTGTTATGCGGACAGTTAATCGCGACAAGCGGACGGTAAGCGGAGGTCGGCCGGGGAAGGTCGGCGGCCGTAGGGCGAGGTCGGCGGCGGGGTCAGTAGCCGCCGGGCACCGGTGGATAGCCGTAGCCGGGGGCCGGGGCCTGCGGCTGGGGCGGTGACTGGAGCTGCGGCTGGGGCTGGGGGTGCGCCGGGGGTACGGCGGCGTGGGCGTCGCGGTCGTAGAACGGGCGGGCGTTGGCCCGCATCCACATCACGACCGGGTCGTAGTCGTCGGTCATCGCGACCGTCGACACCGGCAGGCCCTCGGGGACCGCGCCGACGGACTGCTGCATCATCGCGCGCACCGAGTCGACCGCGGCCGGAGAGGTGTCGTACACGTCCAGGCCGATCACGAGGTACGGCGTCCCGAGCGCGGGCTGCACCCAGGCGCGGCGCAGGGAGCGCAGGGCCGGCGTGCGGTGGGCGTTCTGCGCGAGCAGGGCATAGAACTGCGGGACCTCGATGCCGGGTTCGTCGAGCCGGAGCGGGCCTGCGGGCTGGCGGTCCAGGCCCGTGGCGATGCGGCGCAGGTCCAGCCAGGGGATGCCGACGCCGCCGCCCGGGGCGTGCGGGTTGACCCACAGGCCGTAGTGGTCCGGGTAGAGGGTGCGGGCCACGTCGAGCCCGTCCACGACCTCGTAGGAGCGGTTCCAGCCGCTGGCCGACAGTTCCTGGGCGGAGGTGACGCAGGGGGCGTAGGGGAGGCCGTCGACCTCCATCGTCCCGTACTGGGCGTCCGGGGACCCGGCCTGGCCGTGCCACAGCAGCATCCAGATCTGGCCGGAGGACGGGGTGGCGAGGGCACGCAGCAGGGCCTCGTAGGCGTCGTAGCGTCCGGGCGTGACCTGGCGCAGCGTGTGGTCGACGCTACCGAGGCCGCCGCTGTGGCTCGCGCTCACCTTGTCGTGCCCTTCTGTTTTCCGTGCCCCGTGTGTGGAGACAGCTTAAGCGCCTGCCGGGGTGCCGCTTCGGGTTCGTTCGCGAGTGCGGGTGCGTTGTGGTTTCTCGCGCTCACGCGGCGGAGCCGCATATCGGACGCAGCCCCGCGCCCCCCTTGGGGCGCTTTCAGTGGCCGTACTGATAGAAGGGCCTGACATTCCCCCGCAGCCATTCCGCCACCGGGTCGTCCGTGACGTCCAGGAGGACCAGGCTGACCGGCCAGGCGACCGGGATCCTGCCCAGGGCGCGGCCCAGGGCTTCCATCGGGAGGGTGCGCAGGTCGCCCTCCCACCGGGAGAGCTCCACGCCCACGAACATCACCGGATCGTCCGTCTCGACGGCGGCCAGGCAGCGGCGGGCCGTGCGGACCACGCCGGTCTCGGCGAACTCGGCGGACGCGGCGGCGAGGAAGTCGACCGGGTCGTCCTGCCAGTCGGGCTCGAAGAGGCGGACCCGGCCGCCGGTGTCCGCGCCGTCGAGGGGGGTACGGCCGGCGCGGCACAGCTCGGCCACGGCGGCCGGCGGGAGCGGGATGCCGACCAGCGCGTCCGGGTTCACCGCGATGCCGACCTGCGCGGGCAGGCCCCGGGCGAACTCGACGGCCGGGGCGATGGTGTACCCCATGTGGGAACCGGCCGCCTGGCGCAGCTGCTCCTCCGAGCTGAAGACGGGCACGTAGGCCTGGCCGTCGATCTCCAGCGTGGGCAGGTCCAGCGGGCCGCTGCCCGGACCGCCGCCGTTGGGCAGCGGGATCCACAGGAAGCTGCGGCCGAGGACCTCGATGATCCGGCCGGCCGCGGTGGGTACGCCGAGGGAGGCCGCGAGCACCTCCTCCAGCTCGTTGCCGGGCCAACCGCCGTGCGGGTGGGGGTGCGCCTGTGCCGGGAAGTCCGCGGGAATGTCCGCCGGGAAGTCCATCTGCCTACCGCCTGCTGGGAACCACTGCTGTGACCATGAAGGCTAGCGGGTTGCTGTGACCGTCCCCTCACCGTGGGAACGCGATCCGGCGCAGGGCGTCCGCCGCGGGGCGGTCCAGCAGGGTCGCCGAGCCGACGCCCGCCGGCAGCGCGCCCCGCTCGACGGCGGCGAGCAGCCGGGCCGTCGTGCGGCGGTGGCGGGTGAAGGCGTAGCGGGAGACGCCCCGGCCGCGCTCGCGCTGGCCCTCGCGGGCCGTGCCGGGGGTGACGTCCAGCAGGAGCAGGTGCAGGGTGCCGCCGCGGCGGCGGGCCTCGCGGGCGAGCCAGCCGCGCACCCAGCTCTGGGTGCCGCAGTCGTGCACGACGACGCCCTCGCCGGTGCGCAGGGCACGGCGCAGGCGCGCGTAGTGAGCGAGGCGGACCAGGGGGCGGTAGAGCGCGTAGGGGAGGAAGCCGGGCAGGCGGGCGGCCCAGCGGTCGCGGGTGTCCTGGGAGTCGATGCGGCGGCCGGGGACCGCGCGGCGCATCAGCGTGGACTTGCCGCTGCCGGGCAGTCCCGTGATCACCACCAGGTCCTCGGCGCGGAAGAGCAGGGCGTGCGGGCTGCGGCCGGCCCGGTCGCGCAGGTCCCGGACGACCGGGGCCGGGGCGCGGCGCTGCTTCGGCACCGCGACGCCGCTGGTGACGGTGGCGTACACCGGGGTCCTGTTCACCATGTCGGTCCTCCCCTGTCGGTTCAGTAACAGCTCTGCCCGTGAAACGTAAAGAGAAGGTAATGGACCGAGGTCGGCAGTACGGTCCGCGTGCTGCCACAGGCCGGTTACAAAAGCCCGCTCGGCGTGCAATGATGTGGCCGCCAACTGCATACCGGCCGCTTGAATCCGCGCGGGAGAGTCCCCAGCAGCTGCGCTGGGGCGCCGAAGGAGCAAGTCCCTCCCTTGAATCTCTCAGGCCCCGTTACCGCGCGGGCGAGGCACATCTGAAAAGCGGGCCGCTGCCGGCAGTGGCTCCACCCACGGTGCAAGCCGTGATCGTCCCCGTGGCGGTCGTGGCGAACCTCTCAGGTTCCGATGACAGATGGGGAGGAACGTTCCTCGCCCGTTCCGCTGTCCTGGGAGACGACCGACCGATGAGCAGTACCGAACCCACTGAGCTGCGCCATACCGCGCTGGACGCGCTCCATCGCTCGCTCGGTGCGACGATGACCGACTTCGCCGGCTGGGACATGCCCCTGCGCTACGGCTCCGAGCGCGACGAGCACGTCGCGGTGCGGACCCGGGCCGGCCTGTTCGACCTCTCCCACATGGGCGAGATCACGGTGACCGGCGCCGAGGCCGCCGCCCTGCTGAACTTCGCCCTGGTCGGCAACATCGCCTCCGTCGGCGTCGGCCGCGCCCGCTACACGATGATCTGCCGGGCCGACGGCGGCATCCTGGACGACCTGATCGTCTACCGGCTCGCCGAGACCGAGTACCTGGTCGTGGCCAACGCCTCCAACGCCCAGGTGGTGCTGGACGCCCTCACCGAGCGCGCCGCGGGCTTCGACGCCGAGGTCCGCGACGACCGGGACGCCTACGCGCTGATCGCCGTCCAGGGCCCGGAGTCCCCCGGCATCCTGAAGTCGCTCACCGACGCCGACCTGGACGGCCTGAAGTACTACGCCGGCCTGCCCGGCACGGTCGCCGGCGTCCCCGCCCTGATCGCCCGCACCGGCTACACCGGCGAGGACGGCTTCGAGCTGTTCGTGAAGCCCGAGCACGCGGTCGAGCTGTGGCAGGCGCTGACCGAGGCGGGCGAGGGCGTCGGCCTGGTGCCGTGCGGCCTGTCCTGCCGCGACACCCTGCGCCTGGAGGCGGGCATGCCGCTGTACGGGCACGAGCTGAGCACCTCGCTCACCCCCTTCGACGCCGGTCTCGGCCGCGTGGTCAAGTTCGAGAAGGACGGCGGCTTCGTCGGGCGCGAGGCGCTCACGCAGGCCGCCGAGCGCGCCGCGTCCGAGCCTCCGCGGGTGCTCGTCGGGCTGATCGCCGAGGGCCGCCGCGTCCCGCGCGCCGGGTACGCCGTCGTCGCCGGCGGCCAGGTGATCGGCGAGGTCACCTCCGGCGCCCCCTCCCCCACCCTGGGCAGGCCGATCGCCATGGCCTACGTCGACGCGGGCCACGCGGCGCCCGGCACCGAGGGCGTCGGCGTGGACATCCGCGGCAGCCACGAGCCGTACGAGGTCGTGGCACTGCCGTTCTACAAGCGCCAGAAGTAGAGACTGGGCGCGGTCGCGTCCCCCGCGGGCCCGATTCCGTGGCAGGTACGTGACCCTGCGCACAGTTGCCCGCCCACCAGCGGTTTCCGCAGTCCCCCCTTCACCAGCACTCCCGCGCGTACAGGAGAATTCAGGCCATGAAGAACCCCCAGCAGCTGCGCTACAGCAAGGAGCACGAGTGGCTGTCGCCCGCCGAGGACGGCGTCGCGACGGTCGGCATCACCGAGTTCGCGGCCAACGCGCTCGGCGATGTGGTCTACGCCCAGCTCCCCGAGGCCGGCGCCACCGTGACCGCGGGTGACTCCTGCGGCGAACTGGAGTCGACCAAGTCGGTCTCCGACCTGTACTCCCCGGTCACCGGTGAGGTCGTCGAGGCCAACCAGGACGTCGTCGACGACCCGGCGCTGGTGAACTCGGCCCCCTTCGAGGGCGGCTGGCTCTTCAAGGTCCGCGTCTCGGCCGAGCCGGCGGACCTGATGAGCGCCGACGAGTACACGGCCTTCAGCGCCGGCGAGGAGTCCTGACCGTATGACTGTCCTGAACACTCCCCTGCACGAGCTGGACCCGGAGATCGCCGCCGCGGTCGACGCGGAGCTCGGCCGCCAGCAGTCCACGCTGGAGATGATCGCCTCCGAGAACTTCGCGCCGCTCGCGGTGATGGAGGCACAGGGCTCGGTCCTCACCAACAAGTACGCCGAGGGCTACCCGGGCCGCCGCTACTACGGCGGCTGCGAGCACGTCGACGTCGCCGAGCAGATCGCCATCGACCGGGTCAAGGAGCTGTTCGGCGCCGAGTACGCCAACGTCCAGCCCCACTCCGGCGCCTCCGCCAACCAGGCGGCCCTGTTCGCCCTCGCCCAGCCCGGGGACACCATCCTCGGCCTGGACCTGGCGCACGGCGGCCACCTGACCCACGGCATGCGCCTGAACTTCTCCGGCAAGCAGTTCAACGTGGTCGCCTACCACGTGGACCCGCAGACCGGTCTGGTCGACATGGCCGAGCTGGAGAAGCTCGCCAAGGAGCACCGCCCGAAGGTGATCATCGCCGGCTGGTCGGCGTACCCGCGTCAGCTGGACTTCGCCGAGTTCCGCCGGATCGCCGACGAGGTCGAGGCGTACCTGTGGGTCGACATGGCGCACTTCGCCGGTCTGGTCGCGGCCGGGCTGCACCCGAACCCGGTCGAGCACGCTGACGTGGTCACCTCGACCACCCACAAAACGCTCGGCGGCCCGCGCGGCGGCATCATCCTCGCCAAGAAGGACTTCGCGAAGAAGCTGAACTCCTCGGTCTTCCCGGGCTTCCAGGGCGGCCCCCTGGAGCACGTGATCGCGGCCAAGGCGGTCTCCTTCAAGGTCGCCGCCTCGGAGGACTTCAAGGAGCGCCAGCGCCGTACGGTGGAGGGCGCCCGCATCCTCGCCGAGCGCCTGACCGCGGCGGACGCCCGCGAGGCCGGGGTGAACGTGCTCTCCGGCGGTACGGACGTGCACCTGATCCTCGTCGACCTGCGCGCGTCCGAGCTGGACGGCCAGCAGGCCGAGGACCGGCTCCACGAGGTCGGCATCACGGTCAACCGCAACGCCGTCCCGAACGACCCGCGCCCCCCGATGGTCACCTCGGGCCTGCGGATCGGCACGCCCGCCCTCGCGACCCGCGGCTTCACGGCCGAGGACTTCGCCGAGGTCGCCGACGTGATCGCGGAGGCGCTCAAGCCGTCCTACGACGCGCAGGCCCTGAAGGCGCGCGTGCAGGCGCTCGCCGACAAGCACCCGCTGTACCCGGGTCTGAACAAGTAAGACGCCTTTTACGGGGCACCGCGCACACTGGAGTACGTACCCGCGTACCGGCGTGTGCGGTGCCCGCCCCCCTGTACCACCGTTTTCGCTCCACCCCGTCTTGAGGAGTCGTCCGTGGCCATCTCGGTCTTCGACCTGTTCTCGATCGGCATCGGCCCGTCCAGCTCCCACACGGTCGGCCCGATGCGCGCGGCGCGCATGTTCGCCCGCCGGCTGCGCAACGAGGACCTGCTGTCCTCGGTCGCCTCGCTGCGCTGCGAGCTGTACGGCTCGCTCGGCGCCACCGGCCAGGGCCACGGCACCCCGAAGGCGGTGCTGCTCGGCCTGGAGGGCGCCTCGCCGCGCACGGTGGACGTGGAGTCGGCCGACGACCGGGTGACGGCGATCAAGGCGGCGGGCCGGCTGAGCCTGCTCGGCGAGCACGAGATCCCGTTCTCCTTCGACGACGACCTGGTCCTGCACCGCCGCAAGGCCCTGCCGTACCACGCCAACGGCATGACGATGTGGGCCTACGACGCCGAGGGCGCGGAGCTCCTGTCGAAGACGTACTACTCGGTCGGCGGCGGCTTCGTCGTGGACGAGGACGCGGTCGGCGCGGACCGGATCGTGCTGGACGACACGGTACTGAAGTACCCCTTCCGCACCGGCGACGAGCTCCTCCGCCTCACGAAGGAAACCGGCCTGTCGATCTCCTCCCTGATGCTGGAGAACGAGCGGGCCTGGCGCACCGAGGGCGAGATCCGCGCGGGTCTGCTGGAGATATGGCGGGTGATGCGCGAGTGCGTCGGGCGCGGCATGTCCCGCGAGGGCATCCTGCCCGGCGGCCTCAAGGTCCGCCGCCGCGCGGCCGTCTCCGCCCGCCAACTGCGCGCCGAGGGCGACCCGTTGGCGCACGCGATGGAGTGGATCACGCTCTACGCGATGGCCGTGAACGAGGAGAACGCGGCCGGCGGCCGGGTCGTGACCGCTCCCACGAACGGCGCGGCGGGCATCATCCCGGCGGTCCTGCACTACTACATCAACTTCGTACCGGGCGCCGACGAGGACGGAGTGGTCCGCTTCCTCCTCGCCGCCGGCGCGATCGGCATGCTCTTCAAGGAGAACGCCTCCATCTCCGGCGCCGAGGTCGGCTGCCAGGGCGAGGTCGGCTCCGCCTGCTCCATGGCGGCGGGCGCGCTGGCGGAGGTGCTCGGCGGCAGCCCGGAGCAGGTCGAGAACGCGGCCGAGATCGGCATGGAACACAACCTCGGCCTGACCTGCGACCCGGTCGGCGGCCTGGTCCAGATCCCGTGCATCGAGCGCAACGGCATGGCCGCGGTGAAGGCGGTCACGGCGGCGAAGATGGCGATGCGCGGCGACGGCTCCCACAAGGTGTCCCTGGACAAGGTCATCAAGACCATGAAGGACACCGGCGCGGACATGTCCGTGAAGTACAAGGAGACGGCGCGGGGCGGACTTGCGGTGAACATCATCGAGTGCTGAGGTAAAGCGCGTGGCGGGTGGGGCGGCAGCGGGTGGAGTGGCGGACGGGGCGGCGCGGATACGGGTGCCGGTGGGCGCGGACGCGGAGCGCTGGGTCACCCGGGTCGGCTGCCGCCGGGTCCTGTTCGTCGTGCACAACGTGACGTCGGCGACGCGTCTACTGGACGTCCTCCCGCTGTTCTCCGGCGACCTGCGCGTGCAGATGTTCGCCACGTGCACGGGCTCGTCCCCGTTCCTGGCCGGGGTGCCCGAGCTGCTGGCGCGGGCGGGGCTGCCGGTCCTGCCGTGGGAGCAGGCCAAGGAGACCCCGTTCGACCTGGCCGTGTCGGCCAGCTACGGCGGTGAACTGGCCGCCGTGCAGGCCAAGTTGGCCGTGCTGTCGCACGGGGTTGGGTACAATAAGAGGCTTGCAACACCGGACAACACCGGACAACACCGGACAACACCGGACAACACCGGTCTTCGGGCTGTCGCCCGACTGGCTCCTCACCGACGGGCGTCCCCTCGCCGACGCCACCGTCCTCTCCCACCCGGAACAGCTGGACCGGCTGCGCTCGGCCTGTCCCGAGGCGGCGCCCACGGCGGTCCTCGCCGGTGACCCCTGCTACGACCGCATCCTCGCCGCACTCCCCCAACGCGCCCTCTACCGCCGGGCGTTGGGCGTCGGCCCAGGTCAGCGGCTGATCGTCGTCAGCTCCACCTGGGCGGCCCGCTCCCTCTTCGGCGGAGCCGCCGAGCCGGCGGCGGACGACCTGCTGCCCTGGCTGCTGTCCCGCCTCGCGGCGGAACTGCCCGCCGACGAGTACCGGACCGTCGCGGTCCTGCATCCGAACATCTGGTACGGCCACGGGCCCGGCCAGGTCCGTGCCTGGCTGGACAACGCCCGGCGGGCCGGCCTCGACGCGATCGACCCCCTCGACGGCTGGCGCCAGGCCCTGATCGCCGCCGACTGCGTCCTCGGCGACCACTCCAGCGTCACCTACTACGCCGCGTCCCTCGGCATCCCCGTCCTCCTCGGCGCGTTCCCCCAGCAGGACCTCGACCCGCTCTCCCCGGTCGCCGCCCTCGGCCGTACGGCTGCGCGCCTCGTGCGCCGGGGCAGCCTGCGCGCCCAGATCGAGGACACCGTCGCCGCGCACGATCCCGCCCGGTACAAGGAGCTCGCGGAGCAGACCAGTTCGGCTCCGGGAGAGTCGGCCGCCCTGCTGCGGCGCCTGTTCTACGGCCTCATGGAGCTGGCCGAGCCCGAGGGGCACCCGGCGCTGCTCGACCCGCTGCCGCTGCCGCCGTACCTGCCCGCCCGCCGTACCGCCCCGGTCCGCGTGCTCACGGGCGGCCTCGGCACGGATCCGCCGCAGGTCCGCGTCGCCCGGTACGCCGTCGCCGGTGCCGGGCCCGACCCGTCGGACGCCCCGGACGTGCGCTGGGACTGCGCGCACACGGTGGTCGACGAGGAGACCCGGGAGGCCGGCCGGCTGCGCGTCGCCGACGTCGTCGTACGGTACGCGGCCGGGGACGACCCGCGGCTCGGGCCGCCGGCCGCCTGGACGGCGGAGGCGCTCGACCGCTACCCGTACTGCGGACTGGCCGCCTACGTCGACGGGCCGGACCGCTGCGTCGTCCGCACCCGCGCGGGCGACCTCGTACGGCTGACCGCCACCGCGGGCCCCGACGGACGGGCCGACCTGTGCGATCCCGCCGCCTACGCCTCCGCGCTCCACGCCTGGCTCACCGACGGCCGGACCCTGGCCGACGCCCTGCCCGCGATCACCGTCCGCACGGGCGAGGCGGCACACCGCGTCACCGTGGCGCCCCTCGGCCGGGGAGCACCGTGAGCCGGATCCGGGATCCCGGCTTCCGCGTCGCCGAGCCGCGCGGCTCGGGGCTCAGGCCGTCAGTTCCGTCAGGCGGGCCCGGACGCGGGTCAGGCCGAGCGGGTCCTCGTTGGCCTCGTGGCGTGCGGCGGCGGTGCGCAGGTCCTCCGCCTCCTGCTCCGGGCGTCCCGACAGGCGGTGGCAGCGGGCGCGTGCCTCCAGGGCGTCGGCCAGCTGGAGCCCGGCGCCCGCCTCGGTCATCGCCGTGACGGCCTCGTCCAGGCAGACGCGCGCCTGCTCCGCGTCGCCGGCATCGAGGTGGGCGTCGCCCAGACTCATGTAGACGCGGCCCGCGTTGTAGGTGTCACCGCCGCCCGGCAGTCGGCGGAACTGGGCGAGGGCGTCGTTCAACCGGGCGACGGCGGCCGGGAATTGACGCTGCCTGGTCTGGGCGCGGCCGATGTGGTGGGTCAGCAGGGCCGTGGCGCGCGGCACGTCCGCCCAGCCGTCCTGCCCCGGGCCGATCCGGCGCAGCACCTCCTGCGCCTCCTCGAAACACGCCTGCGCCGCCGCGAACTCCCACTGCTTGAGCCGGAGCAGCCCCAGCGACTCGACGGCGGTCGCCTCGCCCCGGTGGTGGCCGCAGGCCCGGTCGGCGTCCCTGGCCCGCGTGAGGGCGTGCTCCGCGTCCGCCGGCCGGCCCGACCCCATGTGGCCGAAGGCGAGTTGGGCCCACATACGGCCGACGGACCGCGGATCGCCGAACTCCTGCGCCACGTGGCGTCCGGCCGCCTCGACCCCGAGGAGGTGCGTGTCGATCCACTGCGCGTGGAAACCGAGCAGCAGATGCAGGCCCCACAGGGCCTCGCACAGCTGCCAGACCAGGTCGTCGAAGCCGTGGTGGGCGGCGGCCCGGACGACGGCCGCGAGGTTCTCCCGCTCGGTGCGCAGCTCGGCCAGCGCGCGCTTGCCGTCGGCGCGGTCGCGGTGTTCCGGCAGGGCGAGCCCCCGGTACGCGGGGCCGAGCCGCCAGCGCAGCGGCATGACCCGGAAGTCCGCGCCCGCCGCGAAGCGCAGGTGCGCGACCGCGACCCGGCGGACGGCGGCCGCCATCCGGGCGGGTCCGTCCTCGGCCTCCGCCAGCGCGTGGGCGTGCGCCCGGGTCAGGTCGTGGAACCGGTAGCGCTCCTCCCCGACCTCTTCCAGCAGATGCATCCGGGCCAGCTCCTCCAGCAGCCCGCGCGCCTCGTCCTCGGGGACGGCGGCGGCGTGCGCGGCGGTGCGGACGGTCACGGTCGGCCACGGCCACACCGCGAGCGCGCGGTAGAACGCGGCGCAGCCGGGGGTGAGTTCGGCGTAGGCGGCGTCCTGGACGAGCCGGACGGGATCGGCCGTCGCCGCCCGGTCCTCTTCACGCACGGCGGTGCCCTCCCGGTCGTTCCCCTGGTCCCCCTGGCCGCGGCCGGACAGCTGCTGGGCGACGCGCTCCCAGGTCAGCTGGTGCCGGACGGCGAGGCCGGCGCCCGTGGTGCACAGCGCGAGGGGGATCCCGCCCGTGCCGTCGGCCACGGCCCGGACCACGGCGTCGGGCGCGGCGGGGCGGTCACGGCCGGCGACCCGCCGGACCAGCGTCATCGCGTCCTCGGCCGACAGCGGCCCCAGCGGATACGGCCGGGCGCCGTGCTCGGCCACGAGCCGCCCGGGGCGGTACCGGCTCGTCACCAGGACGAGGCACTGCGGCGAGGCCGGGAGCAGCGGGATGACCTGGGCGTCGTCGTGGGCGTTGTCCAGGACGACGATCAGGCGCCGGTCGGCGGTGCAGTCGCGGTAGAGATCGCGCTGGCGCGCCTCGTCGCCCGGCACCAGGGCGCGCGGCACCCCGAGCCGCTCCAGGAACCACGCGAGCACGTCGGACGGCTGGAGCGCCGTTCCGGCCGAGGCGCCTTTCAGGTCCGCGAACAGCACCCCGCCGGGAAAACGCTCGCGCAGCTCCGTCGCGCAGTGCACGGCGGCGGCGGTCTTGCCGATGCCGCCCGGCCCGGTGAGGGCGGCGACGGCGGGCGCGCCGGGCGTCCGCTCCTCGTCGTCCAGCAGGGCCGTCAGCCAGGCGAGCACCTCCGCGCGGTCGGTGAACACCGCCGTCGTCGGCGGCAGCATCTGCGGGCGCGAGGCACCGTGCGCCACGGCGGGTACGGTGCGCGGCGAGAGCCACGCGGCCTCGCGCACCCAGTCCGTGACCTCGCGGGCGAACTCCGGTGATCTGCGGGCGAGTTCGAGCAGCTGCCGGGCCGCCGCCGTCTGCTCGGACTCGGTGCCGGGGAAGGTGGGCGGGGCGAGGCGCGGCGAACCGGCCGCCGCGGAGCCCGAGTTGTCCCCGGAGCGGCCCCGGCTCAGCAGGTCGCAGAGCCGCTCGGAGAGCCGTCTGCCCGCTTCACCGCTCGCTCCGGAGACGGCACCCGAAGCGACCGTGCCGACCGCCGAGAGTGCCATGCTCATCAACGCTTCCACTCCGGAACTCCCCCCAACTCGCCGTTGCCGTCATCGTATCGACGCGCGGGCGCGGCGGACGGGGGCGACAGGCGGGTACGGCGCACGGCGGGTTCACGTGGTGGCCACCAGCAGGTCCTCCCCCGTCGACGGGCGCAGGCCGTCCGGGCGGCCGGTGAAGTACCGCTCGGCGAGGGAGGCGCCCGAGACGTGCCGGGCCTCCTTGAACCCGGCCTCGCGGGCCAGGCTCAGCATCTCCTCGGGGGTGTAGAAGCTGCGGAACGGCGTGCCCGCACTCCGCGCCCCCGCCGTGCTGGTGCGCAGACCCGGGCGGTCGGCCTCGGCCACGAGATCCTCGGGCAGCAGGAAGGTCATGGCGAGGGTCGAGCCGGGGGCCAGCGCGGCGATCTGGCGCAGGGTGGTCGCGGTGGCCTCCTTGGTGAGGTACATCGTGACCCCGCTGGAGGAGACGACCGCCGGCCGGCCGGGGTCGAAACCGGCCGCCGTCAGCGGCTCCCGCCAGGCCCCGCCGCTCGCCTCGAAGTCGACCGGCACGAGGTGCGGCCGGCCGGGGACGCCGTAGCCGAGTGCGGCGAGGCGCCGGTGCTTCCACTCCTGCGGGCCGGGCTGGTCGACCTCGAAGACGCGCAGCCGGGACATGCCCCCGGTCCGGCCCCCGGTCTCGCGCTGGGCGAAGGTGTCGAGCCCGGCGCCCAGCAGGACGTACTGGTCGACGCCGCGTTCCGCGGCCTGCTCGGCGACCAGGTCCTCGACGAACCGGGCGCGGGCGACCATGGCGGCCCGGAACGCCCGGGTCGCCACCGGGTCCATGTCCGGCCGCTCGCGCCAGCCGTCGCCCGGGTCCGCGATCCTGAGCCCGATCTCGTCCGTCAGGACGTGGGGCGGCGCGTCGACCTGGACGTGCATCGCCCGCCACAGGGCGCACCGGACGGCGGTGTGGTCCGGCGCCACGTCCGTCGGGCCGCCCGCCGGGCCGCCGGCTCCGCCGGTCACGCCTGCTCCTTGCGGGGAGCCTGGAGGCTCCACAGGCGTCCGTCGGGGTCGCGGACGGTCATCAGCCGGGTGCCGAAGTGGGTGTCCTCGAAGGGCGTGACCACCTCGACGGCGGGGTCGGCGCGGAACGCGTCCGCGTCCGGCACCCTGAACACGATCTGCGTCTGCGGCTCCCGGTCCTCGGGAACCTCCGCGATGAACACGTACGGCCCGTCGCCGCACCGGAACTGCCCGGAGTTGTGGTCGGTCTCGAACTCCAGCTCGTAGCCCAGCCCCTGGAAGAAGCGGGCCGCCCTGCCCCAGTTGTGCGTCTCCAGGAAGACCGCTTCGATGCCCTCGGTCGCCATGTCAGCCCTCTTTCCCGCTCGTATCGCCGGTCTCGTTCTGCTTGCTCGTCCCGCCGTCGTCGAGGTAGGCCCGCAGGGCGTCGGCGACCAGCGCCGACAGCGACATGCCCGACTCGATGGCACGGAACTTCACCTGCTTGATCAGTCCGATCGGCAGGTACACGTTGAACTGCTTGACGTCCTCATCGCCCACATCCACGAGGCTAGCATGCTAGCAATCTAGCAGCACGCCGGAGGCTGATGTTCCTCCGTGGACTACCGGGCAGTAACCGCCTTCTCCAACGCTGCGGCCAACCCGGCAGCGGGCAGAGGGAGTTCGGGCATGCGGGTGATGAGAAGGCCGGCGGCGCTCGCGGGAGCGGCGGCCATGCTGACGGGGCTGCCGGGGAACGCGCACGCGGCCCCGGCGAAGGTCTCCGAGACGACGTCGATCGGCACGCACAACGCGTACGACAAGTCCGAGTACACGTACTTCGCGCAGGCGCTGGACTCCGGCTCCTCGCTGCTGGAGATCGACATCTACGCGGACAGCGTGAACAAGCGGTGGCGGGTGAGCCACAGCGACGCCGAAGCCCTGGTTGCGGTCCTTGCTGTACAGCTCGCTCGGGGTCTTGGCGTTGCTGGGCTCGTCGTACTCCGCACTGGACGCGGCGGCGAAGGCGAACACCTGGCCGAGCCGTGACTCCCTCAAGGGCAAGTTCGTCTTCGAGGTGATCCCCGGCACGGTGGAGAGGAAGAACCCGCTGGACCACTACTGGACGGACCAGGAGTACGGCGACCACCTGCGCGACCCGTACACGGCGGGGAACATCGCGAGGGGCGAGGCCTTCCCCGCGGTGCTGGGCGCGGCGACCCGCGGGCGAGCAGGTGGACCTCCGACACCTCGATCCGGCCCTGGTTCGTCTTCTTCGACGGTGACGCGGCGACGTACGTCAACAACGGCTACGACACGTCGTTCCACTCCACGAACCACTGCATCCTGATCATGACGGACGCCTACAACGTGTCCCCGCCGATCTCCTCCACCGCCCCCACGGACACCGAAGTCGCCGCCAGGCCGGCGCTGTTGGCCGGGGACCACGCGAGCATCATCACCTCGGACCGGTCGGCGAAGTCGGCGTCGGTCCTCAGTTCGGTCGTCACCCGGAGCCGACTTCCGCCCCGTGGAGCGGATCGAGCGTGCCATCGTGGGGCATCACTCAACCAGCACCCCCAACTCCTTACCCCCATCGGCACTTCGAGGAGTCCCCCACATGCTCCACGGCATCGATGTCAGCGCGTTCCAGTCGTCCTCGTACGACACGAGCGGACTCTCCTTCGCCTTCATCAAGGCGACGGAGGGCCGCACGTACACCAACCCCCACGTCGCCGCCCAGACGAAGACCGCCCGGGACGCCGGACTGGTCGTGGGCTTCTACCACTTCCTGTGGCCGGGCAACCTCACCGCCCAGGCCGAGCACTTCGTGACCGCCGCTCCCTCCAGGGTGGGCGACATCCTCGCCGTCGACTGGGAGACCACGGGCGACGGCACCCGCGCGAGCAGCGCGGAGAAGGACACGTTCATCCGGAAGGTGAAGCAGCTACGGCCGCAACACCGGGTCGTGCTCTACGCGAACAGGGACTTCTGGTTGACCGTCGACACGAGCTCCTACGCGGGCGACGGTCTCTGGATCGCCGACTACGTCACCGCGGGCAGGCCCCGCATCAAGGCGAAGTGGCTCTTCCACCAGTACACCAGCGAGCCCCACGACAAGGACGTGGCCAACTTCGCGAGCACGGCGGCGCTGAAGGGCTGGGCCGACGGCGCATAAGAGCTCACTTCTCCGCCCGGAGACGCTTGGCGGGCGGATCCGCAAGGTACTGGTTCAGCACATCGAAGGGCCGATGCTCGGTCGGGAGACTCTCGGTTCGACGAAATCCTTGGTCACGTTGCAGTGGCTGAGTCGGACGCCCTCAGCGTTGCAGGATTTGCACCGTATGGCCGAGGAGCTCCGGATGCGTTGCGCGTCGAGTACGCGGACACGGGCTTGGGCACGCCGTATCCGCGGCACTCGGTGATCCCGCGTTCGGCCATCTCCTTGGCAACGCCGTTGCCCCGCTTGCGCCGGATCGGGGAGAGGGGTTGTCCCTTCTCGGACTGCTGACAGTGCCCCGTACAGAATCGGCCGTACGAGGGTCCGTACACGGGGAGCGGAGGCCGCTGATGTCAGCCGCGGAAGCCCGCCGGGCGTTCCGGGGAGGCCTCGGCGAGGGCCTTGGTGACGGCTTCGGTGCCGGCCTGGAGGCCGTAGACCGGGGTGTCCGGCTGCTGGCGCCAGGAGTCGTCGATGCCGCCCGCGTCCACCGTGTCGAAGCCGAGCTCGTCGATCAGGGCGCGGACCCTGGCCTTGGCGGCAGCGTCGTCGCCCGCGACCGGGAGGGCCATGCGGTCGGGGGCGCCGGCCGGGCGGGGGCGGTCCAGGATGTCCTGGGCGTAGGTGCCGTTGAAGGCCTTGATCACCGGGTGGCCGAGGTGCTGTTCGGTCCAGCGGCTCTCGGTCAGGCCGTCGTCCTCGATCGCCGCGATGCGGCCGTCGCGCTGCTGCGGGTAGTAGTTGCCGGTGTCGATCACCGCCACGTCCTTCGCCGCGCCGTCCAGCACGCCCGAGGGGAGGTTCGGGATCGCCTTCAGCGGGATCGTGACGACCACCACCTCGGCGTCCCGGGCCGCCTCCTCGACCCGGACCGCGCTCGCGCCCGTCTCCTCGGCCAGTTCCTTCAGGGTCTCGGGGCCGCGGGAGTTGGCCACGGAGACGTCGTGGCCGAGGGCGGTGAGCCTGCGGGTGAGGTTGCCGCCGATGTTTCCCGCGCCGATGATGCCGATCTTCATGTCAGGCCCTCCGGGGTCGTCTCTTTTCATGCATGTGCATGCTTCGCGTGTCCCCGACAACCTCTTCGGTCCCGGCACTATTCCGCGACTCCGGCATTCGTGTGAACCGCCTCGGACGCGTACGACGATCTTGCCCGTGTGGCGGTTCGACTCCATCAGGCGGTGCGCGTCCCCGATGCGGTCCAGGCCGTCGTACACCTCGGCGATCACCGGCCGGAGAGTGCCGTCGGTGAGGCCCGAGCCGACGTAGTGGGCGGCGCGGCGGCGGCCCTCCGGTGTGCCGGTGAGCGCGAAGTTGGCGTAGCCGTGGACCGTGACGGGCCAGTTCATGGGCAGTTCGACGGGGCCGTCGGCGAGCCGGCCGTAACTGACCATGGTGGCGTCGGTTGCGGCGGCCGCGCCCAGTTCCCGGAAGTACGAGCCGCCGATCGCGTCCAGGACGATCTCGGCGCCCCGGTCGCCGGTCAGCCGCCGGGTCTCCTTGATCACGTCCTCGGCGTCGGTGACGATCACCCGCTCGGCCCCCAGGTCGAGCAGCGCCTGCCGCTTGGCCTCGGTGCGCGTGGTCGCGATCGGGACGGCCCCGGCCCGCCGGGCCACCTGGATCGCGGCGGTGCCGACCCCGCTGGCCGCCCCGGTGATCATCGCGCGGGGCAGCCGCACTCCTCGCGCCGGTACAAGTACGCGCCCTGGGGCGCGCGGTTCGCCGCCTCGGGCGAAGCCGGGTGGCGGAGCTGGGCGCCGCCGGCGGGCTGTCCCGGGCGGCCCTCGCGCGCCGGTTCACGGCGCTGGTGGGCGAGCCGCCGCTGACGTACCTGACGTGGTGGCGGATGACGACGGCGGGCCGGCTGCTGCGCCACGACGACCTGTCCCTGCGTCAGGTCGCCGAACGCACCGGCTACGCGTCGGAGTTCGCCTTCGCCAAGGCCTTCAAGCGGGAGTACGGCACCGCACCGGGCCACTACCGGAGGACCGCCCCCTGACCCCGTTCCCGTCCCTTCCTGCGGAGCCCAGCGGGACGGACGCCGGCGCACGGACGCCCGGGTCGGGCTCGGCGCCTGGTCCGCGCACCGGGAGGAGCCCGGGGCGCACCGGTTCCCGGGTAGCCTGACCGCCGGTGGCGGCTGCGCGGGCACCGGGGACACGCCCCTCGCGTCCGTCACGGACGCGCTCGCGGGCGCCGGACACTCGGTGGAGGTGCTGGACGTGGTGGAGCAACCGGACGTGGACGGCGAGGCGGTCGCCCGCGCCGAGTGCCGGGTCGGCGACCGGATCCGGTGGGGCGCGGGCCGGTACGCCCGCGGTCTCGCGGCCCCGGTTCGGGCCGTGCTGTGCGCGGTGGACCGGGCGGTGGTCCGGTGAGCGAGGTACTGCGCGCGGAGGGCGTCGATCTCGTCCGGGACGGGCGGCCGATCCTCCGGGAGGTCTCGCTGACGGTCCGGGCCGGGGAGCACTGGGCGCTGCTCGGGGCCAACGGGGCGGGAAAGTCGACCCTGTTGGGGCTGCTCGGGGCGGTGACGCATCCGAGCCGGGGCACGGTGGAGGTGCTCGGGAGCCGGCTGGGCCGGGTCGATCTGCGGGAGCTGCGGGCGCAGGTGGGGCACGTCAATCCACGCCATCCGCTGTCCTCGCCGCTGACGGTACGGGACGTGGTGCTGACCGGGGTGACGAACTCGATCGAGCTGCTCCCGCGCTGGCGGCCGAGCCCGGAGCAGGAGGAGCGGGCCGAGGCGCTGACGGCCACGCTGGGGCTCGCGGCGCTGCGGGACGCCCGCTGGCCCACGCTCTCGCAGGGCCAGCGCGGGCGGACGCTGATCGCGCGGGCGCTGATGCCCGAGCCCCGGCTGCTGCTCCTGGACGAGCCGGCGACCGGTCTGGATCTGCCGGGCCGGGAGCAGCTGATCGAGGCGCTGGAGGAGCTGCGGTCGGCCCGGCCGCGGCTGGCGACCGTCCTCGTCACGCATCACCTGGAGGAGCTGCCGTCGGGCACCACGCACGCGGTGCTGCTGCGCGACGGGCGGGTGCTGGCCTCGGGGCCGGTCGAGGAGGTCCTCACCGGCGACCAGATCGGCAAGTGCTTCGACCTGCCGCTCACGCTGCAGCGTCACGACGGCCGCTGGAGCGTGCGGATCCGGCGCACCGCATGACGAAGGGGGTGCCCCGGCCGGTACGGCCGTGGCACCCCCCGGGCGGGTCACTTGTTCAGGTAGGCCCAGAACTCGTCGAACGACAGGACCTTGTCGCCGTTGAGGTCGCGCTGCTTGATGATGGACTCCGCCACCGACTCGGTGACGTTCCAGTCGCCGCCCTCGGCCAGCGCGTGCTTGAACTCGGCAGCGGTGATGAATCCGTCTCCGTTCGCGTCGATCCGCTCGAACTGCTTGCGTGCTTCCTCGATGTCCGCCACCGATCCGCCCCTTTTGCTCGTGTTTCTGTTGCCGTGCTGGCGTACTGACGCTGGTCAGATTAACGGGCCGCGCGAGCACGCAGCGCGGTGACCACCCAGGCGAAGTCCTCGGCGTGCGGCGGGGCGGGCTGCCGGTTCACGACGGAGATGAGTTCGCGGTACCGGGCGACGCGGTCGTCGAACCCCACTGCCATGCGTTCCAGTACGGCTTCCCGGTCGGCGTCCCCGAACAGCTCCGTCAGGACCTCGTCGGCCTCGGGCGCGGTGGGCTCGACGCCCCGCTCGCGCGCCGGGGCCACCAGGTCCACCAGCCGCTTGGCGAACCACAGGGACCGTCCGCGCGGCTGCCGGTCCGCGGCGTTGAACTCCATCGCGCGCCGCATCTGCGCCCGGAACTCCGGGTCCTGGAGCATCTCGGCCAGTTCCACCCAGGCGTCGACCTCCTCCGGCGTGGGGTCCTCCGCGAGGTGGACGGCCGTCTGCCGGATCCGCTCCTGCACGTCCGGGTCCACCGCGTCGAGCCCGTGGAGCGTCTCGTCCACGAACTCCTGCATGATCCGCTGCCGCTGCGCCGCCGACAGTCGCGCCAGCTTGTTCATCAGGGTCATCTCCTTGGCCGTCGAGCCTCGTCGGGCGACCGTCGACAGCACGGCCCGGGTCACCTTCAGCGCCCTGATCTGCGCGTCCAGCGCCGCCACATGGGCGGCCGCGACCTCCGCCACCGTGCGCTCCCCGGCCAGCACCCCGCGCACGTCCGCCAGGCCCAGCCCCAGCTCGCGCAGGGTCCGGATGAGCTCCAGGCGGGCGACGCCCTCGCTGTCGTACAGCCGGTAGCCGCCCGGGGAGCGGGTCACCGGGGTGAGCACGCCCTCGTCGGACCAGTAACGGATGGTGCGCACGGTCAGCCCGGTGGCCCGGGCCAGCTCGCCGATGGTGAGGAGTCCGGTGCCGTCGTCGGTCATGTCCGGGAGTCTGGGCCTTCCAGCGGGTGGAGACTCAAGGGGCGCGGAGCGGTCTGTGCGGCGGAGCGTTCGGTGCTCAGCGGAAGACGCCCGTGTGGCCGAGCGAGTAGCGGCCGGGCTGGGGGTAGACCGCGAGGCCGTGCGGGCCGCTGCCGACCTTGATGCGGGCCAGCTGCTCACCGGTCCGCGTGTCGATGGCGTACACCTCGGAGTTGTAGCGGCCGGACAGCCACAGCACCTTGCCGTCGGCCGAGACACCGCCCATGTCGGGGCTGCCGCCCTGAGGCAGCCGCCACTTCTTGGTGAGTTTGTCCTGGGCGAAGTCGAAGACGGAGATCGTGCCCTCGCCCCGGTTGGAGATGTACATCTCGCGGGAGTCGCGGCTGATGTAGAGGCCGTGGCAGCCCTTGCCGGTGTAGAGGAAGCGGGGCTCGTCGAAGGTGTCGCCGTCCAGGATCCACAGTCCGTTCGCGACCATGTCGGCGATGTAGAACAGCTTGCCGTCCGGGGAGATCTTGACGTCCTGCGGCATCGAGCCGCGCTGTGGCAGCCTCCGCTGGTCGACGACCTCCATCCGCGCGGTGTCGACCTTCAGGATCTCTCCGCTGAACTCGCAGGAGACGATGAAGTAGCGGCCGTCCGGCGAGAAGTCGGCGTGGTTGACGCCGTAGCACTTGACCGGCAGCGTCTTGACGACCTTCATGGTGTGCGCGTCACGGAAGACCAGCGCGCGGTCCATGGAGGCCATGACGACGGCGTACTTGCCGTCGGGCGTGAAGTACAGGTTGTACGGGTCGTGCACCGCGAGCGACTTGCCCGCCTTGCCGGTCTTCGGGTCGATCGGGGTGAGGCTGTTGCCGAGGTCGTTGTTGACCCAGAGGGTCTTCAGGTCCCAGGACGGCACGACGTGCTGGGGCTGGCGGCCGACCGGGATCGTGTCGATGACCTTGTAGGTCGCGGGGTCGATGACGGTGACGGTGTTGGAGTTGGTGTTGGGGACGTACACCCGGGAGGGGAAGTCCTTGACGACCGGGGAGAGCTGGTTCGGGTGGTCGGCGGCGTAGAGGTCGTCCGGGTTGTCGACCGCGGGCATCCCGGGGAGCACGTCCACCCGCTTCTGGTCCACCTGTGGCCGGGCGGGCGCCTTGCTGCCGAGAGCCTGGTCGCCCCCCTTCGAGGATCCGGAGCTGCACGCGGACAGCAGGGACAGGGCGGTCAGGGCGGCACCGGCGGTCAGCAGCCGGGCGGCTTTCGTGGTGCGCATCAGCTCAGCAGCTCCGTGGTGGTGACCGCGCGCAGTCCGCGGCGGTCGAGTTCGTGGAGGACGTCGGGCAGGGCGGTGACGGTGTCCGGGTACCCGAAGTGCATGCTCACCACCGACCCCTTCTTCACGTCGGCGAGAACCTTGCGGGTGACGGCGGCGGCGCCGGGGCGGGTGTAGTCGAGCGAGTCGACGTCGTACGACAGCACGTGCGGATACCCGGCCTCGCGGGCGAGCCGGACGACCAGCGCCGACGCGGTGGGCGAGCGGGAGGGGCGGAACCAGGTGCCGATGGATCCGGTGAGCCGCTTCAGCCGGTCCGCGCAGTCGGTGATCTCCTTGCGGGCGTCCGCCTCGGCCATCTCGTTGACGGAGATGTGCCGTTGGGTGTGGTTGCCGAGGTCGTGGCCGCCGTCGAGGATCCGGCGGGCGATGTCGGGGTGTTCGTCCAGCCAGGTGCCGACGGCGAGCACGGTGAGGCGGGCGCCGTGCTGCTCCGCCGTGTCCAGCAGGGAGTGGGCGATGCCCGGATCCCCCTGGCCGTGGAAGGTGAGGGCGACCTGGGGACGGGTGCGCGGGCCGTGGGCGATCTGGGCGGGCAGGCCGGGATAGGCGCGGGGAGCGGGGGCGGCCCGGGCGCCGGGCGAGGGACGGCTCGTGGTGTGGGCGCCGGAGGGGGAGGCGGTGGGGGACCCGGGGTCCGGGGTGGCGGCCGGGGCGGTCTTACCGGCACCGCAACCGGCGGCGAGCGCACCGCCGGCGACGAGTCCGGCGCCCGCACGCAGCACCCCGCGTCGGTTGGTCGTGGTCACCCGCACCATTTAAGGGCGGGGAGGTAAGAAAAGCGCCGATTAGCCCGATTGAGGGATGACTTCGGGTCGCGGTCGCCTCGGCGCAAGACGCCGGCTACCGGTCGGACACCCGCATCTCGAACCAGGTGGTCTTGCCGCGCGGCAGCAGGTCCACGCCCCACCGGTCGGAGAGCTTGTCCACCAGGAACAGGCCGCGGCCGCTGACGTCCAGGTCCTGAACCGGCATCAGACAGGGCAGCCCGCGCGAGGGATCGCGGACCTCGACCCGGATCCAGCCGGGGCGGCGGTGCATCCGCAGGCCGAAGATTCGGGCGCCGGTGTGCCGTACGGCGTTGCCGACGAGTTCGGACACGAGTAAGACGGCGTCCTCGGTGATCTTGGGGGTCAGCCGCCAGGTCCGCAGGACGACGACCTGGGTGAGCCGGCGGGCGGTGGCCGCGGATTCCGGGCGGGACGGCAGCGGGACCTCCGCCTCCGTCGGGTTTCCGAACAGTTCGAGCGCCTTGAGCGCCTGTTCGTCCTCGACCCCGGGCGACCAGCGTGCCGCGGCAGCACGACCGTGTCCCCGCGGCTGTTCGATGCCCTCCAGCCCCGCCATGCCCCCATGATGGCCGTCCGGAGGCGCCTTGGGGGCCGTTCCGACGGAATACGCCCCCTGCACGCCCCCACTCCCACCTCTGCGCGTGGCATATGCCGACGACACGTCGACGTCCGGTGCGACTCGGTTGACCTGCGCGGACGGCTCACTTCCGGGCAATCGACAGGCTCCCTCGACGGCACAGGCTTAAGGTCGCCTTAAGGCTCCCATAAACCGCCCCATCGAGGGACCCGGATGAGACGACACGTCAATTGCAAGGGGAACAGCGGGAGTTGCGGCCGAAGTCACCCGGAAGTCCACACGCTGACGCTCAGCGGAACGTGGCCTTGCCCGGGCCCTCCTCCACGAAGCTGCGCATGCCGGTCTCGCGGTCCTCGGTGGCGAACAGGCCCGCGAACCAGTTGCGTTCGACGGCGAGCCCGGTGTCGATGCCGGTCTCCAGGCCGGTGTCCACGGACTCCTTCGCCGCGCGCAGCGCGATCGCCGGCCCCTGGGCGAGCCTCGCGGCCCAGGCGTGCGCCTGCTCGTACACCTCGCCGGCCGGCACGACCCGGTCCACCAGGCCGATCGCGAGGGCCTCGTCGGCCTTGACCTGACGGCCCGTGAAGATGAGGTCCTTGGCCTTGGAGGGGCCGACCAGCCGGGGCAGGCGCTGAGTGCCGCCGGCGCCCGGGATCAGGCCGAGCAGGATCTCGGGCTGGCCGAGCTTGGCGTTGTCGGCGGCGATGCGGAAGTCCGCGCACAGGGCCAGTTCGCAGCCGCCGCCGAGGGCGTAGCCGGTGACGGCCGCGACGACGGGCTTGGGGATGCGGGCGACGGCCGTGAAGGCGTCCTGGAGGCCACGGGAGCGCTGGATCATCGCGGCGTGATCCATGTTCTGCATCTCCTTGATGTCCGCGCCCGCCGCGAACACCCGCTCGCCGCCGTAGATCACCACGGCGCGCACGTCGTCGCGGCGCGTGACCTCCTCGGCGAGTTCCTTCAGCCGGTCCTGGGTGGCGATGTCCAGCGCGTTCATCGGCGGACGGTCGAGGCGCAGCGTGCCGACGCCTTCGGCGACTTCGAGATTCACGGTCATGGGATGCAGGTTAACGGGGACTAACGGCGGCGGGCCCGGTGCCGTAGGTCACAGCACCGGGCCCGTCCGTCAACGTGGGCTCACTTCGTCCAGTCCGCCCACGACATGTTCCAGCCGTTGAAGCCGTTGGCCGGGTCCACCGTGCGTTCGTTCGCGTGCTGGACGATCACCACGTCGCCGATGAGCGAGTGGTTGAAGAACCAGGCCGCAGGGGTGGAGCTGTCGTAGCCGCCCTGCACGTCACGCAGGCCGATGCAGCCGTGGCTGGCGTTGTAGTTGCCGAAGGCGTCGCCGCCCCAGTAGTTGCCGTGCGCGAAGGTGCCGGAGCCGGTCAGGCGCATGGCGTGCGGGACGTCCTTGATGTCGTACTGCTTGCCGTAGCCCACCGTCTCGCTGTCCATGCGGGTCTCGGTGAGCTTCTCGCTGATGACCATCTGGCCGTTCCAGGTGTCGTAGCCGGGCTTGCCGGTGGTGACCGGGAGGGTCTTGACGACCTTTCCGTCCTGGGTGATCTTCATCGTGTGCTTCTCGGCGTCCACGACGGAGACCTGGTTGCGGCCGATCGTGAACGTCACGGTCTTGTGCTGCTTGCCGTAGACGCCGGAGCGGCCCTCGACACCGTCGAGGTTCAGGTCGACGGTGACCTTCGTGCCTTCCTTCCAGTACTTCTCGGGGCGGAAGTCGAGGCGGTCGTTGCCGAACCAGTGGCCCTCGACGTCGACCGCGGGCTGTGTCGTGATCTTGATGGACTTCTCGACGGCCTGCGGGTCGGTGATGCCCCGGGTGAAGTTGACGGAGAACGGCATGCCCACGCCGACGGTGGAGCCGTCCTCGGGGGTGAAAGTGCCGAGGAAGGTGTTCTTCGGGGTGAGGGTGGTGAAGGTGGAGTCCTCGGCGCTCTCGCGGCCCTCGGAGTCCTTCGCGACCGCGTGCACCGTGTACGTGGTGGCCGCGGCCAGGTGGGTCGACGGCGTCCAGGACGCGCCCCCGCCGCCGATGCTGCCGTCGACCTTCGCGCCCTTGGCGTCCTTGACGGTCACCTCGGTCAGCCTGCCCTTGGCGACGTCGACCTTCAGCGCGCCGCTGGTGTCGACGCCGGTGGCGCCCGACTTGGGCGATATCGTGACGGCCGCCGCCGACTGCTGCTTGCCCTGCTGAGTGCTGGAGCCCTTGCCGTCGGCCCCCGCCCCCTTGCCGCCACCCCCGCCGCACGCGGCGAGCGACAGCACCAGGGCGCCGGATATCAGCGCCCATCCTGTGTTCCTACGGCCTCGCCGTCCCGCCGTCGACGCCCCCGATATGGGCCGCACGTTCAAGTCGTCTCCCCTCGCCGGACCTGGTCAGGCCCGCTCCCCACCACACTGGTGCGCGCATATTAACCGCCTGGTTTTGAGCTCGGTGTCAGGTGAATGTCACCGTTCCGTCGCAACTTCCGCCCGCACCCCCGCCCGTACCGAAAACCCTCCCCCGGTTACTTCACCGCGCTGCCCGCATTCCACTCCTGCCAGGTCATGTTCCAGCCGCCGAGGCCGTTGTCCGCGGCCACCGTCCTGTCCCGGCTGCCCACGACCTCCACGACGTCGCCGATGAGGCTGCGGTCGAAGAACCAGCCCGCGGGCGTGGCCGAACTGCCGCCCTTGACGTCCCTGAGCCCCACGCACCCGTGGCTGACGTTGACGTGCCCAGGGGCGTCCGGCGACCAGTAGTTGCCGTGCAGATAGGTGCCGGAGGCGGTGAGCTTCATGGCGTGCGGGACGTCGGGGATGTCGTACTCGCCGCCGAAGCCGACCGTGCGGCTGTTCATGCGGGTGACGTCCTGCATGTCCATCACCACCATCTTGCCGTTGTACGTCGGGTTGCGCGGGCCGCCCGCCGTGATCGGCACGGTGGCGAGGAGCTGGCCGTCGCGCCGTACCTCCATGGTGTGCCTCGCCGCGTCCACGAGGGAGACCTGGCTGCGGCCGACGGTGAAGGCGAAGGTCTTGTGCTGCAACCCGTAGACGCCGGGCGCCCCTTGGACGTCGCGCAGGTCCAGCCCGACGGTGACCTGGGTGCCGGGCTTCCAGTAGCGCTCGGGACGGAAGTCCAGGCGGCTGCCCCCGAACCAGTGCGGGCGGATCTCGACGGGCGGCCGCGCGCTGACCCGGACGGCGCGTTCGACGGCGGCCCGGTCGGCGATCTCCCGGCTGAAGGCGAGCGAAACGATCATGCCGGTGCCGACGACGGCACGGTTCTCGGGGGTGACGTAGGCGATGAACCGCTCGGCGGGGACGAGGGTGGTGAAGGTGGTGTGCCGGGCCGAGCGGCGGTCGTCGGCGTCCCGCGCCACCACGTCGACCGTGTACCGGGCGGCGAGCGCGAGCCGGTCGTCGTCGGGCCGCCAGGTCCGTCCGTCGGCGCTGACGCGCCCGGGGACCGGGAAGTCCTGCGCGTCCTGCTCTCTGACGACGGTCACCTTCTCCAGCCGCCCGTCCGGCACCCGGATCCGCAGCCGCTCGCCGGGGCGGACGCCCGTGACGGCGTCGCCGGGGCTGACGCGGATGACGTCCCGCGGTGCCCGGGGCTTGTCGTACGCCCCGAGCGGTCCGGAGCCCCCGGAGCAGCCCGCCAGCAGTGCCGCCCATGTCAGTACCGCGGCCAGCGCGGCTCCCGCGCGCCGTGCGCGTCCTTGTACGTGCCTCACGCGGGACTCAACGACCGGGCCCGCTCGGGGGAAACGTGAGTGCGACGCACGCACTGGGCAGAAGAGAGGGAAGGACGACACGTTGGGGAGCCTCCCCGGAGGGGGACCCCAGCCCGGACATGAGCCGCACGGGGGCGCAGCCGTGCCGGAGGGCCGAGCGGGATGCTCTTCGGCCGGTGGACCGCGCGCCGTCCCCCGGGCTGAAAGAGGGGCCGACAGGTGACGAGCGCAGCAAAGCGGCGGGCACCGGCCGGGCAGCCGGCCGTCGGGACGGGGCAGCAGCCGTCCGGGCTGAACGGCGTCCGGCACGCCGCGGCGCCGACCCCGGTGGTCTGGCCGGGCGCGCCGACCCCGCTGGGGGCCCGGTTCCGGACCGGCCCGGACGGGGTCGCGGGCACCAACTTCGCGCTGTGGGCGGGCGGGGCGGAGGCGGTCCGGGTGTGCCTGTTCGACGAGGGCGGCCGCGAGACCCAGGTCCGGCTGACCGAGCTGACGCACGAGATATGGCACGGCTTCGTGCCGGGCGTGATGCCGGGCCAGCGCTACGGCTACCGGGTGGACGGCCGCTGGGACCCGTGGACCGGTGCCCGCTGGAACCCGGCCAAGCTGCTGCTGGACCCGTACGCGCGGGCGGTGGACGGCGAGTTCGGGCTACCGCCCGAGGTGTACGGGCACGTCCGGGACTGGCCCGAGCAGTACGTCGCCGACACCGTGCGCGACGAGCGGGACTCGGCGCCGTACGTGCCGAAGGGCGTCGTCGTCGACGATGACGACGACTGGGAGGACGACCGGCGGCCGAAGACCCCGTGGGCCGACTCCGTCCTCTACGAGCTCCACGTGCGCGGCTTCACCAAGCTGCACCCGGGGATCCCCGAGGAACTGCGCGGCACCTACGCCGGGTTGGCGCACCCGGCCGCGATCGAGCACCTGACCAGGCTGGGCGTGACGGCCGTGGAGCTGCTCCCCGTCCACCAGTTCGCGCACGAGGACCACCTGCTGCGCCGGGGCCTCGTCAACTACTGGGGCTACAACTCCATCGGCTACTTCGCCCCGCACGCCGGCTACGCGGCCACCGGGACGACGGGCCAGCAGGTCGGCGAGTTCAAGCGGATGGTGCGCGCGCTGCACGCGGCCGGCATCGAGGTGATCCTCGACGTGGTCTACAACCACACCGCCGAGGCGGGCGAGTTGGGACCGACGCTCTCCCTGAAGGGCATCGACAACCGCGGCTACTACCGGCTCCAGGGCGACGCCCGCCGCTACGCCGACTACACCGGCTGCGGCAACACGCTGCACGTCGTCCAGCCCCAGGTGCTGCGGCTGATCACCGACTCGCTGCGCTACTGGGTGACCGAGATGGGCGTCGACGGCTTCCGCTTCGACCTCGCGGCGGCGCTGGCCCGCTCGATGCACGACGTCGACATGCTCTCCCCGTTCCTGGCGGTCATCGCCCAGGACCCGGTGCTGCACCGGGTGAAGCTGATCGCCGAGCCGTGGGACGTCGGCTCGGGCGGCTACCAGGTCGGCGCCTTCCCGCCCCTGTGGACGGAGTGGAACGACCGCTACCGCGACGCGGTCCGGGACTTCTGGCGCCAGGCCCTGCCGGACGTACGGGAGATGGGCTACCGCCTGTCCGGCTCCAGCGACCTGTACGCCTGGGGCGGCCGCCGCCCGTACGCCTCGGTCAACTTCGTCACCGCGCACGACGGGTTCACGCTGCGCGACCTGGTGTCGTACGAGCGCAAGCACAACGAGGCCAACGGCGAGGACAACCGCGACGGCACCGACGACAACCGCTCCTGGAACTGCGGCGTGGAGGGCGAGACGCAGGACGAGCGGGTACGGTCGCTGCGCCGCCGCCAGCTCCGCAACCTCCTGACGACCCTGCTCCTGTCCACCGGTGTGCCGATGCTGGTCGCCGGCGACGAACTCGGCCGCACCCAGGGCGGCAACAACAACGCCTACTGCCAGGACAACGAGATCGGCTGGCTGGACTGGTCGCTGACGGCCGAACCGGGCTGGCGGGCACTGACCGACCTGACCGCCCGCCTGATCGCCCTGCGCCACCGGCACCCGGTGCTGCACCGCCGCGCCTTCTTCTCCGGCCGCGCGCACTCGGCGGACGGGCTGCGCGACCTCGCCTGGTTCACCCCGCGGGGCACGGAGATGACCGAGGCCGACTGGTACGCCCCCGCGGCCACGCTCGGCATGTACCTCTCCGGCCGGGACATCCCGGGCCGCGACGAGCGGGGGGCGCCGGTCGTGGACGACAGCTTCCTCGCGGTGCTGCACGCGGGCGAGGACCCGACCGCGTTCGTGCTGCCGGGCCCGCCGTGGGCGCGGCGGTACGAGGTGCTCGTGGACACCGACCGCGAGGACCAGGCGGAGCCGCCGGGCACGGTGCATCCGGCGGGGGCGCGGATCACGGTGCCGGGGCGGTCCGTGCTGCTGCTGAGGGTGGTCTGAGGGGCCCGGGCCCGCGTGCGGGCGGGCCGGCTCAGCCCAGGATTCCCCGGTCGTACCCCGTCGCCACCGCCGCCGCGCGGTCGTTGACGCCCAGCTTGGCGTACAGGTGGGTGAGGTGGGTCTTCACCGTGGCCTCGCTGATGAAGAGTTCGCGGGCGATCTCACGGTTCGACGTGCCCTTGGCGACCAGGGCCAGAACCTCGCGTTCGCGGGCCGACAGCGGCTCGCCGGACGGGGCGCGGGGGGTGCGGACCGCGTGGACCAGGCGGGAGGCGACCGCCGGGGAGAGGACCGTACGGCCCTCGGCGGCGGCCCGCACGCCGGTGAACAGCTCGTCGCGCGGTGCGTCCTTCAGCAGGTAGCCGGTCGCGCCCGCCTCGATCGCGGGGAGGGTGTCGGAGTCGGTGTCGTAGGTGGTGAGGACCAGCACCTTGGCGCGGGCGCCCCGGCGGGTCAGCTCTCGGATCGCGTCCACGCCCGAGCCGCCCGGCATCCGCAGGTCCATCAGGATCACGTCCGGGTCCAGGGCGGCGGCCCGCGCCACCGCCTCGACGCCGTTCGCGGCCTCCCCGAGCACGCGGAAGCCCGGCGCCGACTCGAACATGCCGCGCAGGCCGTCGCGGACGACCGGGTGGTCGTCCACGATCAGCAGGGAAATCACGGTCTCAGCGGTCATCGCCGACCAACGGTACGCGAGCCGACACCGCCGTGCCGTGCCCGGGCTCGGACTCCACCGTCAGGGCGCCCGCGATGCGCTCGGCGCGGGCCCGCATGCCGTCCAGGCCGAAGCCGCCGGCGCGGGAGCGGGCCGGTACGGCGGCCGGGTCGAAGCCCGTGCCGTCGTCGCGGATGTCGAGGGTGACCTCGTCGCCCATGAAGGAGAGGGTGACCCCGACCCGGGTCGCGCCGGCGTGCCGGGCCGCGTTGGACAGGGCCTCCTGGGCGATGCGCAGCAGCGTCGCCGAGACCTCGTCGTGCAGCTGCTCGGTGGTGCCGGTGACCGTGAACTCGGCCCGCACGCCGGTGCGTTCGCCCCACTCCGTGACCGTCTTCTTCAGCGCCTCGGGCAGTCCGCCGGCCGTGAGCTCCACCGGCGCCAGGTTGTGCACCGAGCGGCGGGCCTCGCCGAGGCTGTGCCGGGCCAGCGTGGAGGCGCGCTCCAGATGGGTGCGGGCGGTGGTCAGGTCGGGGGCGTTCGCGACGACCTGGAGCTGCGCGATGATCCCGGTCAGGCCCTGGGCGATGGTGTCGTGGATCTCGGCGGCGAGCCGGCGCCGCTCGTCGGCCACGCCCGCCTCCCGCGCCTGGACGAGGAGTTGGGCGTGCAGGGCGGCGTTCTCGTCGAGGGCCTGCTGCAGCGCCGTGTTGGTGCGCTCCAGCTCGGCGATGGTGTCGGCCTGGACACTGAGCCGGGCCTGCTCCTGCTCGGCGAACCGGGTGAACACGCTGACCATGCCCATGTTGACGCCCAGCACGAGGAAGAAGCCGAGCCACATGACCAACCCGTGCGGTGGCCAGCCGCCCACCTCGCTGCCGGCCATGGTGACGGCGGTCAGGAAGAGACCCGGCAGCACCAGCCGGCGCGGCAGCTCCCGGCCGGCGGTGTAGTAGCCGCTCACGGCGTAGAAGGCGAAGAACGGGTTGGCCCAGGTCAGCACGAAGGCGATGGCCCAGCGCAGGAGGTAGAGGCACACCCCCGTCCGGCTCGGGCCCGGCCGCGTCCGCTTCACCCTGCCCCAGTACAGCTGCAGCACGACGGCCACGGGCACGAGTGCGGTGCAGACGATCATTCCGGTCCGGTCCATGCCGACCGGGTGGGCGGAGATCGCCGCCGCGACGACACCGGCGGCCAGCAGTGCCCAGGGCCCCCAGGTGTCGAAGGACGCCCGGGGCGGCGGCTGCACGGTGCTCGTCATGCCCCCAGTGTCCGGCACGGCCCGGCTCCTTCCTCCACGTCCACCGCGGTGGAGCGCCCGCTCACTCCCAGCGGAACCAGCGCGCGGCGGCGCCGGTGAGCAGCAGCGTCCACGCCGCGAGCACCCCGAGGTGCCCCCAGGCCGGCCAGCCCCCGGAGGCGGCCTGGTCCAGGGCGCGGGCCGCCGCGCCGAAGGGGGTCAGCTCGACCACCCGGGCCAGCGCGTGCGGCATGGACCGCACCGGGATCCACACACCCGCGCAGAACATCATCGGGAACAGCACCATCGACCCGATCGCACCGGCGATCCTCGTCGTCCGGGAGAGCGCCGAGACCACGCTGCCGAGCGCGAGGGCGGCCGCCGCCGCGAGCAGCAGGGCCAGCAGATAGCCGGCCGGCTGCCGGGGCAGTGTCACGCCGAAGGCCACCCGGCCGACCGCGAGGGCGAGCACCGCCGAGGCCAGCGCGGCCACGCCCTGCACGGCCATCTGTGCCGCCAGCAGGGCCGCGGGGCGGACCGGTGTGACGGACATCCGGCGCAGGATGCCGCGCTCCCGGTAGCCGGTGAGGACCTGCGGCAGCCCCTGCGCCCCGGACATGATCAGGGCGATCAGTACGGCGACGGGCACATAGACGTCGACCGGCCGCAGCCCGCCCATCGACGCGTCGGCCCGACGGAACGAGGGGATGGAGCCGAGGATCGCCAGCAGCAGCGAGGGGAACAGGAAGATCCAGAAGAGGGCGGCCGGTTCCCGGCGGAACAACCGGAACTCGGTACGCAGCACGGCGGTGTTCACGCGGCTTCCTCCTCGGCGGGGCCTGCGGTCAGGTCGAGGAACGCGTCGTCCAACGTGGCGTCGACGACCCGTAGTTGGCGGGCGGTGATGTGGTGGCGGGCGAGCAGGGTGATGACGGCGTTCACGGTCTCGTCGGTGCCGGACAGGGTGATCCGCTCGCCCTTGCGCTCGACCGAGGCGAGCGCGGGCAGCGCGGCGAGCTCACGCTCGTCCAGCGGTGCGGACGGGCTGAAGCTGATGACCGTGGCGCCCGCCGAGCGGCGGATGAGCCCGGCAGGGGTGTCCAGCGCGGCGATCCGTCCCCGGTCGATGACGGCGATCCGGTCGCACAGCCGCTGCGCCTCCTCCATGAAGTGGGTGACCAGCAGCACGGTGACCCCGCTCGCGCGGACTTCCTCGATCAGCTGCCAGGTGTCGCGCCGGGCGCGCGGGTCCAGGCCGGTGGTCAGCTCGTCCAGCACCACGACCCGGGGCCCGCCGACGAGCGCCAGCGCGATGAACAGCCGCTGCTTCTGACCGCCGGACAGCTTGCCGAACCGAGTGCCCAACTTCTCCGTCAGACCGAGGCGTTCGGCGAGGGGGCGCCAGTCGGCGGGGTGCGGGTAGAAGGCGGCGTAGAGCTCCAGCGCCTCGCGCACGGTGAGCTTGGCCTGGAGTTCGCTCTGCTGGAGCTGGGCGCCGAGCACCCGCGCGACCTCCGCGTGGTCGGCGACGGGATCGTGGCCGAGGACCCGGATCCGGCCGCCGCCCGGGACCCGCAGGCCCTCGACGCACTCCACGGTGGTGGTCTTGCCGGCGCCGTTGGGGCCGAGGATCCCGAAGATCTCGCCCTCCTCGACGGTGAAGGAGACACCGTCGACCACGGCGCGGCCGCCGTACGACTTGCGCAGATCGGTGACTTCGATGACGGATGGCATGCTCCGAGCATTCCGGCCGAGCCCCGGCGGCACATCGGCCGACCCGCTCGAAGCCGCATCCGCCGATCGGTTGATGCCGCCCTACGACTCCTCGCCCGCGCCGGTCGTAGGACCAGCGGCGGAGCCGGGTCCGGCCGAAACTCGGTGGGCGATGTCGGTGCCGGTCCGTACGCTCGCGGTGATGTCCACGACACGTGCAACCACCGAGGACCGATCGGCCGTCCGCACGCTGCTGCGGCTGTGGCCGTACGTACGCCCCGTGCGCGCACGGCTGTTCACGGCCGCGTTCGTCGCCGTCGTGGCCTCCTGTACGGGACTGGTGATCCCGCTCGTCCTGAAGTGGATGGTCGACGGACCGGTCGCCGACCGCGACCCGGGCGGGGTATGGCTGGGTGCCCTGTACCTGTTCCTGCTGGGCGTCGCCGAGGCGCTGCTCTTCGGTCTGCGCCGGTGGCTGGTGGCCCGTCCGCTGTCGCGCGTGGAGGCGCGGATGCGGGCGGGGCTGTACGGGCGGCTGCAACGGCTGCCGGTGGCCTTCCACGACCGCTGGGCCTCGGGCCAGCTGCTGTCCCGGGGCACCACGGACCTGATGCTGCTGCGCCAGTTCCTGGCCTTCCCGCTGACGTTCCTGCTGGTCAACGGCGTGACCATCCTGGTCGGCGTGGTGATCATGCTGGCGCAGGACTGGGTGCTGGGGCTCGTCGTCCTCGGCCCCACGATCCCGGTGATGTGGACCTGCGCGGTCTTCGAGCGGCGGTACGCCACGGTGGCCCGGGCGGCGCAGGACCAGGTCGGCGATCTGACGACGGTGGTCGAGGAGAGCGTGCTCGGCATCCGCGTCGTCAAGGGCTTCGGCCGCCACCGCAGCCAGGCGCACGCCTTTCGCGAACTGGCGCTCACGCTGCGCGGCACCGAGCTGCGCAAGGCCCGGCTGCTGGCCGTCATCTGGGGCGTCATCGTGACCCTGCCCGAGCTGGCGATCGGGGCGGCGCTGGTGCTGGGAGTGGTACGGGTGTCCGACGGGGGCCTGTCGGCGGGCACCCTGGTCGCCTTCCTGAGCACGGCACTCGCCCTGCGCTGGCCGGTGGACTCCATCGGCTTCCTGCTGGCCATGAGCCAGGAGGCGGCAACGGCGACGGAACGCTACTTCGAGGCGATGGACGAGTCCCCGGAGGAGGACCTGCCAGCGGGTCGCGGGCAACGCCCGGCAGCGGGTCGCGCAGAGCGCTCGACCAGCGGGCGCGGGGAAAGCTCGGCACCGGGGCGCGAGGAGAACCCGGCCCCCGGACACGGGGGCGACTCGGCCACCGGACACGGGAAGAGCCCAGCCCCCGGAACCGAGGACAGCTCAACCGCCCCGCGCGAAGGGGACTCGGCAGCCCCGCACGGGAACGGCCCAGCAGCCGGACACGGCGAGGACCCGGCAACCGGACGCGGGGACGACCTGGCCGCCCGACGCGAGGAGAACCCGACCCCCGAACACGGGGGCAACTCGGCCACCGGACACGGGAAGAGCCCAGCCCCCGGAGCCGAGGACAGCTCAACCGCCCCGCGCGAAGGGGACTCGGCAGCCCCGCACGGGAACGGCCCAGCAGCCGGACACGGCGAGGACCCGGCAACCGGAGTCCTGGACGACCTGACCGGCCCACCCGCAGAGGACCCGGCAGCCGGACTCCCGGACGGCCTGGCCGGACAGCGCGAGGAGAACCCGGCCCCCGCACGCCAGGATGCCCGACCGGGACCGCACGGCGGCGGTGCCGGGCTGCGGTTCGAGAACGTCCACTTCCGGTACCCCGACGCCGCCCCCGACTCGCCGCCCCTCCTCACCGGCGTCGACCTGCACATCCGCCCCGGCGAGTCCATGGCCCTGGTCGGCGCGACCGGGAGTGGGAAGACGACGCTCACCGCGCTCGTGCCGCGGCTGCACGAGGTCACCTCGGGGCGGATCACCCTCGACGGCGTCGACATCACCGACATGCCCCGCGAGGAGTTGCGCACCAAGGTCGCCGTGGCCTTCGAGGAGCCCACGCTCTTCTCGGCGAGCGTCGGCGAGAACGTCCTCATGGGTGCCCGGCCGGACGCGGGCGAGCCGGAGTTGGAGCGGGCGCTGGCGGTCGCGCAGGCCGCCGGTTTCGTGCACGCCCTCCCGCAGGGCGCCGGCACCCGGGTCGGCGAGCAGGGCCTCAGCCTGTCCGGCGGCCAGCGCCAGCGCCTCGCGCTGGCCCGCGCGGTCGTCGGCCGACCGGACTTCCTGGTCCTGGACGACCCGCTGTCCGCCCTCGACGTGCACACGGAGGCGGCCGTGGAGGCCGCGTTGCGCCACGTCCTCGCCGACACCACCGCCCTGATCGTGGCCCACCGCCCCTCCACGGTGCTGCTCGCCGACCGGGTCGCCCTGCTCTCGGGCGGCCGGATCGCCGCCGTCGGCACGCACCACGAACTGCTGCGCACCAGCGCCGAGTACGCGCATCTGATGTCCGGGACATCCGGGCACTTCAGGGATACGGAGGAATCCCGTTGACCACCACGACCGCCTCCACCCCCACCTCCGACGACGACGAACTCCCCCGTCCCCGGCAACAGTCGGCCGGACAGGGCACCGGTCAGGGGGCCGACGGCGCGGACGACGCCTTCGACCGGGACGTCCTGCCCACCGCGCCCGGCGCCACCGCCGCCCTGCTGCGCTCACTGCTCGCGCCCCTGAAGGGCAGGGCGGTACGGACCACGGTCCTGCTGCTGCTCCAGCAGGCGGCCGTACAGGCGGGCCCGCTGATCGTGGCGTACGCCATCGACAGCGCCGTACCCGCGTTCCGTGCCCACCACCACGGCCCGCTGATCGCGGTGGCCGTCGGCTATCTGCTGTGCGCGCTGCTCTCCGGCGCCCTCCAGGCCGCGTTCATCGAGACCTCCGCGCGGGTCAGCCAGGACGTGCTGCTGGACCTGCGCGGCCGGATCTTCCGGCACGCGCAGGCACTGAGCGTCGACTTCCACGAGCGCTACACCTCGGGCCGGCTGATCTCCCGCTCCACGACGGACGTCGAGTCGCTGCGCGAGCTGCTGAACGACGGACTCCAGGAGCTGGTGACCGTCGTGCTGTCCTTCGTCTACATCTCCGCGCTGCTGCTGTGGCTGGACCTCGGCCTGGGCGCGCTCGCGGTGGCCTCCCTCGCGCCGCTGTACCTGCTCGTGCGCGTGTACCAGCGGCGGGCGGGGCGGGTGTACCGGGCGCGGTCCACGGCCATCGCGGCGGTGATCGTGAAGTTCGTGGAGACGATGAACGGCATCCGCCCGGTGCGCGCCTTCCGCCGGGAGGCCGTGAACGACGCCGAGTTCGCCGTGCTGAACCGGCGGCACGAGCGAACGAACGGCGACGCGCTGCTGGAGATGGCCCGCTATGTGGTCGGCTCCCGGCTGGTGGCCAACACGGCGGTGGCGGGGATCGTGCTGTGGGGCGCCTACCGGGTGGCTGCGGGCTCGCTGGAGCTGGGCGTGCTGGCGGCGGCGGTCCTCTACCTCCGACGCCTCTACGACCCCATCGACCGGCTCGGCATGTTCCTCAACGCCTACCAGTCGGCCGCGGCCTCCCTGGAGAAGATCGCCGGCCTGCTGGCCCAGACCCCGTCCGTGCCCGAACCGGCGGCGCCCCGTGAACTCCCGTCACCGAAGGGCGACCTGCCGGGGCGCGAGGTCGTCTTCGACGCGGTCCGCTTCGGCTACCGCACCGGCGGCGAGGTGCTGCCTCGTTTCGATCTGACCCTCCCGGCCGGACAGACGGTCGCCGTGGTCGGTTCCACGGGCGCGGGCAAGTCCACCCTCGCCAAGCTCCTGGCCCGCTTCTACGACCCCTCCGGCGGCCGTGTCCTGCTCGACGGCGTGGACCTGCGGGAACTGCCCACGCCCGAGCTGCGGCGCGGGGTGGTCATGGTGACCCAGGAGGCGTTCCTGTTCTCCGGGACCGTCGCGGAGAACATCGCCATCGGCCGGTCCGACGCCACCCGCGAGGAGATCGAGCGGGCCGCGAAGGCGATCGGCGCGCACGAGTTCATCAGCGCGCTGCCCGACGGCTACGACACCGACGTGCGCAAGCGCGGCGGCCGCATCTCGGCCGGTCAGCGCCAACTGGTCGGCTTCGTCCGGGCGTTGCTCGCCGACCCGGCGGTGCTGATCCTGGACGAGGCGACCAGCTCCCTGGACATCCCGGGCGAGCGGGCGGTGCAGCGGGCGATGACGACCGTGCTGCGGGGCCGTACGGCGGTGGTGATCGCCCACCGCCTGTCGACGGTCGAGATCGCGGACCGGGTCCTGGTCATGGAGCACGGCCGCATCGTCGAGGACGGCACTCCGGCCGACCTCGTCGCGGGCACGGGCCGCTTCGCGGACCTGCACAGGACCTGGCGGGACAGCCTGGCCTAGGCCCGGGGCCGACACGAGCGGGGGACGGATGATCGACGCGTACGAGGAACCGGGGGTGCCCGACACCCGCAGCGGCTGGCGGTATCTGTGCTGGCTGGTGTGGCGGCAGCGGGGCCGGTCGCTGGCCGGGGCCTCGCTGGCCAGCGTGTGGATGGTGCTGCTGGCCGCGCAGCCGTACATGATGGCGCGGGCCGTGGACGACGGGCTGGTGCCGGGGCGGCTGGGGGTGCTGGCCGCGTGGACCGGGGCGATGTTCGTGCTGGGCGCGGGCAACGCCTGGCTGAGCATCATGCGGCACCGCACCATGACCCGGGTGCGGATGGACGCCAACTTCCGCACGGTGAAGGTGGTCGTGGGGCATGTGGTGCGGCTCGGGGCCGCGCTGCCGCGCCGGGCGGGGGCCGGGGAGGTCGTGACCATCGGCGTCGGCGACGTACAGGTCATCGCGCAGTCGCTCACCGCCGTCGGGCCGGGCGTCGGCTCGGCCGTGGTGTACGTGGTGGTCGCCGGGCTGCTGTTCGCCGTCTCGGCGCCGCTCGCCGCCGTCGTCCTGCTCGGGCTGCCGGTGCTCGCGCTGGTCACCGGACCGCTGACGCTGCGTCTGCAACACGCGGAGAGCGAGTACCGGGAGCGGCAGGGTGTGCTGACCGCCCGCATCGGGGACCTCGCGGGCGGCCTGCGCGTCCTCAACGGGCTGGGCGGGAAGTCGCTGTTCGCCGACGGGTTCCGGACGGATTCGCAGGCGCTGCGCGCGCAGGGATACCGGGTGGGCGCGGTGGCCAGCTGGGTGCAGGCGCTCGGCGTCGGGCTGCCCACCCTGTTCCTCGCCGTCGTCACCTGGCTCGGTGCCCGGCTGACGGCCCAGGGGCACATCAGCATCGGCCAGTTGGTGTCCGTGTACGGCTATGTCGCGGTGCTGATCGGGCCGGTGGCGTTCATGGTGCAGATGGTCTACGAGCTGAACCGTGGCGTGGTGGCCGCGCGCCGGGTCGTACGGCTGCTGCGCCTTGCGCCGGATCCGGACGAGGGCATGCGGCCCGCGCCCGCGGAACCGGCCGAGCTGCACGACCCGGTGTCCGGGGTGCGGATCGCGCCGGGCCGGCTGACCGCGCTGGCCGCCGCCCGGCCCGCCGAGGCCGCCGCCGTGGTCGACCGGCTCGGCCGGTTCGGTCCGACCGACGCCACCTGGGGCGGGGTGCGGCTGGACGCGATCCCGCTGGCCGACGTACGCGCGCGTGTGCTGGTCGCGGACAACGAGGCCGACCTGTTCGCGGGGCCGCTGCGGGAGGTCGTGGCCGCCGGGAGCCCGGTCGGGGAGGCGGCGCTGCGGCGGGCGCTGTACGCCGCAGCGGCCGAGGACGTCGTACGCGGGCTTCCGGAGGGGGCCGACTCGGCCGTCGCCGGGCAGGGCCGCAGTCTCTCCGGTGGCCAGCGCCAACGGATGCGGCTGGTACGGGCGTTGCTCGCCGACCCGGAGGTGCTGCTCGCCGTGGAGCCGACCTCGGCGCTGGACGCGCACACGGAGGCGACGGTGGCCGAGCGGCTGCGGGCGGCGCGCGAGGGGCGTACGACGGTGGTGACGTCGACCTCGCCGCTGCTGCTGGACCGCGCGGACACGGTGCTGTTCCTGGCCGACGGCAAGGTCGCGGCGCGCGGCCCGCACCGGCGGCTGCTGGCCGAGGAGCCGCAGTACCGGGCCCTGGTCGCCCGGGACGTCGAGGCCGAGAACCCGGAGAACACAGAGAATGCCGGGAACGCGGCGGATGTCACCGACACGGAAGGGGTTGCGGGGTGACGGCGGGCGTGCCGGGTGAGGGGCTGCTGCCGGTCGCGGACCGGGGGCAGGTGCGGCGGGCCGCGGTGCGGCTGGTGCGGGCCGACGGGCGGGCGTTCGCCGCGGCGGTGCTGCTCAACGCGCTGGCGGCCGGGGCGGGACTGGTCGGGCCGTGGCTGGTCGGGCGCATCGTGGACGAGGTGCGCGCCGGACACGGGGTCGGGGCCGTGGACCGGCTCGCGCTGTGGATCCTGCTGTGTTCGCTCGCCCAGCTGCTGCTGGCCCGCTGGGCGCGCTACGTGGGCTACCGGTTCGGGGAGCGGACGCTGGCCCGGGTGCGCGAGGAGTACGTCGAGCGGGTGCTGGCGCTGCCCGCGGCCGTGGTGGAGCGGGCCGGTACGGGTGACCTGACGGCGCGGGGCACGGCGGACGTGGCGACGGTCGGCAGCACGCTGCGGGACGTCGGTCCGGAACTGCTGGTCAACTCCGTGCAGGCGCTGTTCGTGCTGGGCGCGGTGTTCGCGCTGGACCCGCTGTTCGGGGCGTTCGGGGTGCTCGGGCTGACCCCGGTCTGGCTGGCGCTGCGCTGGTATCTGCGGCGGGCCCGGGACGGCTATCTCGCCGAGGGCGCGGCGACGTCCGAGGTGGCGGAGATCGTCGCCTCGACGGCGGCCGGGGCCCGCACCGTCGAGGCGTTCCGGCTGCGGCAGCGGCGGGTCACGGCCGGCCGGGACGCGCTGGAGACGTCCCGCCGGACCCGCTTCTACACGCTGTTCCTTCGCACGGTGTTCTTCCCGGCGGTCGAGATCACGTACACCGTGCCCGTGGCGGGGATCCTGCTGCTGGGCGGCTGGCTGCACGAGCGGGGCTCGGTCGGGGTGGGCGCGGTGGTGGCGGCGGCGCTGTACCTGCGGCAGTTCACCGAGCCGCTGGACCAGATCCTGATGCGGGTGGAGCAACTGCAGAGCAGCGGCGCCTCGTTCGCGCGCGTGGAGGGGCTGGCGCGGGCGCCCCGCTCGGACGCCGGTGCGGGCTCGCCGGTGCCGGTGGACGACCGTATCGACGTGCGGGACGTGCGGTACGCCTACGAGCGCGGCGGCGAGGTGCTGCGCGGGGTGGACCTGACGGTGCGGCCCGGGGAGCGGCTCGCGGTGGTGGGGCCCTCCGGAGCCGGCAAGACGACGCTGAGCCGGCTGCTCGCGGGCATCGACCGGCCCGGGTCCGGTGCGGTGACGGTGGGCGGGGTGCCGGTAGCCGATCTGGAGCCGGAGCTGCTGCGCCGCCAGGTGGTGCTGGTGACGCAGGAGCACCATGTGTTCCTCGGCACGGTCCGGGACAACCTCCTGATCGCCGAGCCGGAGGCCACGGACGGCGACCTGTGGGCGGCGCTGGCGGCGGTGGGCGCCGACGAGTGGGTGCGCGACCTGCCGGCCGGCCTCGACACCCGGCTGGGCACGGGCGGCACCGCCACCGACGGCTCGCAGGCCCAGCAACTCGCCCTGGCCCGTGTGGTGCTGGCCGACCCGCACACCCTGATCCTGGACGAGGCGACGGCCCTGCTGGACCCCACCACGGCCCGTCACACCGAACGCGCCCTCGCCGCCGTCCTGGAGGGCCGCACGGTCATCGCCATCGCGCACCGCCTGCACACCGCCCACGACGCCGACCGCGTGGCGGTCATGGAGGACGGCCGCCTCACGGAACTGGGCACGCACGAGGAGCTGGTGGCGGCGGGCGGGGCGTACGCGGCGCTGTGGCGGACCTGGCACGGGGACGCCCGCTGAGGGACGCGCCCCGCCCAACGGTCCGCATACCGGACCTGAACAACCGGTCAACGGACCGTTTCCGGCCAAGTTTGTGACGCGGTCCTGACAGACACGCCGATCCCCTGCCACTCTTCCCTGGCCGACTCACAGCAACCCCACCACTGCACGCGCACGCTCGTGAGCCGGCCCGCACGACCCCGCACCTCGTTTCGCGCACGTCCTGCTCTGCCCGGACGCCCCGACCTCTCGTCCGGTCTCCCCTGGCCGCACGACCCGCGGCCACGCAGAAGGAGTCAGTGTTGAGACGCAATTCCTCTCGCGGACGCACCTCCCACACCCCGCAGTCCCGCACCGCGCACCGCCGCAGCGCGGCCCTCGCCCTCGCCGGTGCCGCCGCGCTGATCGCCGCCGCCGTCCAGACGGGCGCGGCCAGTGCCGCTCCGGCGGCCGGCCCGCGGCCCGTCAAGGCGGACCCGGCGCACACGGCGCACACGGCGCTCAGGCTCTCGCCCTCGCAGCGCGCCGAGCTGCTGCGCGACGCCGACGCCACCAAGGCCGCCACGGCGCGCTCGATCGGCCTCGGCAGCCAGGAGAAGCTGGTCGTCAAGGACGTCGTGAAGGACGCCGACGGCACGCTGCACACCCGCTACGAGCGGACGTACGCCGGTCTGCCCGTCCTCGGCGGCGACCTGGTGGTGGACACGAACAAGTCCCGCAAGACCATGGACGTCATCCGTGCCACGAACGCCACGGTGAAGGTCCCCGCCCTCACCCCGAAGGTGTCCCGGGCCGCGGCCGAGAAGCAGGCCGTGCGGCGGGCGAAGGCCCGCGGCGGCACGAAGTCGGCCGCCTCCAGCGTCCGCACGGTGATCTGGGCCGCCACGGTCAGGCCCGTCCTCGCCTACGAGACGATCGTGGGCGGCCTCCAGGACGACGGCACCCCGAACCAGCTGCACGTCATCACCGACGCCACCACCGGCAAGAAGCTCTACGAGTACCAGGGCATCGAGACCGGCGTCGGCAACACCCGGTACAGCGGGCAGGTCACGCTGACCACGGCCCAGTCGGGCTCGACGTACACGCTGACCGACAACTCGCGCGGCGGCCACAAGACGTACAACCTGGGCGGCGGCAGCGACGGCACCGGCACGCTGTTCTCGCAGAACAACGACACCTGGGGCGACGGAACCACGTCGAACGCGGCCACCGCGGGCGCCGACGCGGCCTACGGCGCGCAGGAGACCTGGGACTTCTACAAGAACACCTTCGGCCGCAGCGGCATCAAGAACGACGGCGTCGGCGCCTACTCCCGGGTGCACTACGGCGATTCGTACGTGAACGCGTTCTGGGACGACAGCTGCTTCTGCATGACGTACGGCGACGGCCAGAACAACGCCGACCCGCTGACCTCGCTCGACGTGGCCGGCCACGAGATGAGCCACGGTGTCACCGCCAACACCGCGGGCCTGAACTACAGCGACGAGTCCGGCGGCCTGAACGAGGCGACCAGCGACATCATGGGCACCGGCGTGGAGTTCTACGCCAACAACGCCTCCGATCCCGGTGACTACCTCATCGGCGAGAAGATCAACATCAACGGCGACGGCACCCCGCTGCGCTACATGGACCAGCCGAGCAAGGACGGCAGCTCGGCGGACAGCTGGTCCTCCTCGGTCGGCGGCCTGGACGTCCACTACTCCTCCGGCGTCGCCAACCACTTCTTCTACCTCCTGTCGGAGGGCAGCGGCGCCAAGACGATCAACGGCGTGAACTACAACTCGCCGACCTCGGACGGGCTTCCGGTGACCGGAATCGGCCGGGACAAGGCGCTCCAGATCTGGTATCGAGCGCTGACCACCAAGTTCACCTCCACCACGAACTACGCCGACGCCCGCACCGGCACCCTCGCGGCGGCCGGCGAGCTGTACGGCACCTCCGGCGCGGAGTACGCGGCGGTCGAGGACGCCTGGGCGGCCGTCAACGTCGGTTCGCGCTCCGGCGGCGGTGGCGGCACCGGCTCGACGTACGACAACCACACGCAGATGGCGATCCCGGACAACGGTCCGGCCATCACCTCGGCCATCACCGTCTCCGACCGCAGCGGGAACGCGCCGGGCAACCTCCAGGTGAACGTCGACATCACGCACACGTGGCGCGGTGACCTGGTCATCGACCTCGTCGGCCCGTCGGGCAAGGCCTACCGGCTGAAGAACTTCAGCTCCTCCGACTCGGCCCACAACGTCAAGGCGACGTACACGGTGAACGCGGCGGCCGAAACGGCCGACGGGACATGGAAATTGAAGGTGCAGGATCAGGCCAGTCAGGACACGGGCACGCTCAACGACTGGAAGCTGATCTTCCCGTAAGCCGCACGCCAGGACCCTTGCACTACGGGGCTGTTCGAGGGGTCGTCCCCCCTCGAACAGCCCGGGTTCACACGCCTGAAATGTTTCCCGAACGGTCGTCTTCCGGCCAACATCACTTCAGGGTCCTGACATGTACGCATCCTTGATGTCACTCTCTCTCCACCCGCCGCAGCAGCACAGCAACTTCACAACCCCACACAGCCGGGCCAGTAACCCCACGCTGCCCGGACTCCCCACCTGAAGGAGCTTTGAGTGAGCCCCCTCTACGCGCGTCACAAGCGCACCACTCTGGCCATCGCCACCGCTGTCGCCGCCGGAGCCCTGCTCTCCACCGGGCTGACCACCACCGCCTCCGCCCAGCCCACCGCCCACCAGTCGGCCGCCGCCCCCGCCGCGCTGTCCGCCACGGCCCACGCCTCCCTGATGCAGAAGGCGCAGGACACCGCCGCCACGACCGCGCAGGCGATAGGCCTCGGCGCCAAGGAGAAACTGGTCGTCAAGGACGTCGTCAAGGACGCCGACGGCACGGTCCACACCCGCTACGAGCGGACGTACGCCGGCCTCCCCGTCCTCGGCGGCGACCTGGTCGTCCACACCGCCAAGTCGGGCCGGACCGAGGGCGTCACCAAGGCGACCAGGGCGACCATCAAGGTGGCCTCGCTCACGCCGAAGATCACCCCCGCCAGGGCCGCGCAGCAGGCGGTGTCCGCCGCCAGGACGCTCGGCTCCGCCAAGTCCGCCGCGGACGGCGCGCGCAAGGTGATCTGGGCGGCGAACGGCACGCCCGTCCTCGCCTACGAGACGATCGTGGGCGGCCTCCAGGACGACGGCACCCCGAACCAGCTGCACGTCATCACCGACGCCACCACCGGCAAGAAGCTCTTCGAGTACCAGGGCATCGAGAACGCGACCGGCACCGGCAAGACGCTGTACTCGGGCACCGTCAGCCTGACCACGACCCAGTCGGGCTCGTCGTACAACCTGACCGACGCCTCGCGCGGCGGCCACAAGACCTACAACCTGGCCCGCAAGACGTCCGGCACCGGCACCCTGGTCAGCAACTCGACCAACACCTTCGGCACCGGCACCGCCTCCACCTCCTCCTCCGACCAGACCGCGGCCGCCGACGCCGCCTACGGCGCGCAGGAGACCTGGGACTACTACAAGAACACCTTCGGCCGCAGCGGCATCAAGAACGACGGCAAGGCCGCCTACTCCCGCGTCCACTACGGCAGCTCGTACGTGAACGCCTTCTGGGACGACAGCTGCTTCTGCATGACCTACGGCGACGGCGAGGGCAACGCCGACCCGCTGACCTCGCTCGACGTGGCCGGCCACGAGATGACCCACGGCGTGACCGCCAACACCGCGGGCCTCGACTACAGCGGCGAGTCCGGCGGCCTGAACGAGGCGACCTCCGACATCCTCGGCGGCGTCGGCGTGGAGTTCTACGCCAACAACGCCAAGGACCCCGGCGACTACCTCATCGGCGAGAAGATCAACATCAACGGCGACGGCACCCCGCTGCGCTACATGGACCAGCCCAGCAAGGACGGCAGCTCGGCGGACTCCTGGTCCTCCTCGGTCGGCAACCTGGACGTCCACTACTCCTCCGGCGTCGCCAACCACTTCTTCTACCTCCTGTCGGAGGGCAGCGGCGCCAAGACGGTCAACGGGGTCTCGTACAACTCCCCGACCTCCAACGGCTCCAAGGTCACCGGCATCGGCCGGGACAAGGCGCTCCAGATCTGGTACAAGGCGCTGACCACGTACTTCACCTCGACCACGGACTACAAGGCCGCCCGCGCGGGCACCCTGAGCGCGGCCAAGGACCTGTACGGCTCCGGCAGCACCGAGTACAACACGGTGGCCGCGGCCTGGTCGGCGGTCAACGTCAGCTGAACCAGCCGTAGTTGAACTTCGGGCGGCACCCGGTGGGAGAACCCCCCGGGTGCCGCCTACCCTTGTGACCCATGTCCTCGGCGCCCTTCACCTACGAACCCGTCGGCGCGACCCGCGACGACCTGACGTACTGCCCGCCCGGCTTCCACCCCCTCTTCGTACGCACCCGCCTCGGCGAGGGCGCGAAGCTCTTCGAGCGGGCGGCCGAGGCGGTCCTCACCTGGGAGATGCACCGCGCGATGGGCGTGGGCATCGACACCACCGCCGACCGCGCGACCCCCGGCGCGGACGTCACCGTCACCCTGGCCGGCCTCCTGAAAGCCCCCTGCCGCATCATCTGGACGACCGAGGAACCCCGCCGCGCCGGCTGGGCCTACGGCACCCTCGAAGACCACCCCGAATGCGGCGAGGAAGCCTTCCTCGTCGACCGCACCGGCGACGGCACGGTCTGGCTGACCGTGGCCGCCTTCAGCAAACCCGCCAAGTGGTACGCGAAGGCCGGCGGCCCGGCGACCCGGGTCCTGCAACACGCGTACGCACGGCGGTGCGGTGCGGTGCTGAAGAAACTGTGCGCGGGGTTGTCGGAGGAGTGAGCAGTAAGGAGTAAGGAACCCGCCAACCTGGGTGGTGGGTTCCATGCCGCGTTGCTGCTGACAGCACGTAAATGTGATGATCCGAGGCATGCCTGAGCACGGGGGCGCCTCCGATTCGGTGGAACATATAAGCAGGTCACGGCTGTACGACTACGTGGACGTGACCGGCTCCGACGAGGAGGAGCCCGAGCCCTCGCCGAGCGCCCTCTCCCCCGATGCCGCTGGCCGCAGGCGTCGTGAGTTCGCGGTGCTGCTGGGTGCGTTCCGTCGTACCGCGGTCCTGGTGCCGGTGGATGCGGACGAGGCGCCCCTGACGGGCGATTTCGGCGGGGTCCGCTGGATCTACGCCTTCTCCCACGAGCGCGCGCCGGCCCGTTTCGCGTTCGCGCGGGGCGAGGGCGAGCGGGAGTGGGCGTATCGGCGGTGGCTCGGGGCGCGGCTGCTGGATGCGGCGGTGCCCCATTGTTCAGCAACTCATCGACGCAACCTTGCCGGAAGAGGAGGAGGATCGCCTTCTGGAGGAACTGAAGGCGAGCGTACTCCATCCGCGAGTGTCGAATTTGATCTACTACGCAGACCCTCAATTGACAGCAGAAGAAGTAGTGGATCAGGCTCTCGCTTATCGCCCGATCGAGCTCTAGGCGCTCCCAGCGGGCCTACGGAGTTGGAGACCGGCGGTGCCCGTTTGGACGGGCGCCGCCGACAGGCGGCGGACACAAGCGGGTCGCGGGCCTCGATCCGGAGCTGTGGCCCGCGCTGCCGGCGCCGGTGGAGCCGGCACTCGGTTCGAGCGGCCTCACAACCGCTTGTTGCTCCGGCACCGAACGACGATCGCACCGCCGACGGAGTGCCAGTGCCGGAAGCCGAACTGGATCGACCGCGAGGCCACCTCGCCACTGCTCCGGGCGATGACGATGAGTATCGGCTCGCAACGGCACTTCCCGCACAGGCAGGAGAGGCAGCAGAGCCGGCCACGCCGCTTAGCCTCGCCCCTCTTCCCTACGACTCGACCACGAGGACGAAGGCCCCCTCACGGGCTCTGCCCGCAAGCACCTAGTGCGACCAGCCGACCATCACACCACCCCCAGCTCACACCACACGTACTTCCCCCGGTCCCCGAACCTCGCCGACGGCTGCCACCCCCACAGGTTCGCACAAGCCGACACCAGCCCCAGCCCCCGCCCGTCCTCCGACTCCCCCACCTCCTCCAACGCCAGCGGCGGGTCGGGCGGCGCCGGGTCCGTGTCCCACGCTCCGATCCACACGACGCCCTCCGGGGTGCGGCGGACCCTGAGCGCGGCGGGGCCCTTCGTGTGCCGTACCGCGTTCGACACCAGCTCCGAGGCGAGGAGTTCGGCAGTGTCCACCAGGCCGATCAGACCGTGCAGGGCCAGGATCAGGCGCAGGGTGCGGCGGCACACCGTGACGGCTCTGGGGTCGTTGGGGATGTAGAGGGTGTAGTCCCAGGTTTCGGGCATGCGTCATCAACTCCAGCGGAAGAGAGGGGTCCTCACGCGCGGCGGCAATGCCGCAGCCGTCATGGCACGACGGAGCAGTGCACTTCCGCAGCGTGCGCGGTGCGTCACCGACAGTAGTGCAAAAATTTTTCCTCACGCAAGCGGGTCGCGTAATCTGACGCCCGAACGAGGCACGACAGCACGGCGGTTGAAGGCGGAGGGGCGATGGCGCCGAGAAGCCAACCCACAGCACGGCAGGTACGCCTGGGCACCGAGCTACGCAGACTGCGGGAAGCCGCAGGCCTGAAAGCCCGCGAAGTCGCGGGGTTGCTCAGTTCGACGTCGGCGCAGATGAGCCAGGTCGAGGCGGGCCTCGCCGGCGTGAGCGAGGAGCGGGTGCGGCGGCTGGCGGCGCACTACGCCTGCGCTGACGAGGCATTCGTCGAGGCCCTGGTCGCGATGGCCGGCGAGCGTGCGCAAGGCTGGTGGGAGGAGTACCGGGGAGTGCTTCCACCGGTGTTTCTGGACGTCGCCGAGACGGAGCACCACGGGGCTTTTCTGCGTGAGGTTGTCACCACCCATGTGCCCGGGCTGCTGCAGACCCCCGACTACGCCCGTGCCGTCTTCGGTTACATGGTCCCGGAGCTTCCGGAGAGCGAACTGAAACCCCGGATCGAACACCGGATCAGGCGCAGGTCCGTACTTGAGCGCAAGGTGCCCGTCCCGTACGAGACGATCATTCACGAGGCGGCGCTGCGCATCCTGGTGTCCGACCGCAGCACCGCTCATGCTCAACTCAGGGAAATCCTCGGGGCGATCGAACGCGAGCACGCCACAGTGCGTGTCATCCCGTTCGCGGGAGAGGGATTTGCCGGTGCCGGGATCGAGATGATGTACGTGGGCGGGGCGCTCCCCCGGCTGGACACCGTACTGCGTGATGCTCCGCACGGCACCACCTTCATCGATGCCGAATCCCAGCTGGCGCGCTTCCGGGCCCTACTCCATAAGGTGGAGAGAGCAGCACTGCCGCCCGTGGAGTCACGGGACTTCATCCATCGCTTGACGAAGGAACTGTGAGGCGCCCGCATGAACCAGGCCATCCGCTGGCACAAATCGTCGTACTCCGGCGGAGGCGATGGCAACACCTGCGTCGAAGTCGCCGACCTCGACACCCACATAGCCATCCGTGACTCAAAGGCCCCGGCCCGAGCCACTCTCGCCTTCCCTGCCGGTTCGTTCGTCCTCTTCCTCGAAGGGCTGAAGACGGCGGCCGGAGCCAGGTAGTCGCAGCGCTCACCAGCACACCGACCCGTACCAGAACGTCAGTCCGGGAGGGCGTATCAACTCCACCGAAAAACGCGAAGGTGCCCAGAACCTGGTGTTCGTTCGCCCCAACCCGGACTGGTACCGATGACCACGACCACCCCTGCCCCCGTACCGACCGGGCGCCGGCGTGCGCTGCTCGTCGCGGTGCTGACGGCTGTCTCGACCGGCCTGCTCATCGCGCACCTGGCCTTCAGCTCCGACACGTTCCAGCACTGCAGGTACCTGGGGCCCTCTACGCGCATGTACGTCACCTCGTGGGCCGGTCTCACCTGCGCCCTCGGCGCCCTGCTGGCGTTCGCCACGCTTCCCCGCACCGAGCGGCGCGGACTCGCGCTGGTGGCCGCCGTGCTCGGCCTGCTGTTGACGCTCGGACTGCTCGCGACCGTCTACTGGCTGTACGCCCCGGACCCGGCCGGCGGGGACGACTGCTCCGGCCTGCACCTGCTCGTGCCGTAGCGCAGAACAGCCCTCCCCGGCTGGACAGCTACCGCAACAACACCCCCGCCCCCTCCACCACCTCGCCGGGCGGCACCGCCACCAGGCCCGGTTCCGCGGCCGAGGCCAGCAGCCGGTGTGTGGGCAGGATGCGGACCGTGTAGCCGTACGGGCCCGTGCGGTCCAGGGAGAGGGGGCCCTCGTACAGCAGCCGGCCCTCCAGGTCCGGGGCTCCCGTCGGTTTCAGGGCGACGACCGTGGCGTCCGTGATGTGGTCCTCGGCGTCCACCCGGCCGGAGACCGCCTGGACCTCCACGTCGTCCGGGCTCAACTCGCCCAGGGCGACCCGCACCCGCAGGCCGACGGTCGTGCCCAGCTCCGCCGTGGCCGTCGTCGCCGTCGTCTCGACGTGGTCGACTCCCACCTCGGGCCAGGCCGCCCGCACCCGGGCCTTCCAGGTGGCCAGTTCGCTCGCCGTGTCCGGGGTGAGCGCGCGGTGCGCCTGGGCGGCGGGGGCGTAGAGGCGCTCGACGTAGTCGCGGACCATGCGGCCGGCCAGCACCTTCGGGCCCAGCAGGGTGAGGGTCTGGCGGACCATCTGGATCCAGCGGTCGGGCAGGCCGGCGCGGCCGCGTTCGTAGAAGCGCGGGGTCACCCGCTGCTCCAGCAGGTCGTACAGCGCCGCCGCCTCGATGTCGTCGCGGCGGTCGGGGTCCATGCCGACGCCGTCCGCCGTCGGGATGGCCCAGCCGAAGTCCGGCTGGAACCATTCGTCCCACCAGCCGTCCAGCACGGAGAGGTTGAGGCAGCCGTTGAGCGCCGCCTTCATGCCGGAGGTGCCGCACGCCTCCAGGGGGCGGAGGGGGTTGTTGAGCCAGATGTCGCAGCCCGGGTAGAGCTTCTGCGCCATCGCCATGCCGTAGTCGGGCAGGAAGACGATGCGGTGGCGCACGCGCGGGTCGTCGGCGAAGCGGACCAGTTCCTGGACGAGGCGCTTGCCGCTGTCGTCGGCGGGGTGGGCCTTGCCCGCCACGACGATCTGGATCGGGCGCTCCGCATGCAGCAACAGCTCCATCAGGCGGTCCCGGTCGCGCAGCATCAGGGTCAGCCGCTTGTACGACGGGACCCGGCGCGCGAAGCCGATGGTCAGGACGTCCGGGTCCAGCACCCCCTCGATCCAGCCCAACTCGGCGTTCCCGGCGCCCCGTTGGCGCCACGACGCCCGCAACCGATCGCGCACCTCCAGCACCAGCTGTTCGCGCAGGGTGCGGCGCAGCTCCCAGATCTCCTGGTCCGGGATGTCGGCGACGGAGTCCCAGCGGTCCGAGCCGCCCACCGTCAGCGCGTCCTCCGCCCGCTGGGCGCCGACCTCGCGGGCGCCGAGGCGCAGCACCTCCGGCGCCACCCAGGTCGGCGCGTGCACCCCGTTGGTCACCGAGGTGATCGGCACCTCCTCGGCGTCGAATCCCGGCCACAGCCCGGCGAACATCTCCCGGCTGACCTGTCCGTGGAGCAGGGACACGCCGTTGGCCCGCTGAGCCAGTCTGAGCCCCATCACGGCCATGTTGAACAGGTTCGGCTCGCCGCCCGGGTACGTCTCCATGCCCAGCGTCAGGATCCGCTGCACATCGATGCCGGGCAGCTCGGCGTCCGCGCCGAAGTGCCGGGCGACCAGTTCCCGGTCGAAGCGGTCGATGCCGGCCGGGACGGGGGTGTGGGTGGTGAAGACCGTGCCGCCGCGCACGGCCTCCAGCGCGGAGTCGAAGTCCAGTCCGCCCGCGCACAGTTCGGCGATCCGCTCCAGGCCGAGGAAGCCCGCGTGCCCCTCGTTGGTGTGGAAGACCTCCGGCTCCGGGTGCCCGGTGAGGCGGCAGTACGTCCGCACCGCCCGCACACCTCCTATGCCGAGCAGCATCTCCTGGAGCAGCCGGTGCTCGCTGCCGCCGCCGTAGAGCCGGTCGGTCACCCCGCGTTCGCCGAGGTCGTTCTCCTCGACGTCCGAGTCGAGCATCAGCAGCGGCACCCGGCCCACCTGGGCCAGCCAGATCCGGGCATGCAGCGCCCTGCCGCCGGGCAGTGCGAGCGAGAGCCGCGCGGGGGTGCCGTCGGGCTCCTTGAGCTGGGTGAGGGGCAGCTCGTTGGGGTCGAGCACCGGATAGTGCTCCTGCTGCCAGCCGTCGCGGGACAGGGTCTGGCGGAAGTACCCGTGCCGGTAGAGGAGACCGACACCGATCAGGGGTACGCCGAGGTCGCTGGCGGCCTTGAGATGGTCGCCGGCGAGGATGCCGAGGCCGCCGGAGTACTGGGGCAGCGCGGCCGTGATGCCGAACTCCGGGGAGAAGTAGGCGACGGCGACGGGCAGCCCGTCCGCCTGCGCCTGGTACCAGCGCTCCCCGGTCAGATAGTCGTCGAGGTCGTCGGCCACGGCGCCGAGCCGGCGCAGGAACCGCCGGTCCCCGGCCAGCTGTGCCAGCCGGGCCGGGCGTACCCGGCCCAGCAGCCGTACCGGATCCGCCTGGGCGGCGGCCCAGGCCTCCGGGTCGACGGACTGGAAGAGGTCGCGCGTCTCCGCATGCCAGGACCAGCGCAGATTCCGCGCCAGGTCACTCAGCGGCCGGAGGGGATCGGGGAGAACGGGACGGACGGTGAACCGACGGATCGCCTTCACACTTCCACCTCGGACGCGTCGCGGGGGGAGACGTACGGCGCCGTACGTCTCGTCGTCACTGTCGACGGTAGTGGTTACCGGAGGGTCGGTGGGGAGGTCCTCAGGGCGTGGCGGGATCTGTGAACTCCACGTCGTCGGGGAGGACGTGGCCCAGCTGTCGCAGGCGGTGGGCGACTTCGGCGGGGGTGCGGGCGAGGAGGTGAGCCGTGTGGAAGACGTGAGTGAGGGGGACGGGTCTGGTCGCGGTGAGCCAGCCCTTCTGGGACGGGCCCATGAGGAACCAGAGGATGTTGTCGGGGGTGCACAGCAGGGTCTGTTGTTCCTCGCCGGGCTTCCAGTTTCCGGCCGGCGGTTCCGGCGCCGTCCGGTAGCCGTAACGGGCCAGACAGGCGACGATCTCCCCGGTCGGCTGCCGTCGTTCCTGAGCGGCTCGCAGGACGTGATGCCAGGGCACCTGGCACTCGGTGTCCAGCCAGGGCTCCTGACCGTCGTGGTCACGGCTCAGCAACATCAGATCGCCGTAGTCGTCGGGGCGACGCGGGTCGTCGTCCAACGCGTGCACGCTGTATCCGAGTGAGGCCAGCCGTCGCGCGACCTCCCGGTCCGGCACCCGGTCGGCCTGGGCGAGCCTCACGATCACCGATGGCCGTACGGGGGTCCCCGCGTCGAAGTACCCGTACGTGTGTACGTCTCTGACAAGCCGGGCGAGGAGGTGCTCGTCCTCCTGTGCGGGCAGCTGCGGCACCGGGATGTCCAGCGCTCTCAGTTTCGCCACCACGTCCTCGATCCGGATGTTGTGCCGTTCAGCGACCCTGAACAGGTGGTACAGCGGCATGACATGGTCCGCGCGGCGCCAGGGCGGCCGGCCGATACCGCTGGTGCTGAGGAGGTCGACGCCGACGGGATCCACCACGTTGGGCGGGTTCCCCGACGAGAGGCGGTAACCGGCCGCGCGGAGGGCGTCGGCGATCCGTTCCGCCCGTCCGGGGAACGCGGTGGTGGCGATGGTCAGATGCGCCATCGGCACGGGCCGGTCCCGGTGCAGCTCGGCACCGTTCGGGTCGAGGTTCTCGCGCAGCACCAGCGTGGGCAGGTCCGCCTTGTCCGGCGGCCAGACGCTGCGGCGCAGCCGCCCGGTGCCTGCCGCGTCGTCGGGCACGCGAAAACCGAGTGAGGCGAGCAGGCGCGCCGTGACGAGCGGATCATGTCCGTCGATGCTCAGATGTTCGACGGACAGCTCCGCCTCCGGGCCGAGCCACGGCGGTTCGCCGTCCTGATCGCGACTGACCAGCCGTGTCAACTGACGCAGTGAGATCTCCGCGCGACCGGCGACGATGTCGGCCGTCCGGCGCAGGATCGCCGGGCCGGGCAGGATCGCACCAAGCTGCCGCATGCGTTCGACCACGTACGTGAACGGCATGCCGCTGTTCTCCACGGTGGACAGCAGCGCTCCCAGCGGCAGCGGCCGACCGAGGTCCATCGCCTCCCACAAGAGAAGCTCGTCCGTGGGAAGCGCCACAGGAAGCGAGGATCGCACGCGCAGTCCGGCACGCGGATCAGCGGCGGCCCAGACCCTCGTCCGCCATTCGCTGAGCACCCCGTTCTCGCCCGCGATCACGCCGGCGGTGCCCGTCGCCCGCACGCGTCGGACCAGCGACTCGTCGGCCGGGCAGCAGCCCACGGCCCCGGCGTCCGCCGTCAGCGGTTCACCCACACGGGTACGGAAGGTGAACCGGTGGCCGCGGGCCACGGCCTGCTCCGCGATCCGGTCGGCGAGCCAGCCCTGCCGCCCGGCCGGCTTGGCCTCGGACGGAAGTCTGCGGTTGTCGTTCGGCCATCCGCCGATCACCAGCGCATACAGCCATGCCAACGACAACACCCGCCCGCCCTCGTCGAACAGGACGGGAATCTTGCTGGTGAGGAGTTCACGCACATGCTGCTCGTGGTCGTCCAGCATGGCCGCGCGGTCGACGCTCAGCCGGGGGGCGTGCCCGGCGGTGAGATTGACCACGACGCCGAAGCGGGCCTCGCCCGCCCACAGCCCGTCGGCCAGGACCGCCCCGCGTCCGGGGCACCACCACACTCCGTCTCCGGCGTCCTGGGCCGCAACGGTCTCGCCGTCCCTGGACCGCCAGACCCCGACCGCGTCGTCGGCGGAGTCCGGGCCGACGTAGGCCGACAGCTTCCCGGGCTCCCACCGCAACGGCTCCTCTCCGTCCTCCTCCACCCGCACGGAGAAGTCCGACACCCAGAGATTGCGCCGCAGCGCCTGACCGCAGGAGATGTTCTCCTCCGGATTGCGCAGATAGAGCCGCACCTTCGTGCCCGACTGCAGCATGGCCCGGTCGGACTGGATGCGGAACAGCGCGCCGGGGCCGTCGATGTGGACGATCAGCCGCTCCCCGGCCCGCATGTCCTCGCCGAGCCTGCTGGTCGTCACCCGGATCTCGTCGGCGAGCATGAAATAGCTGAGCACCCCGACGCCGAACCGGCTGTTGGGATGGAACGCGATGCCTTCCTTGTCCCACTCGGCCCACTCCGCGAGGAACTCCCGTTGCTCCACGAACCGGCTGCCCGCGAAGGCGAAGAGCCGGCGCAGTTCGCGACGGCCCATGCCGATGCCGTTGTCACGGCACTCGATGTAGGGCCGGCCGTCCTCCACCCCCTGGACGAAGGTGATCCCGCCCGTCCAGTCGTCACGTTCACCGGGGTTGCGGCGGTTCCACAGCTCGGTGCGGGCCCTGCGGTACCGGCAGGCGTCCAGGGCGTTCTGGTACAGCTCGCGCAGGGCGAGCGTGCGGTCCCGGTAGAGCTGTTCGCCCATGAGCAGGTCACGGACCCGGTCGCCGTCGAGCCGGAAGCGTACGTCGGCGGCCTCGTAGCGGGGCCTGGCGTCGGCGTCGGTGGCGGGCGTGACCCGGCTCGCGCCGAAGCCGGTCGGGACGCCCCAGGCCGGCACGCTCTGGCGGTCCGGCCGGCTCAGCACTGCGCGCACCGTTCGGTCGAGGGCGTCGGTGTGCTGGCGCAGGGCGAGTTCGACGGCCTGGTGCGGACACTCCACCGACAGCACCCGGCGGGGGCCGTCCGGCTGCCAGGCCAGCCTGCGCAGCGCCTCCCGGAAGGCCGTGCCGTCGACGGGGTCGCTGATGCCCAGGTGCTCGGCGACCAGGGCGGGCAGCAGCACGGGGTCGACGGCCATGTGGTGGGCGACGGTGAGCAGGGTGCCGACCCGGTCCCAGTCGACGGTGTGCTCGGCGGCGAGCTGTGCGGCCACCGTGTCCGGTTCCGGTCTCGGCGCCTGCTCCAGGTCCAGGCCGATCAGCTCGGTCAGCCGCCACAGCCGGGCGGGGCTCAGGACGTGACGGACGAGCTGCGGGCCGAACTCGTCTCCGTCGGGCAGGACTTCCAGGCCCGCGAGCCCGGAGCGCACCACGGCGTCCCGCGTGCCGGGCAGCCGCAGCAGCCACTGGCGGGCCAGCCACCAGGCCACGGCGCGGGCCTCGTCGTCCCGGCCGCGCTCCCGGGCGCGCCGCTCGCGGTCGCGCAGGGCCTGGTGCGCGTCGCAGTACCGCTCGAAGTCCCCGCGGGTGGCGAGCGCGCAGTCGTCACCGGCGGGCTGTCCGCCCTCCAGGCTCCACGGCCGGATGTCCCGGGCCAGGTAGGCGAGCCGGGTGCCGAACGCGGTGAAGAGGAACGGGCCCAGGACGAGGAGGGCGGCCTCGGTGAGGCTGAGGTCCAGGTGGGGTGAGGCCGAGTCGGCGGCCGTACTGCGCAGCATGGTCTCCACGCAGCTTCCCATCCGGCTCTCGCACTCGGCGGGCCGCCAGACGTCGCCGTGCTCGGCGAGCCACGCGTCGGGACCGTCGGTGTCGTGCCCCCACAGGCCGACGAGCCGCACCACGGCCTCCCGCACCTGGGCGACCGCCGCGTCCTTCTGTACGCCGGTCAGGTTGCCGGGCCGTACCCGTCGCCAGGCCTCGTGCTCGGCGGCGGCGTGCTGCCAGGGGTGCTCCCCCGCCGGTCGTCCCGCCCCGGCCCCGTGGTGGGGGAAGAGCAACAGGCCGTCCCTGCCGGTGGCGAAGTTGATCTGGACGCACTGGTCGCCGACGCCCCGGTCGTCGCGCGCGATCAGGCGGACCCGTTCGTCGAGCAGGGGCTCCAGCGCGTCGAGCGTGCCGGGCGCCGACGTGTGACGGGCGATCTCCGTGAGCGCCTTGGTGAAGTACGAGAATCCGGTCGTCTCGTCCGGCGCGGCTCTCCTCCCCTCGCCGGACGGCTCGGCCGCGTAGCCGAAGCCGGCCGTACGGTAGCGGGCGCAGGCGTACACGTGCGCGTACCGGGGGCGCTCGGGGTCGTCGTAGTCCTCGTAGCCGGTGGTTCCCTTGCTCCAGGCCGGCGCGTCGCCCACCGATTTCGTGAACGTGTCGAACGGATCCCGGCAGGCGTCGACCGCCACCACGAGCTGAGCGGCCTCGGACTCCCTGAGGAACGCGCCGAACTCGATCGGCAGGCAGTGGCTCCGGAACCGGAGCGAGTCGAGCCGGGCGGGTCCGGTGACGAGAAAGTCCACACCGTCGGAGTGGAAGCCGTGCCCGGACAGGAGCAGCAGCAGGTGGTCGCCCGGCGCCGCCTTGCGCACGAAGCGCTCGACCTCGTCCTCGATCGCCTGGGCGTGCAGTTCACCGGCCTCCAGGACCTTGGCCTCCTGGTATCCGGCCGTCTCCAGTGCCTCGGCGAGCAGCCGCAGTTCGGTGGTGATGAACGGCATCGACCGGAAGGAGTGGTCCCGGTACTGGTCCACGCCCACCAGCAGGGCGCGGAACCGCCGGTCTCTCCAGTCCGGTCCGCCTGCGCTAGCGGTCACCGCCGGCCGGCCTCGGGGTCAGCGTCAACTGGATGCCTCCGGTGCGCTGCGCCTGGCCGCCGACGCCCACGACGACGATCTGTCCCGAGGTGGTGAGCTGGCAGGACACCTGCACCTGGGAAATGCCCCAGCCGTCCGGACCGGACTCCTGGAGTCCGTCGAAGGCCTCCCTGAGCCCGTCGAGGGTGCGGGCCAACTGGGCGTTCAGGTCGGCCGGTTTGAAGGTACGACGGCGGACCCGGCCCTCGTCCTCACCGCGTCGCGAGCCGAAGGACTTGTCCCGCACGTCACCGGGGCCGTCGTCCAGCACGAGGAACTCCAGTTCCTCGCCGGATTCGACCGAGTCCTCACCGTACGGCACCATCCCTGGCTCCCCCAGCTCGTCCGGACCGTATCCCGCCGATGATAGGCCTGTTGAGGTGCGTGGAGCGCGGGTTGCCGGGCACCCGGAAAAAAGGGGCCGGTCCGACGGGTGGACATACGCGCGAGTAGTTAACAAAGTGCCGGATTGCCCACCCGAGCAGGATGGGAAGGCTCCTGCGGTACACACCCCACAGGCGCACCACAGCACCTCGCAGGACCCACCTCCCCACATCACTCCGCCCACACCCACGTTGACGCGGACAGGAGCGGTCATGCCCGCCACGCACCAGTCGTCAGGACCACCGTCGAGCAGCAAGGCATCGGCCAAGAAACCCGTGAAGCCCGTGAAACCCCGCGCCGGGACGGCTTCTTCACCGCCGCCGGCCACCACCCTGGGCCGTATCCCCGTCCTCGACGTACGCCCCGTGGTCCAGCACGGGCGCAGGCCGGCCAAAGCGGTGACCGGTGAGTCGTTCGAGGTGTCCGCCACGGTCTTCCGCGAGGGGCACGACGCCGTCGCGGCGAACGTGGTGCTGCGCGGTCCGAAGGGCCGGCGCGGCCCGTGGACACCGATGCGGGAGCTCGCCCCGGGCACCGACCGCTGGGGTGCCACCGTCACCGCCGGGGCGCCCGGCCGCTGGACGTACACCGTGGAGGCCTGGTCCGACCCGCTGGCCACCTGGCGGCACCACGCGAGCGTCAAGATCCCGGCCGGTGTCGACACCGCCCTGGTCCTGGAGGAGGGCGCCCGGCTGTACGAACGTGCCGCCGAGGGCGTCCCGAAGGCCGACCGCCGGCTGGTGCGGAAGGCGGCGGCGGCCCTGCGCGACGAGGCCCTGTCGGTGGGGGACCGGTTGGCGCCGGCGCTGTCCCCGCAGGTGGCGGCGGTGCTGGAGCGGCATCCGCTGCGGGAGCTGGTCACGGCGTCCGAGGCGATGCCGCTGCT